>JBAUCK010000422.1:0-3608 GCA_049677525.1 Xanthobacteraceae bacterium
ACCCCGACCATCTACGTCTGCATCACCTGCAAGCGCCAAAGCACACAGGATGGTACGCAGGATTGCGACAGCGAGCCGCGACCCGGCGCGCTGCTCGCAGACGCCACCGAACGCGCCGCCGACGGCACGGAAGTGAGCGTGCGGCGGCTGCGCTGCCTCGCCAATTGCAATCGCGGGCCGAGCGCGGCGTTGCGCTGCAACGGGTCCTGGACCTATGTGTTCGGCGGGCTCGATACCGGGAACGCGCAGGACCTGGTCGACGGCGCACGGCTTCTGGCAACGGCCGCCGACGGCATTTTGCCGTGGCGCGGACGGCCTGACATCCTCAAACGCGGCCTGATCGCGCGCGTTCCTCCAATCGATTTCAACGAGGCTGACTTATGACCACGGCAAACGGCCAACTCGCGCGCATACCTTGCACGATCGTCACTGGTTTTCTCGGCGCCGGCAAGACGACGCTGATCCGTCACTTGCTCGCAAACACCAAAGGCCGCAGGCTTGCCGTCATCGTCAACGAATTCGGCGATGTCGGCATCGACGGCGAGATTCTCAAAGGCTGCGGCGACGCCGCGTGCCCGGAAGACAACGTCGTCGAACTCGCCAACGGCTGCCTGTGCTGCACGGTGGCCGACGAATTCGTGCCGGCGCTCGATGCACTTCTCGCCAAAGGCGGCATCGAACATATCGTCATCGAGACCTCCGGCCTCGCGCTGCCGAAACCTCTGGTGCAGGCGTTTCACTGGCCGGCGATCAAGAGCCGCGTCACCGTCGATGGCGTTGTGGTCGTGGTCGATGGCGCCGCCCTTGCCGATGGCCGCGTCGCTCAGGATCTCGAGGCGCTGTCACGGCAACGCGCCGCCGACTCGGCGCTCGAGCACGACGATCCGGTCGAGGAAGTCTTCGAGGATCAGATCGCCTGCGCCGACCTCGTCGTGCTCAACAAGCGCGACCTCCTTGACGAAGCCGGCGTCAATCAGGCGCTGGCGACGATTTCGAGCGCGCTGCCGCGCAGCGTCAAAGTGCTGACCGTTACCGGCGGCAAGGTGGACGAGACCTTGCTGCTCGGCCTTGGAGTCGGCACCGAGGATGACATCGCAAATCGCCGCACCCACCACGACGCGGAAGAGGACCACGATCACGACGATTTCGATTCCTTCGTCGTGCCGATCGGCGAAGTCGCCGATCCGTCGAATTTGTCGGCGCGTGTCGCTTCGCTGGCCGAGCGATTCGACGTGCTGCGGGTCAAGGGCTTTGCGGCGGTGACCGGGAAGCCAATGCGCCTCCTCGTGCAAGCCGTGGGCCCGCGCGTCTCGCATCAATATGACCGGCCCTGGGAGGCGGCCGAGGCGCGCGAAGGTCGTCTGGTGGTCATCGGACTGAAGGGCTTGGATCGCGCCGCGGTGACACAGGCTTTGACCGGGTAGTTCCACGATGCACTTGTTGACGACGAGTTCGACCGGCCTCGATGAGATTGTCGAAGCGGTCGATCTCGGCCAGCTACCCGGCGATATCGCCATTCTGTCGTTCGCCGACAGCGACCTCTCGGGTCTTGCCGCTGCCTGGCAGGCCGAGCGCGACGCGTTGCCGAGCGTGCGGCTCGCGCATTTGCGCGACCTGCGCCATCCGATGTCGGTCGATTTGTGGATCGAGCGGGTCGGCGCACGCGCCAAGGTGATCTTGGTGCGCCTCCTCGGCGGATTGGACTTCTGGAGATACGGCATCGAACGTTTATCGGCACTAGCGCGCGAGCGCGGCCTCGCGCTTGCCGTGCTGCCGGGCGAAGATCGCGACGACAGCCGGCTTGTGGCCGCCTCGACCTTGCCGGCCGACCAGCTCGACGACTTGCTGGGCTTCTTTCGCGAAGGCGGGCCGGAGAATTTGCGCGGCCTATTGCGCCGGCTGGCGCGCCATGCCGGCGCGGATCTGGAAACCTGCAAACCGAAGCCACTGCCGCGGCTTGCCGGATACATCCCAGGCCAGGGCGCCGTCGCGCTCGAGCAACTGGTGGCCGCGCTCGAACCGAACCGGCCGGTCGTTCCGATCATCTTCTACCGCGCTTTGCTGCTCGCCTCCGACACCGCGCCGATCGACATGTTGGCCGACGCGCTCGCCGCGCGCGGCCTGGCGCCAGCGCCGCTGATCGTCACGAGCTTGAAAGACGGCGAGGCCGCACAATTCCTGCGTGGCGCCTTCGCCAAGCTCGATCCCGCACTGATCGTCACTACGACGGCGTTCGCTGCGGGCAGCGCCGAGACGCCGACCGCGCTCGACGCGCCCGGCGTACCGGTGCTGCAAGTGGTCAGCGCCACGACCAAGCGCGCCGCCTGGCGCGACAGCACGCGCGGGCTCGGCGCCGCCGACCTCGCGATGCATATCGTGCTGCCCGAACTCGACGGCCGGGTGCTCGCCGGAACCATCGCGTTCAAGGACCCGCTACCGCCGCATGAGGGGCTTGCCTTCACCGCTCTCGTGAGCCGACCCGAACCGGACCGCGTCGCGATTGTCGCGGATCGCATCGCCGCGCTTATTCGTCTGCGCACGCTGCCGCGGGGCGAGCGGCGCGTCGCCATCCTGATGCCGGATTATCCCGGCGCACCGGGCCGCACTGGTTACGCCGTCGGTCTCGACGTGCCGGCCAGCGTGATTGCCGCCCTCGAAGACCTGACCGCAGCTGGCTACGCCGTGGCGGGTCCGCCTCAGTCATCGCGCGATTTGCTCGATGCCGTGTCGAAAGGCTCCGAAGATGCCCGGCTGACCATCGCGCAATACGAAAAACTGCTGACGCAATTGCCCGGTGCGGCCGTCGCCCGGTTGCGCGAAGCCTGGGGCGATCCTGCCAACGATCCGGGCGCACGCGACGGCGCGTTCCATTTTCGCGCGAAACAATTCGGCAAGATGATCGTCGCACTGCCGCCCGATCGCGGGCGCGCCGCCGAGCGCCGCGCCGACTATCACGATCCCGCGCTGCCGCCGCGGCATGCACTGGTCGCGTTCGGCCTGTGGCTGCAACACGTCGCGAAAGTGGATGCGCTTGTCCACATGGGCGCGCACGGCACACTGGAATGGCTACCGGGCAAGGCGGTCGCCCTGACCGAAGAATGCTTCCCCGAAATCGTCACCGGCGCGCTGCCGGTGATCTATCCCTTCATCGTCAGCAATCCCGGCGAAGCGGCGCAAGCCAAGCGCCGCCTTGCCGGCGTAACCATCGGCCATCTGCCGCCGCCGCTCATCGCCGGCGGGCCGACCGGCGACGCGCACGAACTGGAACTTCTGCTCGACGAATATGCGCAAGCCGATGGCCTCGATCGCCGCCGTCGCGAGCGGCTCGCCGAGCTGATCGTCGAGACCGCGCAGCGCAGCGGCCTCGCGCAAGAAGCTGGGATCGTAGCTGGCCCCGACGCGAAGGCCGGAGCCGACGAGGCGCTGCGGCGCATCGACGCCTGGCTCTGCGATCTGAAAGACCTTGCCGTCAAAGACGGCCAGCACATCTACGGCCGCATCCCGCCGGACATCGACGATCCGGCTTGGCTTGCGAGTGCCGACGCCGAGCGCGCGGCGTTGCTTGCCGCACTCGACGGGCGTCGCGTCGCGGCAGGGCCCGCCGGCGC
>JBAUCK010000423.1:0-8250 GCA_049677525.1 Xanthobacteraceae bacterium
AGTCCATCAGCACCAGAACGTCCTTGCCCTTGTCGCGGAAATACTCGGCGATGGCGAGCGTCACATGCGCGGCGCATCAGCGCCGGCTCGTCGGAGGTCGAGACCACCACAACCGAGCGGGTAAGACCGGCATCGCCGAGGTCGTCCTGGAGGAATTCCTGCACTTCGCGGCCGCGTTCGCCGACCAGCCCGAGTCCCGCCACCTCGACCATCAAGCCGCGTACGCCTACTACCCGGCCATAGATATCGATGCTGTCGAGTTCATTAACTGCCCGGCGAGCGCCTTCATGGCCGGGCCTGTGCGCCCGGCCGGTCGACATTTCGGCCATAGCGCCGAAAATATCGGTCCCTGAGCGCAAGAATGGTTACTTCCCGCACCGGTTTATTAATCGCTTGTTTACCCGGGACGTTAATCATTGGTCAGTCGTCCTTAGGGGCAAGGCAGGCTCTCCCGGATTGGGTGAGTCGTATGAATCGGTTAACGCCGAAACTTAATTTGGAACATGAGCACGGTCGTGGCTAAAAACTCACTGTCACGCAATATCTTAAGGCGATTCGCCGGAATTTGCCTATTCGATGCTTGCGCGAGAGAATCAGGTTTTGTTAACCATAACGCCGTTAGTGTCCCGAATCAGTTTGTAGAGGGCGTTTTCCAGGGGCCGCCGCTGCGGCGCCGACCTTGAGCCTGCGCGGCGAGGAAGGGGACTGGCATGCGCGTATTGCTAATTGAAGACGATAGCGCGACTGCGCAATCGATCGAGCTGATGCTCAAGTCCGAGAGCTTCAATGTCTATACGACTGATCTCGGCGAAGAGGGCATCGACCTCGGCAAAATCTACGACTACGACATTATCCTGCTGGATCTGAACCTGCCGGACATGTCGGGCTTCGAAGTGCTTCGCAGCCTTCGAGTGTCGAAGGTCAAGACGCCGATCCTGATCCTGTCGGGCCTTGCCGGCATCGAGGACAAGGTCAGGGGGCTGGGCTTCGGCGCCGACGACTATATGACCAAGCCCTTCCACAAGGACGAGCTGGTGGCGCGCATCCACGCCATCGTGCGCCGCTCCAAGGGCCATGCCCAATCGGTCATCCAAACCGGCGATCTGGTGGTCAATCTCGATACCAAGACCGTCGAGGTCAACGGCGCCCGTGTCCATCTGACCGGCAAAGAGTACCAGATGCTGGAACTCTTGAGCCTGCGCAAAGGCACGACGCTGACCAAGGAAATGTTCCTCAATCACCTCTATGGCGGCATGGACGAGCCGGAGCTGAAGATCATCGACGTCTTCATCTGCAAGCTGCGCAAGAAACTCGCCAATGCCTCCAACGGCAAGAACTACATCGAAACGGTGTGGGGGCGCGGCTACGTGCTGCGCGAGCCGAGCGAGGATGAGGCCAAGATCCCGGCCTAGCGCTCCACGCAAGACTGGAAATTCAAAACCCCGGCCACTGGCCGGGGTTTTTGTTTGTCCAGAACCGAGGCTTGGCCTGCACCCGGTTCGGTTGACACTCGCTTAAGCTAATCCCGCCTGCATTTCGCACTCCACGGGACTTCATATAGCCGATTGTCGAGTGCCGGCGTTTAGCATTGTAGAAGCGTTCGATGTAATCGAACACATCAGCCTTTGCCTCGTCACGCGTCCGATAGGTTTTGCGAGCTGTCCGCTCGGTTTTGAGTGACGAGAAGAAGCTCTCCATCGCTGCATTGTCCCAGACATTCCCCGAGCGGCTCATCGAGCAGACGACGCCGTGATCGGCCATCAGCTTCTGGAACTGCTCGCTGGTGTATTGGCTGCCACGATCAGAGTGATGCAGCAGCGTATCGGGCTTGCCTCGTCGCCAGATCGCCATCACCAGGGCATCGGTGACCAGCTGGGCTGTCATCGCTGCATTCATCGACCAGCCGACCACACGCCGTGAGAACAGATCGATCACGGCCGCCACATAGAGCCAACCCTCCGCCGTCCACACATAGGTGAAGTCTGCGATCCATTTGCGGTTGGGAGCGGGCGCTTCAAAGCTGCGGTCGAGCAAGTTGGAAGCGATGGCAGCGGTCTGCCGCTCACCCAGATCGGGCGGTAGTCGACGCCGTCGCGGACGGGCTTTGAGAGCCTGTAGCCGCATCAATCGTTCGATCCGATGCAGTCCACATGACACGCCTTCCGCCAGCATGTCGTGCCACACCCCCTGGCGCCATAGGTCCGGTCGCTGGCGAGGAAGCTTGAGCGAACCTTGGCGCCCACCTCTTCATTGCTCCGGCTGCGCCGCGGTGACGTTCGAGAGCCGCTGCAGCGGCACTTTGAAGTCGGAATCCTCGTGGCGCCGGGCGATTTCGAGAAGCTGATTGCGGGTCAGCACGAGTTCCGACACCGTCGTCATCAGATAATCGAGCGTCGACGCTGACGCGGATCGAATGGTTGGCAAGCTTGTCGGCGGCTCCGCCGCCGGCTTTTTCCGGAGCTTCCGCACGCTTCTCAGCGGCGTCTGCCGCCGGCGAATTAAGATCCCCACCGGACGGAGCGTGGACAGAATGAGGGTCACGGCGTCGGCGGTAACCGGCATGCCGTCGCGGAACCTGCCCATCAGCGTCTCGGCCGCGTGGGTCAGTCTCTCAAGCCGCGACAGAGCGAGAAATCCGCATGTGCCTTTGATGGTGTGGACCAGGCGAAAGATGTTGCTGAGGATCTGGCCGTTGTTCGGCTCTTGCTCGAAACGCACGAGCGGCGTCGACGCGATCCAGACTCTCGCCGGTTTCGGTCAAGAAATCCTGCAGCAACTCGTCCATACAACGCGCCTCGTCGGCCCCGGCGCGGATCCCCGCCGGGGCAGCCCACAACGTGTTTTCACTCAACCCCGCGCGCACGGCGCGCGCTGTCGTCGCCAGGCGCGACAGCCTGATCGGACGGCCGTAGTGTGTTGCCAAAGGGTTTAATTTCGGTCGCAGAAACCGAAGGATAACCAGGATAAATGGCGCTGCGCCGCCGCCAAGAAGCCCGTCTAACGGGCCGTTATGACCACAATTTCTCCCTCAGGGGCGGCTGTGAGGGTCAATCCGCAGTCGCGGGCCAAAATTCCCGTATAAACCGGCTGGATGGCATGCGCGTCGACCGTATGGCCGGACGCGCCGCCAATAAGCTCGGCGGTCGCCGCGGTGAGCCGCGCATTGAGGCCGGACGCGACAATCCGATAGCCGCCGTCGGCCGCATCAACCGTCAGCGTACCGCCCCTGGGAATGGCACCGCCGGCGATCAGCAGCATGTTCAGCAGCAGTTTTACGCGGTTTTTGGCGACAAGTTCACGCGGCAGATTCCAGGCGATCGTGGTCTTGCCGTCCTCGATGAGACCGCGCGCCACCCGCTCGGCATCGCCGGTTTCGATCTGCGCGCCGGCCGAACCCGCGGCGCCGAAGGCGAGCCGGCAGAATTGCAGCTTGGCGGAGGCTTGTTGCGCGCTTTTCTTGATCAGATCGAGCGCGAAAGTCTTGGTTTCCTCGTCCTTGTCCTCTTCCAGAACCTCGAGCCCGTTGACGATGGCGCCGACCGGGCTGATCAGGTCGTGGCAGACGCGGGAACACAGGAGCGCCGCGAGGTCGAGCGCGCCAAGACTGGCAGCACTCGTGGCGGAACCGGCCACGGAAGCGGACTTGGGGGCTGACATGCGGTCTCCGCTGCAGCGCGATAAGGGCCTCGTCCGTGTCACAGCGCGCGCGATTCGGCAATCGTGCGCTTGCTGGCGGAGCGTGTTACACCCCCTGCCCTTTGCCGTTCCTCGCTCCGGTCCTCAAAACCGTCATCAGGAGCCCCTCTTGCCCACGTTGGATGCCGCTGCCTGCGCGGAAATGATCGATGCGCTGACCGACATCGTGGTGCAGGCGAGCAAGGCGATCCTGGAGGTGGCCGGCAGCGCCGATGTCCGGCGCAAGGACGACGGCTCTCCGGTGACGGCGGCGGATGAGGCTTCTGAGGCCGTGATCTGCGCCGGTCTCAAGCGGCTCGCGTCAGCGGTGCCGATCGTTTCGGAAGAGCAGACCGACCGACCGCAGACGGCGGCCGGCGGCAGCTACTTTCTGGTCGATCCGCTCGATGGGACCAAGGAATTCATCTCCGGCCGCGACGAATACACCGTTAATATCGCGGTAGTGACCGATGGCCTGCCGCTGCTGGGCATCGTCGCTGCGCCGGCGACCGGAACGGCCTGGCGCGGCATCGTCGGTCGCGGCGCGGAACGTCTGCCGATTGTGGGGGGCACGATCGCGCCCGGCGCGATCCACACCCGTCCGCGACCCGGCCGCGAGTTCCTGATCATGGTCAGCCGGTCCCATCTCGAGGAACGCACCAAGGCCTATACGGGGCAATTTCCGCACGCCGAGCTGGTGCAGTGCGGCTCTTCAGTGAAGTTCTGCCGCTTGGCCGAAGGCGCAGCCGACCTCTATGCGCGGCTTGCGCCGACCCACGACTGGGACATCGCCGCGGGACACGCCGTACTTGCGGCCGCAGGCGGCAAAGTCACTGCGCCCGATGGCGTGCCGCTGGCCTATGGCAGTCCGAAACTCTTGGTCCCGGCCTTCCTCGCCTGGGGCGATCGGACGCCGGTGTAAGAATTACGGCGTGAGCGTACGCTGCACGTCCGGCCATTTGCGATCGGCGGACGCCGTCACGCGACTCGGGTCGTTGGCGAATTTCTGGCGGCGCGCGTTGTCATAAAACAGAAACAGACGCTGACCTTGGATCATCCACACACTGGGACTGCCCGCGACCGCGAGCCCGCGCGCCACGCCAACAGGGTCGTAGCCGCCATATTGCGGCATGTAGACATTTGGCGCGGCGGCAAATGCGGCGCGGTTGCCGACATTGGTGAAGCGCCAAATCACGCTGCCCTTGCGCAATTCGAGATCCGCGCTGCCTTGCACCGGCTTGCCGTCGGTGAAAAAGGCGACCGGGTCGTAGCCATCGATGGCAAGCCGGTATGCCAGTCGACCACAATCCGCTCGCCGGCCGAAGCGCCGAGGCCGGCAGCCAAAACGAATGTCAAACCGGCATAGGCCGATAGTCCAGCAATGGCCGCAAAACTGAGGCAGTATCGCTTTCTCTTCTGCCGTGCTGCCGTCATAGTCTGGGCAAAAGCTCGAATGATTCGGACGATTCGGCCTCACGTTAGATCGATCGCCTGAGCAAGGGGTTAAGCGGGGAACGGGCCATGAAACTCGGCAAAAGGCGCGGCATGAAACGCAGCGCAAATTTCGCCTTGCGGATCGCCGCGGTAATTGCGCTTCTGACCGGGCCGGCCGTGGCACAATACGCCCCGCCGCCCGTATCGCAGCAGCCGCTACCGCCGCCGACCCAAGCCCCCTCTGCTCAGGTCCCCTCTGCCCAGGTTCCTCCACAGCCGCCGCCTGGCCAGACCATGCAGGAGGCGCCGCCGCAGCCGGCGCCAGCCAACCAGTACTCGTCGAACGAGCTGATTGATGCCGGACATCGCTTCTTCGGCGGCGTCTCGCGCGGGCTTGCCATGGTTGTCGAGAAGGCGGCGAGCCAATGGGGTCAGCCCAACGGCTATGTGCTCGGCGAGGAAGCCAGCGGCGCCTTTGTCGGCGGGCTGCGCTACGGCGACGGCACACTTTACACCAAGAACGTCGGCGATTTGCGGGTGTTCTGGCAGGGCCCCAGCGTCGGCTTCGACGCCGGCGCCGACGGCGCCCGTACCATGATGCTGGTCTATAACCTGCCGCGCACCGAGGCGATCTTCGACCGCTTCGGCGGCATCAACGGATCCGCCTATTTCATCGGCGGCTTCGGCATGACGGCGCTCACCTCCAATAATATTGTGCTGGTGCCGATCCGTTCCGGCGTCGGGTTCCGGCTAGGCGCCAATCTCGGCTATCTCAAATTCACCGAGCGTCCGACCTGGAATCCGTTCTGATCCGGCGCCGCGCGCCGGACGTATTCGCTATCAATGCTTGGCGCGGCGGATCAAGTCGGTTTAGGTTAATCGTCGGCCAAAGTGGTGCGGTGCCAAGTTGCGTGGCATGATCCTGCGGTGGGGGTTGGAGGCGTAGAGTCATGATCGAACCGGTCATGTATTTCGGGATCGGCTTCCTGGTTGCGGCTCTGCTTTGCCTATTATTCGTACCGCTGGTTCATAACCGCGCCGTCCGCCTGACGATGAAGCGGCTCGAAGCGGCGACCCCGCTCTCGATCGCAGAAATCCGCGCCGACAAGGACCAGCTGCGCGCCGAATTCGCGATGTCGACCCGACGGCTCGAAATGAGCGTCGAGAAGATGAAGGCCAAGACCACCTCGCAACTGGCGGAACTCGGCAAGAAGACCGACGCCATCAATCAGCTCAAGAAAGAACTCGGCGAAAAAACCGCAACGATCTTTGCGCTGGAAGCGCGCGACAAGACGCTGCGCGAACAATTGCGCGCGACCGAAGAAGAATTCGAGATCAAATCGGGATCCTTGCGCGAGGCCGAACGGCACCTCGCCGACAAGGAAGCGGAGCTGAACAAGCTTCTCGGCGAACTCGGCGAACAGACTTTGGCCGCCGACAGCCAGCGCACCGAAATCTCGGCGTTCCGCACCCAGGTCGAGGCGATGAAGATCAGCGTCGCCGATTATGAACGTTCGGTCGCGGAAACCGAGCAGCGGCTGACGCGCGAACGCGCCGATTCGCAAGCGGTGGCCGGCGATCTGACGGCCGCGCGCGGCAAGCTCGGCGACCTCGGTACCCGCACCACCGACCTCGAACGCCAGCTCTTCGTGCAGACGACCGAAGCCGAATTGCTCAGCCGCCGCGCGGAGGATCTCGAAAGCCGGCTTAACGAACAGGGCCGCATGCTCGCCGACCGCGACTATCAGCTCGATCGCATGCGGCACGAGCTTGAAGCGGCGCGAAAAGTCGAAGGCGATCTGCGCGCCGAACTGTCGACGACGGGCAACCGCAGCTCGAGCGCCGTCGATCGTTTCCGCGGTGACATCGCCACGCTCGAGGCCCAGCTTGCCGCCGCGGTCGAAGAGCGCGCCAAATTGCAGCGCGAGATCGGCACCATGAAGCGCGACTCGGAATCGACCTGGGCGGCGGAGCGCGTCGAGAACGCGCTGCTGCGCGAACGCATCAATGATGTCGCCGCTGAAGTGGCGCGTCTGACGGCGACGCTCGAAGGCCCGGGCTCGCCGATCGAGTCGCTGCTCGCCGAAGCCTCGAGCGCCGGCCGCGGCACCGTCAATAAAGGCGGCGAGACGGTCGTGGGAGGCAGCGACAACGGCGAGAACAAGAACACGCTCGCCGACCGCATCCGTGCCTTGCAGACCACGGCCTCGCGCGTCGCGTCGAACTAGCTTTCTTGACAGGCTATCGGCCGTACCGTAAATCGCGGCCGATCCGGACATTGGCCGATATATCGATTTCGCCGACATACTCATCGGCATTTTTCGCCGATATAGTCGCTGATACGGGCGCTTAGCTCAGCGGGAGAGCGTTCCCTTCACACGGGAGAGGTCGTAGGTTCAATCCCTACAGCGCCCACCATTTTGCGGGCACTTCTCGGCAGTATCCGGCTGTTGCCGGCAGAACGTTACGCAAACACGCGCGAAAAATCGGTGCAAAATCGGTGCAATCTGTTCACCGAGCGTTCCGGTGTTTTCCATCGCGCCGCGATAGAAGATTTGAAAGCGCACCAAGAGGCTGCGGCGATGCAGCCTTATCCTGATCCTTCCGAGCGCCTGATCATGGTGCCGTTCGATGCACGGGAAAGCATAACGCTCGAGGGCGCCGCGAAACTCTGTCGCAAGTCAACGGAAACTATCCGCTCGTGGGCCCAGCGACACGGCATTGGACGCAAGATTGGAGGCGCGTGGCACATCAGCCGCGTGGCGCTGCAGATGCTTCTGGATGGCGACCTGGCTGCGCTGGCCGCCTATCATGCAGGCAATCGAACTGATCCCGCGGTACGATCCTATTTTGAACGTGTCGGGTGCGCAGCGCTACTACAGAAATTTTCAGAACCAGACAAGCGAGCGTCATACGCACAGCCCCGATCGGCCAAAACTCAATCCAGCCTTTTTGGCCCAGTAAGTTTGGACCGGTCCGATGCAGTTGCCGATACCGTTGCCGACAGCGCCACAACAAGAGGCCTCTAACTGAGGCGGCTTCTTACATTAGATAAGCGACGGGCTCCGCTCTAAGGCGCGCATGCGAAACAACCGGCTACTGGGGAATTACTGTCACTCACAACGCAGGAGTTCGCTTCAT
>JBAUCK010000424.1:0-100541 GCA_049677525.1 Xanthobacteraceae bacterium
GAGCCCGTCATTCCACCCCGCCGTCATCGCAAGCACCAGCATGCCTACGACAAAATCGCCTACCAGAACCGCTGGGGCATCGAAGGCTTCTTCGCCAAGCTCAAGCAATGGCGGCGCATCGCTACGCTATGACAAACTCGCCGCAAGCTTCCTCGGCTTCGTCAAACTCGCCAGCATCATGCTCTGGCTCAAATGATCAAATCGTCACTACAGCCTAGTCCGCCTTCGGCGGCGTCAAGCTAAGTTTGACTTCTCTGCCCACTTCAACAGGAAACACGAGGTGCCAGTCAATCATCCCTTATTAGCCGATTCCGCGGCCTTTGAACTCAACAATCTTAATGCGCGGATAATCAGCGGATCGATGCCGTTTTCAATATTGGTCTTCTTGTTGAGTAGTTTGATATCGACAGGTACACCCCTGCCTTCAAAGCACACCATGTCAGCTGAAAAGTACTTCTGGTATGACAAACGATAACGCCAGCCATTCGGAAGCTTTTTCTCGAGTTGGTACGAGAATATACCGTTGGTATGATCGCCTATTATCGTAACATAGGGCAGCTGCTTTATCGCCAGCGCAAAGACTTCCCCACCGCTAAAAACAGAATCACAGGTCAAGAGCACGATTGGCGCGATGAGTTGAGCATCACCCTCGGGTTCAATGTACCAGGTCTTCAGACTCGTAAAATTATCCTCACCTGGCCCGATCTTTGTCTTCCTGTGGAAGGCAATTCGCTTGCAGTCGCAAAACCGATTGATGATTGTGATTGCAGTACTATCGTCCCCACCGGGGTTGTTACGTATATCGATGATGACGCCGTCTAGGTTCTTGAAGTCATCGGTGATCTTGTCCAGGGCGGCTATCAAATTTCGTTTCTTGACGCCTTCCAGCTCAAGAATCCGGATGTAGCCAAATGCCCGTGATCTGGAATAGTGAAGCATCCAGGCCCGACTCTCTGTAGGCCGCCCGAAACTATTCGCGACGAGAGTCTTCTCGGTCGTTTTGAGCAGCTGCTCGATTTCTCGGCTCGTGAATTCCTGCCAAAATCTGGGTTTTTTCTCTGGATTGAAGTATCGGTTTTTTCGATTTCCACTTGCTTTGGCGATCAGCTCGATGTGCCCGTCATGCAACGGGGCGAGCATTTGGCAGAAAATATCGAAAAGCGCATCATCGCTGGTCTCCCCTGTGACTTTTGGTCTGTAGGTATCATATTGTTTTTCCCAATCGACATTCCTTAGTTCGAAAAATGGATACCGGTTGCGGAAGGTCTTCCACAACTGTTCGAAATTCTTTTCAGGGTTGCGAATGATCATGGCAGTGTTGATCTGGCCATCAATGCAAGAGAAGCAACATCTGACGACTGCGATGTTGATGCCATCGATATCCGGGGCAGTAAATCCGGCGAAGACGTCGCCCTCGCCATCGGCCGCGATTTCCTCCGATGATCCAATGCTGGAATCTGTCAGCGGAATGAATGCAGAGACCTTGCCGTCCTTGACGCTTCCTATACGAAGACCGCTTGCTGCACTTTATGGCTCAACTCCCTTTCGAGTGAAAAAGACGACGAGTTTGGGGCGACCCTGCGGCACATTCAGAAATGTCCTACTTCTCTGTGCGAGGAATTTGGGGGGAAGTCAGCTGAGAAATAAGTAATAACCTCGCGCCGCCCCATGTATCAAATCATTGGGGATCGATCCGGTCTCTTCGGTGCCGACTACCTATGTCGTTTGACGGTACGGGCCGATACGGAAGTATCTACGCAAAGCCGGTATCCGCAAATATGAAAGGGTTGGTTTGGGTATTTCGCATTTCCTGCGCGGCGCGGCGCAATGTCGCCGATGGGGCTTCTCCGAATAACGCGCGATATTCGACAGCGAAGCGTCCCAGTTCCCCAAAGCCGTTCGCGGTCGCGATTGTGGTCACGGTTGATGTGGCAGCGTCAGCCAGGATGAACGACCGCCGCGCCAAATGCATTCGGCGTAGCCAGAGATACCGGACGGGACCCATGCCCACATGTTCCAGGCAGCTGACGCGAAGCGTGCGTTCGGATGCGCCGATTGCAGCGCAGATTTCTGGGATGTGCAACGGCCGGTCATAGTTAGCCGCCAGCAGTTCTTCAAATCGTGCGATGATAGTTGTGTGGCGGAGAGCACCCCCAGTCATTCTGGCCGGCGTGCTCGAGCCGTTGAGGCACATGATCGTCGCGTGCAGGAGCGCTTGTTCAAACGCTCGCGCCGGCTCGGGCAGCGCAATGACACTCGCCGCACGCTCTGAGAGTTTTTCGGCAGCTTGGTGCAGGTTTAGCAATCGGGACATTATTGGGAGAGGTGGCCGAAAATACTGTGTGATCGATGGTTCGATCAGATCGCGACCGACAAGTGCAATGGCAGCGGCCGAGAGTTCATTCCGTCTCATTGATAACGTTGCCCAATGACGCGGCCCATCAGTCCGAAGATGATGCGTCGAGCCCGAAGCGGAGGCAACGATTTCGCCGAGCGCCCATACTCTGCCGCTGTGGCGTGTTGTTGCCTGATGCGAGCCGGCGAGAAAATAGAGCGACGAGCGGCCCGCTCTCACCGTAGCATTGGCAACCCGGGACAGGCGCTCCCGACCGCGCTGCACCGAAAGCCGGTGCAGTTTGATTTCCGTCAACGCGGTATGGTATTTTCCTGCCGTGGTGATAAGAAGCTCAACCTCCGCGGGACTTAGCTCGGGATCGGTAAATGTGACCACGCTACGCCCCCCGCAACCGTCTCGCTCTGTAGACGTTACCACTCGACTGGGGTAAATCCCGCCTATACGAAGGTTTAGACAACGGCACGAATGCGACCGGGCAGTTGCGGCACATCCAACAAGGGAAATCCGCAATCCGTGTCCGCTTTGGGTCATGTGTGGACGGCGCCTTGGCAAGAACTTTCTGACGTTGCTGCAGCATTGGTCGGGTGCGGTCATGTGTCTGGCCTGTTTGTGCGGCCGATATGGCCGCTGGCCATAATGCTTTGCGCGGATCGGGTCCCAATCGTAGCACGCACTTTAAAGTGCGATGACCCAAACGGGTTCTCCCGATCCCTGCAACGACCTGGTCTGCATTACGTCGTCATGTCCTCGCCAATTCCTTCAAAACTTCAGGTTCCGATCGTCTCTGCGTTGCCCTTGAATTTCTCTCGGTTCAACGCACCCATACTATAGCAGTTCGATGTCGTAGGGTGGCGCCGTCCACAGCATCACAAGCTGCCGCACAGTTAGACGGGGCCGTGTCCGCTATACCCTCGAAAGCTGCCGCGACAGTTGCAGACCGGCGCGTCCGCTTTGGGCCAAAAACGGACATCGCCCTTTCCGCCACATCGGTAGCCGGTATATTTTTGGATGAAGCGCTTTCCGCGATTTTGGAACGGAAGGAGCGCCCATGATGGCGTCGAAACCCAGGGTTTTGTTCGTCTACTACACGTACACGCAGCAGACCCTCAAAGTGGTCGAGGCGATGGCAGCTGTATTGGCCGAGCGAGGCTGCGAGGTTCGACAGGCTAGGATTGAGTTCACGGATCCGCGATATTCTGAGCGGTTCTCCCGGTTCCCGTTCAGGCATCCTTACTTTGGCGTGGCCGCGATGCTTTCGCCGCGTGACGGGGAAGATTAGCGTGCCGGACTCAGTGCGTGAGGGCGACTACGACCTCGTCTGCATTGCCTCGCCAACGTGGTGGTTGAACCCCTGCATGGCCTCGGCCGGTGCTCGCTCTAAGAATTCAGCCGTGCTCTTTATCCGTTGGCGGGACGGCGCTGAGCGCCGCGCTGGATTAAGCAATAATAGGGAAGAACAAGGCGACTGCTAACCAATCGCCCTTGCTTAGGCTTTGTCTCTGAAGAGTCCCATTCCAAAAGAACGTCTACGCGTCGGCGATTGGATTGTGCAAAGACTCTATAATTATGCAGTCAACGAAACCGTCGAACTCTGATTTCTGGCGGTCTTTCAGCGTTGGCGACGTGCCGCCGGAGGAGGTCGCCTGGCTGTGGCCGGGGCGCATCGCGCTGGGCAAGCTCACGATCATAGGCGGCCATCCCGGCATCTCGAAGTCGACGCTCACGATCGACATGGCGGCCCGCGTCACCGTCGGAGGGGAGTGGCCGTGCCGCGAGGGGACAGCGCCGAAGGGCAGCGTCGTCATGGTGTCGGGCGAGGACGAGGTGGCCGACACCATACATCCGCCCTGGCAGCGGCGGGGGCAGTCATATCGTTGAGAAGGGCGCAGGACAGATAGTACTGATACTTAACATTGCGCTTGCGCGCATGGCTCGGGCTCATGCGGTTGCCCTGGTCGTCGAATATCCGGCCGGTGAGCAAAGCTTCGGATTGCATCCTTTTGGCCGTGTGATTGTTCTGCTGCTTGTTCAGCTTCGCTTGGACGGCATAGAATAAGCCGCAGCCGATGATGGGGACTTGCTCGCCCTTGAGGATCTCCCCCTTGAAGGCAACTTCTCCAATGTAAAAGCGATTACGGAGTAAGTGGGCGAGGGGGCCCCGCGTGAACGGTATGCTCCCGACCGTTTCACCTGTCTTTAGAGTGCGAGCTTTGGTGGCGATGCCTCGTTTGCGGAGGTCAGAAGATGGGCAGAGCGCAATGACTGACGGCGGAAAGAAAATCATAAATGCCGATTCTGTGACTGCATTCGCACGCAAGCTGAAAGCGGAGGTGGACGCATCCGTCAAATCCGGGATTGGAAGTGCGCATCACGCCGAAGAGTTCGCCCGTGTTGTTCTGGATAAACTCGGCAATGAGGGAACGCTGGAAAACCCGATCCCACTTTGGCAAGAGGGGACATTCGACGCCCAAAAATACAAAATCACCGGATTTGCATTGGCTGATGAGGAAGACCGCCTGCTTCTTGTGACGACGGTTTACACTGGGGATTTTCCGCCGCGTCCACTTTCTCGCGATGAAATTTCTACCGCATTTAAGCAGACGCTATGGTTCTACGAGTCCAGCTGTAGCGGAATGCATGAAAAGATCAATCCGTCCAATACCGATGCCGGCGATCTCGCTCGCCGTATATTCGATTTACGCGCTCGTGGACGGATCGGCGTCCTTTGTCTTGTCATCATCTCGGACGGAATCGTTCCGATTGCGCCTCTCGATATAAGACGCGCCTCCGACAATACCCGTGTTATCGTCAACACGTTCGATATCGAGCAGCTTTTTTATATATTGCATGAGGGGCTCACCAACGACGACATCATGATCGATTTTTCAAAGGAGATCGGTCAACCGCTGGCATGCCTCAAAGCGTCATTTGAAGGATCTGGCTACGACGCCTATTTAGCGGCAGTTCCCGCGAGTATTCTCGAGACCATGTATGAGAAATACGGAGCGCGGCTACTCGAACATAATGTCCGTTCCTTTCTCGGCGTTCGCGGACATGAGACGGTGAACGCTGGTCTGCGAAAAACCATCCTGGGTGACCCGAGCAGTTTTCTTGCATTGAATAATGGCATCGTCGCGATAGCAGATGAAATCGAGTTATCAGAAGCGTCTGCCGGACCTCTGGGAATTCGCTCCTTGCGAGGCTTTCAGATCGTGAATGGCGGACAGACCACGGCCAGCCTTCATCGGGCAAAAAGACAAGACGCAGCAAAACTCGACGGCATTATGGTTGCCGCGAAAATCATCAAGGTTGAGCGCGACAATTTCGATGCAATGGTGGCGGCGGTGTCTCGCTCAGCAAACAGCCAGAACCCGGTGCAGCCTGCAGACTTCTCCGCGAACGACCCTTTCCACATCGCTTTGGAACGTCTGGCTAACGACACATGGCTGAATGACGGGGAAAGCCGCTGGTTTTATGAGCGGGCGCGCGGTGGCTACGCGGCTTTTGGCAGCGATATACCGATAGAGCGCCGATTCACCAAGACCGACGCGGCGAAATATCTGAATGCGTGGGACGGATTTCCGTACTATGTCAGCTGCGGCAATCAGAAAAACTTTCAATATTTCATGCAGCGGCTCAAGGAGGAGCATCCCGAGGGTTTGCCGCTCGACGCTAATTGGTACAAGGCGTTTATCGGAAAGACCTTGGTCTTCCGAGCTACTCAGAAAATCGTGCAAACAAAACAGCTTCCCGCCTATCAAGAAAGCATCGCCGCCTATACGGTTGCGATGCTGGCGTGGGAGACCCATGGTGTCGTTGATTTTGATTTGCTTTGGGCTCGTCAAGCAATATCGCCTGAACTCGCCGTATTAATCGATCATTGCGCCGACCAGATTGATCGTGCTCTGCGCTTTACGGCTGAAGGGCGATTGCCTGGCGAGTGGGCAAAAAGGTCAGAATGCTGGGACAGAATTTGCGAGATTGAACTTGAGGTTCAGTCGCAGATTCCGCCAGAATTCCGAGAAACGCCGGCAGACCCGAACGCAGAGGCCGAGGCACCTCAATCGGGCGGCGGGAAATTCGTTTCAACGCGCGACGAGCTGATCTGCAACGTCCGTCAAGTCTTTCGTGGACCAGAAGCCCGAAGCCGGGAAGATGTTATCGCTGCATTGCAGACATTTCTCGTAAATCCACTCCCTCCCAACTATCCGGTTGGTGAAGAGCTCGATAGCGTCATACGCACGGCCGTTCGGCGCAACATTCTGGAAAGCCGTGGTGACGGCCTGGGCCTCGCTACGAGAAGCATCATAGATTACAGGCGGGACTTTTTGAGCGATCAGCTTGTGGCCTCGATGCCCGGAGGCAGCTGGATTGAGCGTGACGAAAGCGTTCGCAGGTTTGCCATATGGCTGGGTTTTCGTCGCGCCAGTCCGTTCATCGACGGGGCCGCTAGATCGGTCATAAGCGGCCTCATCCGCGACGGCCGCCTCGAAGCCCGCGGATCGCTGATACGCCGCGCGGGATGAACCCGGCCTTTGCTCGATGGCGGCTGAAGGAAACGTCGGATCAGCGCGACTACGCGGTTTGCGCATCGACTTTCGGCGTCGATAAAGGTGTGCCAAATCGAAACAGGTCCGCCCCGGAATTAACCAACAAAGATCATATCCCTGCCCCAATGCTTACCGAATAGTTTATTTTGGCCGCATATCGTTATTTGAATACCGGGAAGACGATGCGCGGCATCGGGGATGTTACGGGATTAATGTGCGTTGCGTTCGGTGGAAGTCAGCCGTGAGGGGGGAGGTGCGACATGTCCGTCCGCCACCCATGGTGTTTCCCTGCAATTGGATCGCGCTGAACGGGCCTGCGGATGTCCTAGATATCCGCTCCGGATCTTGCCGTATGTTTGGATGCCGACAGTGAAAAATAGAAGGGCTTACAGTTCGCTAGTCACAATCGGAGCTTGAAAGCACAGGGAGGCGTTCATGAGTTCTCCGGTCCACCACGCCAAAGATCTCGATCCCGCTTTGATCTATGCCCCACCATGGGCGCGTGAGCAGGCGCTCTCTGCGCGGTCTCCAGTGCCGCCTCGCTTTCGGTCTAACGAAATCGGGCAACGCGATTTTGATGTGCCAGACATCGCCGACAGCGCCGCCTACAATGCCGCGATTGAGTGCGCGGCGCTCTGTATGATCGCGATTAATTCAGGTGGAAACGAGCCGTTCCGCCAGAATTTGCGCGAAGCGCTCCGCGAGGCGCTTTATTTGCGCTGTGGCTTTCACGAAAGTGAGCCATTTGTGGACAATAGCGAGGTCCGCAATGTGCTGAGCGACGTTGTTACGCGCACAATTTCTCTCTCTCAGCAATCCGAAGCCACCCCCGAATGTGACGACGAAATAGCGTGGTCCTCAGAGACGCTGGAATAGGCCGTAAACGGCTGTTCAACTTCGATCCGAGATAGGTGGTGCGCAGGGTCGCGGCGGCAAGCCGTGGTCGAATAGCGCCGCGGAGCGGCAGTCTTTCCGATCCTTGCTAAAATCTCACGCGCCAATTCGCAAATGTCTATTGAGTGCCGTTCTGAACGGCGCGATACGCCGATGCGCCTGAAAAATGAGTGTGTAGATTGGGAGAGACGAGGGTGCGTGCTCCAGTGGCCGTTATTTTCGCATCCATCGTCTCGGTTGTTTCGGCGTTCCCAGCGATCGACGCAAAGGCAGGTCCATGGCCCGACCGTCCAATTCACGTCATTGTGCCGTTTCCGGCCGGCTCCGCCGCCGACACCGTCGCCAGACTTATCAGTTCGAAGCTGTCCGATCGGCTCGGCCAGCCATTTATCGTTGAAAATCGCGACGGCGCGAGCGGTGCGATCGGCACAGCCAAGCTCGCCGATTCCGATGCCGATGGCTACACGATCGGAATGGCGACGACGACAACCTTGGTGACGGTGCCGGTGCTCAATAAAGGCGTTGCCTACAAGACGCCGGACGATTTTACGCCCATTGCGATGGTCGGCTATTCGCCGTTCATGCTTGTTGTTTATCCGTCGGTGCCGGCGCAGAACGTCCAAGACTATATTGCACTTGCAAAAGCGAAGCCGGGCAAATTGTCATATTCGTCGGAAGGCGAAGCGAGCCTCGCGCGGCTTGGTGCGGAACTGTTCGCCACGAGGGCCGGCATCAAGCTGAGCGAGATTCCATACAAAAGCTCGACCCAGGCCGTGATCGATCTGCTGGCCGGGCGTATCGATTCTCAGTTCGGCATCCTGACGACGACCAAGCGCTACATCCAGGACGGCCAGCTTCGGGCCCTCGGCGTGACCACGTCCCGGCGTATCGCCGATTTGCCGCACGTGCCGACCATTGCCGAATCCGGTATGCCGGACTTCGAAGTGACTCTTTGGATGGCCGTGATTGCTCCAGCAAATATGCGGCAAAACGTCGTCGACACGCTGAGCGCCGACATCAACGAGGCGCTGGCGCGGGACGACATCAAGCAAGCGCTCGCCAACCAGGCGATATTCGTCGATCCTAAAACCCCGGCCAAACTTCATGCCACGATTGAGAAGGATCTCAAGAAGTGGACGGATCTTGCCGGAAAAGCCGATCTGATCCAGTGAGTTCGCCGGCACATCGCAGGGCGCCGATCGCTAAGAACCTCACCTAATGCTGTGTTCGACCTGAGTTGCCAGCATTTTTCATGATAAGGCAAAGGACGCCCCCTCTTATGACCGCGGCAAACAAACGCATCGTTAGTCTCGACTTCCAGTCGCATCTCGCCGATCTTGAAAAGCGCGGTCTTCTTGTCCGCATCGACGAACCGATCAACAAGGATACCGAGTTGCATCCTCTGGTGCGCTGCCAGTTCGTCGGCGGCGTGCCGGAACAGGACCGCCGCGCTTTTCTGTTCACCAATGTCGTCGATTCGACCGGTAAAAAATACGACATGCCCGTCGCGGTCGGAGCGCTCGCGGCGACGCCCGAAATCTATTCGATCGGCATGGGCTGCGCGGTTGGGGAGATCAGCGGCACATGGGTCAAAGCGATCGCCAATCCCATTCCGCCGAAGGAGGTCACGTCGGCGCTCTGCCAAGAAGTCGTCATCACCGGCAAGGATCTGACCAAGCCGGGCGGCGGCCTTGCGATGCTGCCGGTGCCGGTATCGACCCCGGGTTTCGATGCGGCACCGACGTTGACCGCGACGCTATGCATCACCAAGGATCCCGAAAACGGCATTCCCAATATGTCGATGAACCGGGCGGCACTGAAAAGCACCAATCGGCTCGGCGTCCGCATGGCCTCGCGGCTTGGCCGCACCGGCGGTTATCAGCACTGGCTCAGATATCAGAAAATGGGCACGCCGATGCCGATCGCCATCGTGCTCGGCTGTGCTCCGGTCGTTGTCTATAACGGGCCGCAGCGATTGCCCACGGATTTTGACGAGATCACCGTCGCCGGCGCGCTCACTGGAGCGCCGCTCGAAGTGGTGCGGGCCAAGACCGTGGATCTGATGGTGCCCGCCAACGGTGAAATCGTCATTGAGGGTTTGATCAGTACCGAGCTTCTCGAACCGGAAGGACCGTTCGGCGAAAGCACCGGATATGTGGCACTCGAAGATTATAATCTTTCGATGGAGGTCACGGCGATCACGCATCGGCGATCGCCGATCTTCACCTCGATCATCAGCCAGGTGACCCCGAGCGAATCCAGCGTCATGCGCAAAGTGGCGATGGAGCCGGTATTCCTCACCCATCTGCGCCAGAGCGGCATCAACGGCATCCGCAAGGTCGTCATGCACGAGACACTGAGCAACTTGCGGCCGTTGCTCTTTCTTCAATTTGCGCATGGTGCGAGCCGCACCGAGGTCTGGCGCGCATTGCAGGCCGCGTCTTCGCGGATCGCCGACTGCGGAAAGATCGTGATTGCGGTCAGCGAGGACGTCGACCCCAACAATGCCAACGCGGTGTTCTGGTCGATGGCCTATCGATCCAATCCGATCGAGGACCTGCAAGTCCTGCCGTTCCGCGCGCCCGACCACGGTCCAAGCTCTGACAGCGATTCCGGCGAGCCGGCCGATCCGCGGACGGCAAATTCGACGCTGCTGATCGATGCGACCCTCAAGCACATCATGCCGCCGGTCGCCTTGCCGGCCAAAGCTCACATGGAGCGCGCCCGGGAATTGTGGAACAAACTGAAACTACCGCCAATTTCGTTCCAGGCGCCGTGGCACGGCTATCAGCTCGGCGACTGGCGCGACAGTTGGGAAGAGTTCGCGCAGAATTCAACAGCGGGCAAATGGGAAGTCAACGGCGCCGACACCTTGGCGCGGCGGCGTGGCGGCATGAAGCCGGAAACTCCGGTGCGTTCGCTGGAAGGCTGACCCCGCGCTCTTTCTCAGCGGAGCGATATCTCCTGCTCGACGGCATCCGGCAATATACGTGAACGCTGCGGCTTGCCGCGGATGGCTCGCCAAATCCGTTCCGGTGTCGCGGGCATTTCCATGTGCGTGACGCCGAATTCGGCGAGCGCGTCGACGATCGCGTTGATAACGACTCCGAGCGCCGGCGTCGTGCCGCCTTCGCCGGCCGGCCGCATGCCGAGCGGATGCGTGGTCGAGGGAACCTCGCTGATGTCCGTCGTGAAGAACGGCAGCGCGTCGGCGCGCGGCATGGCGTAGTCCATGAACGAACCGGACAGCATTTGCCCAGAACTGGCATCATAGAAGCAATGTTCGAGCAGCGCCTGGCCGACGCCCTGGGCGATGCCGCCGTGGGTCTGACCGTGGATGATCAGCGGATTCACCGCGCGGCCCACGTCGTCGACCGTGGTATGGCGCACGATCTCGACGGTTCCCAATTCCGGATCGATCTCGATTTCGCTGACATGACAGCCATAGGGAAAGCCGGCTTCGTTGATGGTCTGGTCGCATTCGCCGATCAAGGGACCGCGAAAATCCTGCGGCAGGTCGGTGCGTGCCTTCATCGCCGCGGCGACTTCGGCAAGGCTCATGGCCTGATCGCGATCGGCGAAGAAGATGCCGTCGCTGAACGTGATTTGCGCGGGGTCCTTTTGGGTGAGCAGGCCGACGATCTGCTTTCCCTTATCGATGATCTTGTTGGATGCATGCCAGATGACGACGCTGCCGAGCCGCATGCCGCGGCCCGAATGCGTGCCGCCGCCGACATCCACGATATTCGTGTCACCGGTGATCAGCCGCACCTTATCGAAGGGGACGCCGAGCCATTCATGGATGAGCTGCGCGAAGCTCGTTTCATGTCCCTGACCGTTGGATATCGTTCCGATCACGAGATCGGCGCCTCCGGTGGGATGTATGGTGATTTTTGCTTTTTCGCGCGGAATTCCCGTCGCGGTGTCGACGTAGTTGGCGACGCCGATACCGCGATATTTGCCGCGCGCTCGCGCTTCCGCCTTGCGCTCAGGGAACCCCTCCCAGTCCGCAAGCTTCGCGGCATGTTTCATCACGCCGATATAGTCGCCGCTGTCATAGACCAGTTCGAAGGGATTTCTATACGGCAGTTCTGCCTGTGAGACGAGGTTGCGCAATCTTATGTCGATGCGGTCGAACCCGGCCTGGCGTGCGGCGATATCGATCAGCCGCTCCATCACATAAATGACTTCGGGCCGCCCCGAGCTGCGATAGGGGCGCGTCGGCGCGGTGTGGCTCAACACCGCACGCACGCGAAAGTGCGCCGCGGGCATACGGTAAATGCTCGACATGATCTCGACGCCCTTCTGGACCATCGAGAAGTTGCCGGTATGCGAGCCGAGATTGCCGACATTGGAGCCACGCATCGCCAGGAAGTTGCCGTCCTTGTCGAGCGCAAGTTCGGCTTCGACGGCAAGATCGCGGCCCTGGTAATCGCTCAGAAGGAGCTCGCTGCGCTCGCTGGTCCATTTCACCGGACGGCCAACGCGCCGCGCCGCCCAGGCGACCAGCGGTTGCTCGGCAAAGATCGCGCCACGGGTGCCGAAATTGCCGCCGACGTCGCGTATGACAAGACGGACATGCTGTTCGGGCACGTTGAGAACGATCGACAGATCCCGCCGCAGCCGGAGTGTGGAGCCGCTGCATGTGTGTATCGTGTAATGGCCCGTTGCCGGATCGTATTCGCCGGTCGCGCCACGCGGCTCCATCGGTGAGCCGGCGACACGCGGAATCCAAGTTTTGACTTTGGCGATATGAGCCGCCTTGCGGAACGCGGCTTCCGTCGGCTCGGCTTCGCCGACTTGGGCGTCGATGCAGATGTTGGAGGCGCTCTCATCGCGCACCCGCGGTGCATCGAGGTCTGCGGCATCCACCGTAAATGTAACGCAGGGGAGGGGCTCGTAATCGATGACGACGTGGTCCGCCCCGTCTTTGGCAGCAGCGACACTTTCCGCGATCACCATGGCGATCGCCTCGCCGACAAAGCGCGCCTTATCCGCGGGCAACGGATAATCCGGAACATTAAAAGCCGGTGTGCCGTCGGTATTGACCAGCGGCCGTTCCGCTGGGTGCAAAGAGAATGTCTTATTGGGAATAGGCTGCATCCGATCGGCGATGAAGTCCGCGCCGGTCAGAACCGCCAGGACGCCGGGAACACGGAGGGCTGCGCTGACGTCGATCGAACGGATGGCAGCATGAGCGTGCGGCGAGCGGATCATGGCTGCATAGGCTTGGCCTTCGACCTTGAAATCGTCGGTGTAGCGGCCCTTTCCGGATACAAAACGCAGGTCCTCTTTGCGTGGGACGGGTTGGCCGATGCGCGCGCTTTCCGCGGGTCCATGCATCGCTATCGTCTCCTAAGCCACCACCGGCGACCGCGTTACGAAATTCGGAAGAGCTTGGCGGCCGTGCCGCCGAGGATCGCTTGCCGCTCGGTCATGCTGAGATTGCACGATTCGATCAGTTTGACCGGCTGCTGCTCGGCAATGGCAAACGGTTCGTCGGTGCCCATCAGCACGCGATCCGCGCCGGCAATGTCGCAGACAAAACGAACGGTGAGGGCATCGTAGACGACGGAATCAAAATAGAGCTTGCGAAAGCCCAAAGCCGGGTCGGCGTTCTGCGCCGGCGCCGTCGCGAAACCGCGCCTGAGACGGCCGAAAACCATCGGCAGTGCCGCGCCGCCATGCGAGATGACGAGGCTGACGTCGGGATAGCGCACCAGATGACCGGAATAGAGGAGCCGTGCGACGGCCAGGGTCGTATCGGTCACGCGGCCGACGGCGCTGACAAGGCCATAGGCTTTGAGCCGGTCGTCGCGCGCGCCGAAAGTGGGGTGCACGAAGAGCGTCGCTTTGCGCGCTGAAGCGGCCTCCCAAAACGGATTGAGATCGGGATCATCGAGGACGCCGCTCGCGCCTTTGGGCTGAGTGCCGATCATCGCCCCATGAAAGCCCTGATCGAGCGCTTCTTCCAGGGCCTGCGCCGCAAGCTTGCCGGATTGCATCGGAACGGTCGCGAGCGGGACGAGAAACGGAATTTGTTTTGACGCCTTGAGCAAATGACTGTTCAGGAATCGGTTCCATTCCAGTCCCTCGTCCGAGGGCAAGTCATAGCCGAACATATCGAGCCAGCCGCCGACCACTTGCTTGTCGATGCCGCGGTCGGCGAGCCATTTCCGGCGGCGCTCGACGTCGCTCATTCCCGCCGGGACCGGCCGCTTCGCATCCTGTCCCGCGAAAGCAAACCGCGCGCCGCCGTTTTCGATGACGGCCTTGACGGAAGGGAACGCGCGCTGCGTGAGCGCCTCGTCGATCAAAGCCTGAGGAACGAAGTGCGCGTGGGCATCAATAATCATGTCTACGTACTCGGTTCACCTTGGCTGCGGTCCGCATTCGAAGACGCAGGTTGCGACGCATTGCCATTGCGGCCACGTCCGCCTCTAAATCCTCCGATTGGAGGTTTTGGATCGCTATGAGCTTTGCCAAAAGTCGACAACTTCCTTATCGGCACAGACCTGTGAGTTTATTGCAAGCGTGGCTCTTGAAGCCGATGCTATAGCGGTAGCGAGCCATATGGGCTCTCTTGAGGACCAAGGACGATCCGGATGCGCTCCGCCATTACCGCTTTATTCACCGCCGCGCTTATGGCCGCGACCGGTCAACAAATGGCAAGGGCGGACGACTTTCCGACGCGTCCGATCAAAGTCATCGTCGGCTATGCCGCGGGTGGCCCGAGCGATACCGGCGCGCGCTTCATGGCGGACCCCTTGAGCCGCCAGTTGGGTCAGCCTATCGTCATCGAAAATCAGGTTGGTGGGGGCGGTCTGAACTCGACGGAGTCTTACGCCAAATATCCGCCCGATGGCTATACGCTGCTTCTCGGTGCCATCGGGCCGTTGACCATTATCCCTGCAGCCGAGAAGGTCAGCTACGATCCGCTGCACGATTTCACGCCTTTAGGCCTGGTCTGGACATCGCCACTGACGCTCGCGATTAGTCCGACACTTGGTATCAAGACACTGAAGGACTTTATCGCCTATGCGAAGGCCAATCCCGGCAAGGCGACGATCGGTTCGGCCGGCGTCGGTTCGGTCACGCATTTGGCGGCTGTGCTGTTGATGCACGAGGCCGGCATCCAGCTCACTCATATCCCCTATCACAGTACGAGTGAGAGCCTCCCGGCTCTGATGGGCGGCCAGATTGACGCGCTTTTCGGCGACACGCCGATCATCGCGCCGCAAATCAGAGCCGGCCAGATCGTGGGCGTGGCTGTTGCCGCGAAAAAGCGCGAGACGGCTATTCCGGATGTGCCGACGATGGCTGAGGCCGGACAACCGAATGTCGAGGCGGCCAGCTGGTTCGGATTCGTCGCCTCTTCAAAGACGCCGGCACCCATTATCAAACGGCTACAGGACGCTATGACCGCGGCTCAGAAAGATCCCGCCTACCATGCCGTGCTCGCCAAGCAGAGCGCGAGCTTTGGCGATCCGGGACCTGACGCCTATGCCGATGTCATCAAGGCCAATGTCGTCAAGTGGAAGACCGTCATCGACGAAGCCGGCATCAAGCTCAATCAATAGCGGTTTGCAAAGGTTTGCAGGTAATCGAGCGGCGTCAGTTGCCGCGCTCAGACGCGCTCTCCGCGAAGGCTGCTGCTGCCTCTTGCATCGCGTGATTGCCCGCCGGCGCTCCGCAATAGACGGTCGCCTGCAGAATGATCTCCTTAATGTCGTCCTTGGTGAATCCATGCGTCAACGCCGCGCGCACATGCAGCTTGAACTCTTCCCATTGATGCAATGCGATCATCATCGACATGACCATGTAGCGCCGTGTCTTGTGATCGATCGCGGGGCGCGTCCAGATTTCCCCCCAAACGTGGCGCGTGATCATTTCCTGGAATTCGGTATTGAACGCGTTGCGGTTCTTCAGCGTGCGATCCACCCAGGCATCGCCAAGGACTGAAGGGCGCACGTCCATTCCCTGTTCGTAGGACTTGTCGGCACCCACATCTCGCCTCCCGTGTTATTCGTCGCGCTGTTTCAGCGCGAATTTTGTCCGTGATCAACTCTCGCGGATCGCGGCACGCTTCACGTAGCCTTGAGGTTTATGGAACGGAGCTCGGAACCAGGCAATTTCGCAATCGGTATCGCCGCGTGACTTTTGTTCACGGCTGCGGCGGCTCAGGCCGCCGCCAAGCCTGCGGGCAATCGGGCCAATATCGGGTCGAGCTGCCGGTGCAGCCACGACAGGAATTGCCGCGCCTTGCGGCTCGGGCCCGTCTCGGCCCGCCATACCGCGCAGTAAGAGCCCTGGCGGATCGGCTTATCGAACAACGGCACGAGCGCCTGGCCGAATTCCGGTCCAAGCACCGGGATTTGGCCGATCACGATGCCGACGCCGTCGGCTGCCGCCTGATAGGCGAGCATCGAGTTCGGGAACTCGATCATTTCCATTTCAACAAGCGGAAAATCCGGGCGGCCCATCTCGATGAGCCAATCGCGCCAATCGCTGCGGCGGTTATTCGAGATCAAAAGCCGGTAGCCCTTGAGGTCGTCGATCCGTTCGATGGGTTTGCCATCCTTGAACAGTTTCGGATTGCACATCGGTTGCGCCCAATTGGCGAACAGCACTTTGCTTTCCGTGCCCGGCCAATCGCCCGAGCCGACCTGGATCGAAATGTCGACATCTTCGCGCACGAAGTCGACCGGACCGAAGCCCGTAATAATGCGGACATTGGTGCCCGGATGTTCTTCCTTGAATTCGGAAAGCCGCGGAATGAGAAAGCGCACTGCGAAGGTCGCCGGAACTCGGACATTGAGCGGCGCGCTACCTTGCGCCCGCGTGACGCGGTCCGTTGCCGAAGTTATGATCTCAAACGCCGGAGATATGCCGCGGTAATATTCCGCCCCGGCTTCCGTCAGGACATTGCCTTCCCGCGCCCGGTGGAACAGGCGCACGTCCAGGAACGATTCAAGCGTTGCGATCTGTCGGCTTACGGCCGACGGCGACACGCTGAGAAGTTCGGCGGCTTTGGTAAAGCTACCGACGCGCGCCGCCACCTCAAACACATGCAACGGATTGAGAGGCGGTACGGACCAAGCCAAATTGTCCTCGTTGACGAAAACTCAATCGGCCTTACCCATTACGAATTTGTCTGCCCGAGTCAAATGGGCGAAGGGGGACGGGCCGCGAGGTTTTCCGATCGCGTTATCGCACGCATTGTCTTGCTAAACCCTGTCGGCATCTGCTCAATTTGCCGAAGACGGCTGTCGCCGAAGAGCGGCGCTTTTTATGCACCGCAGCGCTTGTTCCAGCTGCGGTTGATGATCCTGGTTGCAAAAACTGCAAAGCGAAGGACGAAAACCGGTGGTTCAAACTCCAACAGCGGATTCAGCACTGCAAACCCCTTTGTCCGCCGCCATTGAGCGTCTGCCGAAGCTCGTTAACGACAACGAGGCCCTGCTGCGGCGCGGCCGGTATTTGACCACGGACATCATGATCGAGATCGGGGCGCAGCCCTATTACATCTCGATCGATCGCGGACGGATCAGTGCGTTTCAGCGCGGGCCCGTAGTGATGAAGTCGTGGTCCTTCGCGGTGCGCGGCAGCGAAGACGTTTGGCGAAAATTCTGGGAGCCATATCCGCCGCCGCATTTCCACGACATCTTCGCGTTGGCCAAGCAAGGCGCGTTTTGCATCGATGGCGACTACCAGCCGCTGATCACAAATCTCCTCTATTTCAAAGAACTGCTGGCTGCACCCCGCGCCTTGCAGGCGAAGGTGCAGTGATGGCGGCAAAATTCGATCCGATTGTCGGCCGCTATGTGCGTGTGACGCTTCGCGACCGTGAGCACCGCATCTATTTCGAAGAGGCGGGGCAGGGTATTCCGCTTTTATGTCTGCATACGGCCGGCGCTGACGGGCGCCAGTTCCGCCACATGATGACCGATGCTGCGATCACCGATCATTACCGCGTCATTGCCTTCGATATGCCATGGCACGGCAAGTCGACGCCGCCCGACGGCTGGCAGGACGAGGAATACCGTCTGACGACCGGCGCCTATATGGACGCGATCAGAACTTTTCGCGATGCGCTTGGTTTGGTACGTCCCGTCGTCCTTGGTTGCTCGATCGGCGGCAGGATCGTTTTAAGTCTCGCGATCAGCCATGCAAAAGAATTCCGCGCTCTTATTGGACTTGAGGCCGCGGCATATCAAACCCCTTGGTATGACAGAGAGTGGCTGAACCGTCCGGATGTTCACGGCGGCGAAGTTTGTGCAGGACTGGTTTCCGGCCTGATTGCGCCGCAAAGTCCCGATGCCGCCCGTTGGGAAACCCTTTGGCAATATATGCAGGGCGGCCCGGGCATATTCAAAGGAGATCTTTATTTCTACCGGGTCGACAGCGACCTGCGCGGCGAGATCGGGAAAATCGATACCCGCGTGTGCCGGCTTTTTTTGCTCACCGGCGAATATGACTTTTCATGCACGCCCGCTGACACCGAGGCCACTGCGAAAGCCGTTTCTGGCGTCGAAATGACTGTCATGAAGGAACTCGGTCATTTTCCTATGAGCGAGAATCCAGTCCAATTTCGCCGCTACATCCTTCCCGTATTGGACAAGATCCGGGCGACCTTCGAATAGTCGACCTCACGCATTGATGATTGGCGTGGATGCCGGCGCAGCCGTCGCTGGTCCTTGTTCGCCGGGCTGAGCATCCGATATTTGCGGCAGTCAGCTGACACGTCTTTTGGGATGACCCCATTGGGATGTGTCTTTGACCTTCAGGGCAGCGCCGTTATGGGCGCCCCTTTGTTTTTCCTCCGGCGTCAAATCGCACGGTAGCCTCACCCTGGTGCTTAAATTACCGGGTCTATGGGCTTTTCTCGTCCCTTTGAACAGCCGGACTTGATGGGAGGCTAATCAAGAGGTCTTTGATGGAAGCAGACGACGAAGTGGACGGCAACATCGACAACGGGCCGTGGTCGGCGACCGACGAGGAGGACCTGAGAGAGGCCGTGTCATTGGAGCCTCGCTCGATGATGTGGCCAGCTTTCTTTGCCGGAATCCGCTTGACGTCGCTGAACGTCCCGCGGCGCTCGGTCTCAGGTAGCGTCACGGACGGTTACACTGACAAGCCGGGCCGGCGAGAGACCTGAACGGCCGAGCCCGAGCATTGAACGTGTTGTTAAGAAAATTTCGCGTCTTTAGCTCAAGCGGCAGCCGGCCCAGCGTATCCGTCACCTGGACGCTCAGCCGATTTTGAGGTTGACCGCGGACTCTTTGCCCCGATTGCTCTCGACCTCATACTGAACGCTTTGACCCTCGTTGAGAGAATTGAGGCCAGCGCGCTCAACAGCCGAAATGTGAACGAACACGTCCTTGCCCCCGCCTGAAGGCTGAATGAATCCATACCCCTTCGTCGGATTGAACCACTTCACGGTACCTTTAGCCATTTAATAAGTCTCCTGATTGCGCAAGCGTAGAGTACATTTTTCGCCCGAGTTGGACAAGGACGTGACAGCGGCGATGTCATGGATGGGGATGTCGCGGATAGCAATGTCATGGACAAAGGGCGCCGTCAGTCTGCGCTCGATTTTATTTGCTTACACCCAGCGCTTTCTTTGTCGCATCCATGACCGTTATATCCATATTCAATCGGCAAAAATCTTCCACTTTATCAATGTTCTGTTCCATTCGGCTCATGTCGACCACGGTATTATGCCGCAAGCCGCTATAGTAGCCACTTAGCCAAACCGCGATGGATTTCGATAGTGCAATGTCGTCAGATATGAATTGACGGCACGAGATTTTGGCAACGTCGACTGTTGTTTGTGCCTGCGTCGAGAATGCTGCAAGCGTCACCAGTACGCCGACGACAAAATTCGTTATTTTCATTATTTGCGCCCCAGGTTCCTTCGCAAGATATCTCCACGCGCCGCTTACTTGGACGCGGATGAGAATCTATTTCTCTACGCCGAGGACTTTTTGGACTGCGTCCATGAGACCTGCATCGAGATTAGACCGACAATATGTTCCGACCTTATTGGCAATATTTTGCACGGTGCCCGTCTCGATGACGGTATCCTTGCGCGTGCCGTTGGAGTATCCGCTAAGCCAAAGGGTCAGGTAGTCCTGTCGCACAATATTGCCAGCTAAATATTGTTTGCATGAGATTTTTGCGACGTCGATTATCTGTGCCGACGCATTTGCAGTCACAAAAATTAACGACACTAAGGCTAAACGTAAGACCTTCACCAAGGCGTTTCTCCAGATTCTCTCTTGTCCCGCTATTTCGACATAATATTTTTATTGGGACAAGGGGCAGTGCGGGTTGCGAAATTCGAGCATCGCGATGGCAGGCTTGCTACCTTCAGGTGGCTGAGAGCTTGCATTTTTGTCAAAGCCATTTCGCGCAATGCCGCCAATAAAATCCTCCGCACTCGGTCAGGGAAACGGCGGTTGTGGCGGTCACGACGACCAACGATTTCCACCGCGCGGCAGCTTGATTGTACACCCAGAAGATCACATGCGCTCAGACAACCATACGGCCGATCAGATGCCAGATCGGCATTCGCTTGCCGCCCTATCTGAGCTCCGCGCTTGAGGAACTCGCGTCGGTCAACGAGACAGGTGCCGCTCTGGTGCGAATGGCTATTGAATCATTGAACGAAGAGGCGAGCGGTTCCATTGGATCAGAATGCAGATATCCATCTTAAATGAATCTCTCGTGATAGTTGTGCAATTAACGCATTTCACTCTGTGAAAAATTCCCCGCTATTCTCGGTCGATGCAGTAAGGTGTGGACTTGGAGTGATTCAGTTGGAGCGATCCAATTGGCATGATCCAAGTCGAGGGTATCGGCATGTCTCGAAGCAGATCCAGGCCCGCGGACGGGATTGTGGGCAAAAATATTCGAATCTACAGGCTGAGATCGCAGCTCTCTCAGACCGCTCTCGCCGAGCGCATCGGTGTGACGTTCCAGCAAGTGCAAAAATACGAAAAGGGAACAAATCGCGTCGGTGCGAGTCGCCTGGTGCAGATTGCCGAAGTGCTGAAAGTTCCGATCACCAGCCTGTTTTCCGGTGTCGATAGGCACGCCACGAAAGACACCAAATCGCCGCAAGAGCTTCTGGCTGATACCGCTGCGCTCAAACTACTCAAGGGCTTCGGAGATATTTCCGATCGGAGCCTGCGCAGCGCGCTTGTTCACCTGGTGACGCATATTGCCCAGAAGGGCAGATAAGCGAGATCGAGCGCGCGACCGTCCGGCGCCGTTTCATCCGGCCTTCATTTCATTTGCTGGCGCCGAATTCCCCCGACAGGCGCGCCGCTGCCTCTTGCACGATCCTCGCCCGGCTTTTGACGGCCTGATTGGAGAGGCGCCAGACCGGACCGGAAACGCCGAGCGCGCCGATGACTTTTCCTGTGAAATTCTTGACCGGCGCGGCGATGCACCGCACTTCCAGATTGAACTCGCCGTCGTCGAAGGCGATCGCGGTGCGTTTGATCTCCTCGATCTCGCGCAGCAGGACCGAAATTTCCGTGATCGATTTTTCTGTCGATGGTTTGAGGCCGGTGCGCTTGAGCAGGCCTGCGAGTTGATCCGGCGGCAACGCGGCGAGGATCGCCTTGCCGAGCGCCGTACAATGCGCGGGGCGCACGACGCCGACGCGATCGGCAAGCTGAAAGGCGCCGGGGCCGCTGGTGCGCGCGATCACCACGATGGCGTCGCCCATGCGCACGGCGAAATGGCTGCATTCGCCGGTCTGCCGCGCCAGCTCTTCAAGAACCGGCGTCGCGACACTGATCATCTCGATCTCGTCGAGCGCGCTCGCGGCAAGCGCGAAGAGCGGCCGACCGATGCGGTAGCGCTTGGTGTCCTTTTCCTGCCGCACATAGCCGAGCGCCGCCATGGTCTTGGCGAGATGAAACGTCGTGGAATTGTGCAGGCCGACAAGTCGCGACAGATCGGCAAGCCCAATCCCGTCGCGGTGGCGGGCGACCTCTTCGAGAATGCCGAAAGCGCGGCCGAGCGATTGGATGCCGACGCTGGCCCGCGCCTCGACGTCCTCGTCGGCGGCCCGTGTCGGGCGGAGCGGCCGGGTGGCTTTCGGCGCGGCTGGCGCCGCTGCCCTCACCTTTGCGGCGACTCGGGTTTTGGCGTGCGTCGTCACTTGGCGGCCTCCCAAAGGGTCAAGCTTTATATCACAATATCAATTGACGTACAGCATTGTGAGACATAGCGTGCAGCCGGTTTTGGGGCGGCACGTCCCGCGAAGCCGCCAACCGGAGGCGCGCACAATGTCGACCAGCAATAAGCTCAACGGCGCTCAGGTCATCGTCGATTATCTGGTGCGCGAAAAGGTGCCGAAAGTTTTCGGCCTCTGCGGTCACGGCAACATTCAGTTCATCGACGCGCTCTTTGAGCGCAAGCACGATATCGAGACGATCTCCGTGCGCCATGAAAGCGTTGCCGGTTTCATGGCCGACGTCTATTACCGCGTCTCCGGCCGGCCGACGGCGACCTTCACGTCCTGCGGTCCCGGCTCGGCCAACCTGCCGATCGCGCTTGCCAATGCGTTTCTCGATTCGGTGCCGTTCATGGCGGTGACCGGCAATGTGCCGACCAGCCAGTTCAATCGCGGCGCGTTCCAGGAGCTCTATCGGCACTATCAGGCCGACTTTCCTTTCACCGTACGCTCCTATTGCAAGAAAGTGTTTCAGCCGACGCGCGGTGAGATGGTGCCGCTCGCGGTCCGCCAGGCTTGGAAGACCATGGTGACCGGCCGGCCGGGTCCGGTTGTGCTCGACGTGCCGTTTGACGTGTTCATGGAAGCCGCCGCCGAGGAAGCGCCCAAGCCGGAAGAATGGAGCGCCAATATATCGAGCCGCTGCGGCGCCGATCCCGAGGGCGTGATCAAAGCCGTCGACATGCTGCTCAATGCCGAGCGGCCGGTGATCATCGTCGGGCAGGGCGTGCGCTACGGCGGCGCTTGCGACGAATTGCTGCGGCTCGCCGAGCGACTGCAGATTCCGGTCGCGGCATCGGCGAGCGGACTCGGCGCCGTCAACGCCAATCACCCGCTGGCGGTCGGCCTCGTGGCGCGCGGCGGGCATTATCAGGCCAACCATGCGACGCGGCAGGCCGACGTGCTTCTCGCGCTCGGCGTGCGCTTCGACGACCGCACATCGAGCTCATGGATCCCCGGCTATTCCTTCACCATCCCGCCGACCAAGCTCATTCATGTCGACATCGATCCGGAAGAGATCGGCCGCAATTATCCGGTCGCGCTCGGCCTGATGGCCGACGTGCGCACGTTCTTGCGCCAAATCCTCGGCGAGCTCGACCGCCGCGCCGATCTCGACAAGCGCGCCGACGCGCGCCAGAAATGGCTGACGGCGATCGACGGCTATCGCAAGGAATGGGACAAGTTCGTCGCACTCGGTTTTTCCGACGATACGATACCGATCAATCCGCAACGCGCCGCGCTCGAGATCGACAAGGGCCTGCCGGATGACGCGATCTTGGTCAGCGATATCGGCGTGCATCACAACTGGCTGCTCGGCTTCTGCAAGCCGCGGCGCCCGGATTCGCTGATCGGCTCGATGGGATTTGGGCCGATGGGTTTCGGCGTCGCCGGCGTTCTCGGCGCAAAATTCGCCGCGCCCGACCGTCCTTGCGTTTCGGTGTGCGGCGACGGCGCCTTCTTCATGCATGCCAACGTGCTCGGCACCGCGGTCGAATATAATCTGCCCGTGGTCTGGGTGGTGTGGAACAATTACGCCTATGCGTCGATCCGCGGCTTGCAGCGCGGCTATCTGAACGGACGCGAATTGGCGACCGACTTCCACAATCCGATCACTGGCGAACGTTACAATCCGGATTTCGCAGCGATGGCGCGCTCGGCTGGCGTCGAGGGCGTGCGCGTCGACCGGGCCGGCGATCTCGCCGAGGCGGTACGCAAGGCCATCGCCGCCAACCGTCCTTATTTGATCGACGTCGATATTGCAGCCGACATCAATCCCGCCGGCGCCGGCGTCTGGGAGCTTCCCGGCCTCGGCCAAAGCAAGCCGGGTATCGGCACCCGCTATCAGCCGGCTTGATCCAAGTTAAGTCGCGCGCATTGTAGCTCGTGCGAACAGCGCGGCAAGGCTGCAGACGTGCAATTCGGCGTACTCTCGCCATCGCGTGAGGCCGTCGGATGCCCCGCAAGCCTTTGGAAATTCATTTTAGTTAACTCATCTTAAAACTAAATCGGACCTAATAAGCGCGGCGCCGGCAGCAAACAAATAGCCCGGTCGATTACCGCCTGGGGATCCGAAATGTTGAATCGCGTGACGATCAGTACCCTTCTGAAGACCGCATCATGACGCTGGGCATCGCCGTCATCGTCATGCTGTCACTGACCGTGTGGGATTCCTGGAAGCGGGTCGCGTCGGCAAACCAAGCGGAAGCCGCCGCCAATGCCGAGGGCTATTTGTTCACGGCGCTCTACAACATGCGTATCGATCGGGCGACGACTGTCATCGACCTGAATTCGGACAGGACCGGCATATCGCAGGTGCTCGGCAGAGCCCGCACCGCCGAAATGGCGGCGCTGCAATCCGCGCTGGAATACCTGCCGAGGGTCGATTTCCTCGATCAGCAGGCGCTGACGGCGGAGCTTGCCGATCGCGTCAAACGCATCAATGCCTCGCACGACGAAACCGCCGCCGCATGGCGCAGCCGAAAGCATCGCGTCCCGCCGGTCTGGCCGAAAGTGCGTTCAAGGAAGCCAACGAGTTGTTCGGCCTGATCGATAAATTATCGATGCGGGTCGCGACCTGGATCAAATTACAAGACGCCTTCATCGACCAGATGATGGAGATCAAGCAACTCGCCTGGACGATGCGCAACGTCAGCGGCGACGCCACGCTTGTCATCCTCAACCCGCTGGGCGGCAAGCCGGTTTCGCTGACCGCGATGAACGATTACAACAGTTACGTCAGCAAATACACGGTCACCTGGGCGACGCTCAAAGAGGTGGCTGCGGGCCTCACGCTGCCGACGCGTCTTACCGACATGATCAAAAAGGTCGACCAGGTCCTTCTTCGATCCCGATTATGCGGCGCAGCGCATGAAGGTGCTGACCGCGCTGATTGCCGGCCAGCCCTCGGGTACGAGCTCTGATGAGTGGTCGACAATTTCGATCACCGGGCAGGCGCCGATCCAGGACACCGCGATCATCGCGCTCGACGTTGCCAAAGAGCGTGCGGCCGATCTGCATTCGCGCGCCATGTGGAGCCTCATCGTCCAGCTCTGCTCGATGGCCTGCGCCATCGCCGGCGTGACCGCGATGATGTGGGTGGTGTCGTTCTGCGTCAGCAACCCGCTGCATCAGCTCAGCGCCGCCATGCGAAAGCTTGCGGGCGGCGATTTCGATGTGATTCTGGCCGGGCTCGAGCGCAAGGACGAAATCGGCGCGATGGCCAACGCCGTCGAAGAGTTCAAAGTTGTCTCGGCCGAAAAGGCTCATAACGAGACCGAAGAAGCGGTGCGCCGGCATAAGGCCGAAGCCGAAGTGCAGGCCAAGGCCGCGGCCGAGCAGCGCAAGAGCGCCGAAGCTAAGGCTGAGGCTGCGCAGGAGCAGGCGAAAGTCGTCAACCTTTTGGCCGGCGGTCTCGTGCAAATGGCGGAAGGCAATCTCGGTCATCGCCTCGGCGCGGGCTTCACCGAGAGCTATCGCCAGATCAAGGACGACTTCAACGCCATGGGCGCGCGCTTGCACGACACGATCGGCGCGATCGCGCAGGCTACGCGGGAGATTTCCAACGCGTCCGGCGAGCTCTCGGCGAGTACCACGGATCTGTCGCAGCGCATCGAGGAGCAGGCCGCGAGCCTCGAAGAAACCTCGGCCTCGATGGAGGAAATCTCCTCGACGGTGCGGCAGAACGCCGAGAATGCACAGCGCGCGAGCCAGTCGGCGGGCGGCGCGCGCGAAGTCGCCGACCGCAGCGGCCAGGTGGTGGCCAAGGCGGTCGACGCGATGGCGCGGATCGAGGAATCTTCGCGGAAGATTTCCGATATTATCGGGGTCATCGATGAAATCGCGCGGTAGACCAATCTGCTCGCGCTCAATGCCGCCGTCGAAGCGGCGCGCGCCGGCGAAGCGGGCCGCGGCTTCGCGGTGGTGGCGTCGGAAGTGCGCAGTCTCGCGCTGCGTTCCTCGCAAGCCGCCAAGGACATCAAAGATCTCATCACCAACTCGAGCGGCCAGGTGAAGGACGGCGTCGATCTGGTCAACAAAGCCGGTACGGCGCTGCATGAGATCGTCGACTCCATCGAACAGGTCGTTCAGCTCGTGTCCGATATCGCTGCCGCCTCGACCGAGCAGGCGACCGGTCTTGAGCAGGTCAATCGTGCGCTCAACCAGATGGACGAGGTGACACAGCAGAACTCGGCGTTGGTCGAGGAGAACGCGGCTACCGCCAAGACGCTCGAGCAACAAGTCAAGGCCATGGACGAGCGGCTTGCCAGGTTCCAACTCGACACCGGCGGCAGCCATCAGCCCGGCCGGGCGGCGGCCGCATAGGCTGACGCCGGCGTACAACTCAAAATGGCGTGGACGGCCCTTATTGCAGCACGCTGCTTGTTAGCGCGGCCGAAATGAAATGTCGCGGCGGAGCTTGATTGCAGAACGACATCGACGCGACGCTCACTAAAGACGACACGATTGGCCTGCGCATTAAAGCAACAGCGTCTGCACCTCCTTATAACTTGATGCGGAATGAGCCGCGACTATAGTCCGGGCTCAACAAGGTTCACGCGGACAAATCAAATACGTTGTTGGGTTCGTGTGCCGCTGCGGCCGGTCCTTCCGGATTGGCGCGCGCCCGCTGAAAGAGTTCGGTGATGCAATTCTCCCGGCGCAAAGTTCTGCTCGCGGCCACTGGTGCGGTTATGTCCGCGACGCTACCGCGCATCGCGCAGGCCGACACTTATCCTTCGCGCCCGGTGCGTATCATCGTGGCCTTCGGAGTCGGCGGGCCGGGCGATGTCTTTGCCCGGCTGATGGCGGAGAAATACTCCGCGCATTTCGGCCAGCAGTTCTTTGTCGAGAATATCGTCGGCGCCGGCGGCAATATCGGCACTGAGAAAGCGGCTAAGTCGCCGCCGGACGGCTACACGATCCTCATCAACGCCAATAATCAGATCATCAATCCGCTGCTCTACGAAACCGTGCCCTATGATCCGACGAAGGACTTTGCGCCGGTTTCGCTTGCAGCGGGCTTTCCAACCGCCTTCTCGGTCAATGCGACGGTGCCGGCGAAGACTGTCGCCGAACTTGTCGCGCTGGTGCGCGCCACGCCCGGCAAATTCAGCTACGCCTCGGCCGGGATCGGCACACCGTCGCATCTCCTCGGCGAGCGATTTCGTCAGGCGCTCAATCTCGATATCGAGCATGTGCCGTATAGCGGCACCGGCCCGGCGACCCAAGCGGTGCTGGCCGGCGATACGCCGATCTGTTTTGCCGGGCTCACGGCGGCGGCGCCGTTGGTGCCGACTGGAAAGATCCGCGTGCTCGCAACCATGAGCAAGAAACGCTCGCCGGCGTTGCCCGATGTGCCGACTATCGCAGAGGCCGGCTATCCGGGTCTTGACGGCGAAGGTTGGGAAGGCATCTTCGTTCCCACCGGCACGCCGCAAGAAATCATCGCGCAACTCAGCATTCAGACCCGCAATATCTTGGCGGAGCCCGATGTGACGCAGCGCCTCGAAACGCTCGGTTTCTCGGTGGCCGGCTCGACGCCGGATGCTTTCGCCAAAGAGGTGACCGACGAAAGCCAAGTCTGGGCCAAAGTGATCAGCGCAGCGGGCCTTAAACTCAAGTAACCGCCGGGCGTTGCCTCACTTCTTCGGCGGCACAGCAGCGAATTTCGAGCCGCGCACGCACATGCGGCCGCGCGGATCCTGCCACAGGCGCTCGGTCTGGTGCAGATAGCCGAGTGCGCGCGCGACCATCACGAAATTATACGACACGAAGCGCTCCGCGATGTCGGTGTAATAAAGCGGCTCTTTCTCGATTGCCGCGAGGATTTCGACGGCGAGGTTGCGCACCGTGATGTTGTCACCGCCATTGCCGGCCGCATCGGTCTTGCCCTGCACATAATCGTCGACATGCGCGCTGTCGGCATAAGCATAAGTGATGCGCTCATAGTGCTCGATCGGGATGCCTTCCGGGATTGTCGCGTCGATGCCGACTTTGGCGCCGGTCGGCGCCACGCCAAAACCTTGCGGCAGGCTCGGATCGAGCGGCTTGGCGCGGGCATTGCCGACAATCATGATATCGCGGTCGCCTTGCACGCGGGTCGCGATCGCCCATTCCACGTCGGTCGGATCGAACACGTCGATATCGTCGTCGACCACGACCACATGTTTGAGATCCATCACCGACAAAGCGGCGAGAAGCGCATTCTTGCCTTCGCCCGGCTGCTTCTTGATCGAGATCACCGCGTGCCAGAACGCGCAGCCGCCGAGCGTGACATTGATGTCCTTGACGACGACGCCGGCCGTCTTCAGCGCCTGGCGGATCGCGGCATAGCGCGTCGGCGCCGCGAGCCAAGTGTTCTCCCACGGCATGTGCAGGTTGTAGTAGATCGCGTTCTTCTTCATGGCGATGGCTTTGACGCGCACCAGCGGATTCCAATGCAGGCCGCCCATCAGGCGAGTGAACTCGCCGAACCGGCCTTCCGGATAGGTCCAGCCGGTCGGCAAAATTTCGGCTTCCAGCACGATCTCGGCATCGGCGATACAGGGCAGGTCGATGGTCCGGCATTGCGCGAGCTCGACCGGCGCGCCGCGCAAGCCGCCGGCGATCGCCATCTCGTCGGTGCCGAGTGGGGCGCGATAGCCGGCGCCGGCAATCTCGATCGGGTGCGTGCCGATGGAAATCGAGATCGGCAAGGGCTCGCCTCGCTCGAGCGCCCGCCGCGCGAACAGCCGCATATTGTTCGGCGTGACGATGTCGATACCGGTGAGATTCTTCTCTTTGACGATGAAGCGGTAGATGCCGCTATTGAGGCCGAATTCCGGATCGCGCGCGATGACGATGCCCGCGGTGATCATCGGCCCGCCATCATAGATCGACGACATCGGGATCGGCAGCTTGTAGAGGTCAACGTCGTCGCCGGTGAGGAAGACTTCATCAGCCGGTGAGTTTTTCACCGTCTTCGAGGCAATCGGATTGCTGATGGCCTGCTGCAGCTTGTCTTCGACCTCGCGGTAGTTCTCAGCGTGCATCGACATCATCGCGCGTTCTTTGGTGCGGATGATGCCGGAGACCACCGGCATGTCGTAGCCGATGACCTTATGGAAAAAGAGCGCAGTCTTCGCCTGGTCCACCAGCGTTGCGATGTGACGGATATCGACCGGCTGGTGCAGGTCGATGAGCTCGCCGGCCTGGCGCAAGCGGTCGAGAAACTGGCGGAAATTCTCTTGCATGGACGATCCTTGGAGCTTGCCTTCGGGAGGGGCACTCGGCCGTAGGTTTAAGGGTGTCCTGATTGATGGCGCAATCGCAATCGGGAGCAGACGGTGCGCGAAGTTCGTGCGGAACAAAACGCTAAATAGCCACACAATGTGATACATTTATGCTGTTATTTTCGCATTAAGTAGTCTTTTGTACTAAATATGACATATTAAGTAGTATGAATTAACTGTCGACGTGGCGCGATTTGGCGATTCCGCAGCCGACCCGGATTTCATTGGAGTTTCAAATGCCTGCAGCAGCGCTTGCTTCGTCCGCTCCGTCGTTGGGCCGTGCTGCGCCGGCCAGCGGAATCCGACAACTCGCCGCCGAAGTCACCGCCGCCTGCGACGGCACGCCGGACCGGATGGTCGAGCGCGTGATTGCCGCCCTTCAGGCCGCCGCTGCCGATCCGATCTTGCTGAGGACGGATCAATGTCTCGTCTGCCGTGACGGCTATGCTCGTCACGTCCTCCATGCCGACCCGCAAGGCCGCTTCATCATCCTCGCGCTGGTCTGGTCCGGCGGCCAGTTCAGTCCCGTTCATGCCCACGATACCTGGTGTGCCTATGCAGTGCACCGCGGCGCTCTCACCGAAACGCTGTTTCGCTTCGATGCTGGAGCCGCGCAGGCGGCGCCCTTGCGCACCGAGACCCGGCGTGCTGGTTACGGATGTTTCGCCCGGTCCGGGCCTGAACAAATTCATCGGCTCGGCAATGCCGGCCTGGAGCCCGCGATCTCGATCCATGTCTATGCGGTCGCCGCCGTGCAGGTGTGTTCGCATGTGAACCGGGTTCTCGACGCCCGGAGTTGAGGAGACAATGGTGACGGCTAAGACGATGAAGGCGCTGCTGCTGCGGCAGCATGGCGGGCTCGATAACCTCGAACTGGTCGGCGATTATCCGGTGCCGCAAGCAGTCGCGGGTCACGTCGTCATTCGGGTGCGGGCGTCTTCTTTCAACTTTCATGATCTTTTCACCGTCAAGGGCATGCCGGGCATCAAGGTGCCGCTGCCGGTCATCATCGGCCTCGACATGGCGGGCGAGATCGCGGAGGTCGGCGAGGGCGTCACCGGCTGTAAGCCGGGCGACCGAGTTCTGGTCAATCCGGTCAACAAGAAGAAAGGCCTGATGGGCGAAATGCTCGACGGCGGAATGGCGGAATATTGTTTGGTCGCCGCCGATCAGCTCGTTGCCATTCCCGAAGGCGTCGATTTCGCGCAAGCCGCGTCACTGCCGGTCGCCTACGGCACCGCGCACCGCATGCTGATCACGCACAATACGGTGAAGAAAGGCGACAAGGTTCTCGTCCTCGGCGCCTCTGGTGGCGTCGGCACCGGCTGCGTCATGCTGGTCAAGCTGCTCGGCGCCGAGGTGATTGCCTGCGCCTCGAGCGAGCACAAGCTGCAGCGGCTCAAAGACATGGGCGCCGACCATGTGGTCGATTACACCAAGGTCGATTGGTCGAAATGGGCGGTGGAGAAATACGGCAAGCCGCAGCGCCGCTCCTATGATGGCGGCGTCGATGTCGTGGTCAATTTCACCGGCGGCGATACTTGGGTGCCGTCGCTTCGCTGCATTAAGCGCGGTGGCAAGCTTCTGGTCTGTGGCGCTTCGGCCGGCCACGATCCGAAGGAAGATTTGCGCTATGTCTGGAGCTTCGAGATCAATATCCAGGGCTCCAACAGCTTCTATGATGACGATCTGAAAGGGCTGATGGCGCTGATCCAGGCCGGCAAAATGAAGCCCGTGATCGACAAAGTGCTGCCGCTCGATCAGGCGGTCGAAGGCTTGCGCCTGATCGAGGATCGCGAAGTCATCGGCAAAGTCATCGTTGCACCGTGAATGCCAGGAACCAGAGCATGAGTGACGACATCACACTCGAAAAGGCGCAAGCGATGATCACGCGCGCGCCCTATCATCGGTGGCTCGGCCTCAAAGTAACCGCGCTGCACGACGACGGCATTGAGCTCACCGCGACTTGGCGCGAGGAATGGGTGGTCAACCCGGAGCGGCGCTACACCCATGGCGGCGTGCTTGCCGCTCTCGTCGATCTCACCGCCGATTGGGCGATGCTCAAAAAGGTCGGACGCCCGGTGCCGACCATCGATCTGCGCGTCGATTATCATAGCGCCGCCATGCCGGGCGATCTCACCTGCCGCGGCAAAATCGTGCGGCTCGGCAGCCAGTTCTCGTCGTCGGAAGCCTCTATATTCGATGCTCAGGGCAAATTGCTCGCCAGCGGCCGCGGCACCTATTTCAACGCGCCGCCCAAAGCTTGAACCAAGGCTTTGAACCAAAGTTTGAAGCCGCGGCAAAGTGAAAGGCAGATGTTCCCCTTCAAAAATCTCGGGCAGTTGATCGGCCGCGAGCGCGACCTGTCGAAGATCGCAATTGTCGATCTCGGCGGGGAAGGGGGACCGCGCGAATTCAGCAATGCTGCGCTTGACGCCATGGCGAACGGTGTCGCCCGCGCGCTTCTTCGCGGCGGCTTCAAGCGCGGTGATCGCATCGCGCTTCTCTCGGCCAACCGCACCGAATATATCGCGGCCTGTTTCGGCATCATGCGCGCCGGCTTGGTCGCTGTTCCGGTCAATTTCAAATTTCCGAAGAAGACCATCGACTTCGTGGTGCGCGATGCCGGTGCCAAGCTCGTGTTCTGCGACATGGAGCGGCGCGCTGATTGCCCGAGCGGGCTTCCTGTCGTCTGCTTCGGCGACGGTGGCAAGGAAGGGTTCGACACATTCCTCGACCCCGGTTCGTTTACGGCGGTGACGCCGGAAGCCAACGAGCCGGCAATGTTTCTTTATACGTCGGGCTCTACGGGGATTCCGAAGGGCGTCGTCCTCTCCCATCAGAGCCATCTCTGGGTGGTGGAGACGCGGTTATTCGGCCAGGATCTGTCGGGACAGCGCTATCTGATCGCGGCGCCGCTTTATCACATGAACGCGCTGGCTTTGGTACAACTCGCCATCGCCGCCCACAGCACCATCGTGCTGCTGCCGAATTTCACCGCGCGCAGCTATATCGCGGCAATCGAGAAATATCGTTGCACCTGGCTCACGGCGGTGCCGCCGATGATCGCGATGATGCTGGGCGAAGCGGATTCGCTGGCGAAGACCGATCTATCGAGCGTGCAATTCGTCCGCATGGGTTCGGCGCCGGTCAGCCAGAGCCTGATGTCGGCGCTCCGACGCGTGCTGCCGAAAGCGGCCGTGACCAACGCCTATGGGACGACGGAAGCCGGCCCGGTCGTATTCGGACCGCAGCCGAAAGGCTTGCCGACGCCGGACATGTCGGTCGGCTATCCGCATCCGAAAGTGCAACTGCGGCTGGTCGACGGCAGCGACAACAATGCGGTGCAAGGCGTGCTGGAAATGAAATGCTTTGCGGTCATGAACGGCTATCACAATCGTCCCGACGTGGCGTCGCCCATCGGGCCGGATGGTTTCTACCGCACCGGCGATGTGTTCTGCCGCGATGCCGAGGGGTTTCATTATTTCATCGGCCGCACCGATGACATGTTCAACAGCGGCGGCGAGAACATTTATCCGGGCGATGTCGAGCGCATGCTGGAAACACATGCCGATGTCAGCCAGGCGGCCGTCGTGCCGATCGACGATGACATCAAAGGGCAGAAGCCGGTCGCCTTCATCATTCCCAAGGCCGGGCGGCACCCGACCGTGGACGAGATCAAGCAATATGCGCTCGCCAACGCGCCGGCCTATCAGCATCCGCGCTTTGTATGGTTCCTGGACAAACTGCCGCTCGCTTCGACCAACAAGATCGACCGCAATGTTCTGCAAAAACTCGCTGAGGAGCGGGTGAGCGGCGGTCGGGCGCGCTGATCCGGTCACCCCGCGCCAGATTCACCCCGGCTTCAGGCCGGATTCTTTCAGAATAGGCACCCAGCGCACCTGCTCTTGCGCAAGATATTTGGTGGTGCGATCGGGTCCGAAATCGACGACTTGCACGAAACCGGCGTCCTGCAGCTTGCCTTGAAAATTCTTGTTGACGACGACTTCCTGCGTGACCTTGGCAAGACGGTCGATGATCGGCCGCGGCGTTCCGGCCGGAGCAAACAAGCCGACAAAAAGCTGCGCGACCAGATCGGGGTAACCGGCTTCCGTCGTCGTCTCGATATCAGGTGCCGCTGACAGGCGATGATCCGCCGCTACCGCAAGGATGCGCACCTGACCGGCTTTATGCATTTCGAGCACGGTGCCCGTGATATTCGACGTCATGATCGGAATGGTGCCGGCGATGAGATCGGTATAACCGGGCGCCCGCGCCGGGATATGGACGATGTCGGGCAGGCCGGCGAGTTTCTTGAACAATTCGCCGCACAGATTTGACATCGTGCCGGCGCCCCAGGAGCCATAGGACAGTTTGCCCGGATTGGCTTTGGCATAGGCGACGAGTTCTTTGAGATTTTTTGCCGGCACGGATGGGTTCACCATAATCATGGCGACCGAGATCGCGAGCCCGGCAACGGAGGAGAAATCCTTCACCGGATCGTACAATTGCTCGGCCGACAGCGCCGGGTTGAGCACGAGATCGCTGGTGCTGCCGAGAAGGAGCGGGGCCTTTTCGGATAGTCGATATCGGCGTAAGCCTGAGACAATCCCGGCACGGCGCTTGCCAGCGCGCCGGCGCCCAACGCCATCAAACCACGAGCCATAAATTTACGCCGGTTCACCGGATACATTGCATCATCCTGTTTATTGATTGAGCGGTTGTGGCACGCCACGGCATCAGCGAAGCGCGAAGGTTCCGGAAGCCGCGCGGCGCTTCAATCAGGAGCAATCCGCGTGCCAAGAGCTTGGCAGCCGAATGACCGGCACGCATTCAATGCTTGCATTTTCTTCGTGCGGACAAAGCGCCGCACGCCTAAAGGTAATCACGCCGCAGCGGACATTCGCCGCGACCGACGATCTAACTGGTCATTGCCGCCGACGAATCCAATGCCGTCACGCAGAACGCAATAAATATAGGGTCTTGTTCGTGCACACCGACAAAATGGATCGTCAGCTTCCGCGCGGGGGGGAGATTTTTCTCGACCATGTCGGACATTTCGCCGCCGATCCCGGGGCCGCGAACGCCGCGCTGACACGCGCAGGCTTTTTCGCAACTCCGCGTTCGGTGCAGGTCAATCCCCAAGTCAGTGCTTCGGGCGAGGGCGGCGTCGCGCTGACCGGGACCGGCAATGTGACGAGCATGTTCGAGAGCGGCTATATCGAAGTTCTCTACAAGACCGCGGATACCGTGCTCGGCCGCGAACTCGACAGCGCGGTGTCGCGCTATGCGGGCGTTCATTTGGCGGCGTTTTCCGTGAGCGATGCTGCCGCTGCGCATCGCCGGCTTGAATCGTCCGGCTTTCGCGTGCGTCCGCTCGCGCATATGCAGCGTCCGGTCGACACGGAGGCCGGCCCGAACACGGCCAAATTCACCGTAACCCGAGTCGAGCCCGGCGAGATGGCGGAAGGCCGCATACAGATTCTCGCCCATCATACGGAAGCGGCGGTCTGGCAGCCGCGTTGGCTCACGCATCCCAACGGTGCGATCGGATTGATGGACGTCGTGATCGCGACCGCAAATGTCGAGGGGGCAGCGGGCCGCTTTGACCGCTTTCTCGGGCGCGCGATAACTGGCAACAGCTTCGGTAAGGCGATCTACCTCGATCGCGGCGGCGTGCAATTGGTAACGCCCGAGGCGTTTTCACGTTTGGCGCCGGATGTCGCGATACCGGCATTACCCTTCATCGGCCTCTACGCCATTGCCGTGCGTTCAATCGTCGCATTGTGCGAGAGCTTGCAGCGCGGCGGACTGCAATTCGTTGCGCGCGACGGATACGTCATGGCGCGGTTTCCTGCTGCGCTCGGTATCGGCAGCTGGGTTTTTGTCGAGACGCCCGAGCATCTGCCTTGGCGCGCGAGTTGAAGCGGCATCGGAAAAGAAAACGGCGGCCCGAAGGCCGCTTTTCTTAGTTTCAGATATGCGTGCGTTTTCGGCATGATCGCGAAAAGTGGAAGCCGGTTTTCGGAAAAGATCATGCCTGAATCAGATGTCGATTATTTCTCGACGAACGCCTTCTCGATCACATATTGGCCCGGCTCGCTGTGATTGCCCTCTTCGAAGCCGAGTTCGCGCACGATGGCGACGAGGTCGCGCAGCATGGTCGGGCTGCCGCACATCATCACCCGGTCGTGGTCGGCCGAGAGCGGGGGCAGGCCGATTTCGTCGAACAGCGTGTCGGACGTGATCAGATCCGTCAGCCGGCCGCGATTGTGAAACGGCTCGCGCGTCACGGTTGGGAAGTAGATCAGCTTTTCCGAAATCATCTCGCCGATGAATTCGTGCTGCGGCAGTTGCTGGGTGATGAAGTCGCGATAGGCAAGCTCGGCGACTTGGCGGCAGCCGTGCACTAGCACGACCTTCTCGTAGCGCTCATAGGTTTCCGGGTCTTTGATGATGCTGAGAAAAGGTGCCAGCCCCGTGCCGGTCGCCATCAGATAGAGATGGCGGCCGGGCTGCAGGTTGTCGAGGATCAAAGTCCCCGTCGGCTTGCCGTTGACCAGAATGCGGTCGCCGGCCTGCAGATGCTGCAACCGCGACGTCAGCGGTCCGTCCTGCACCTTGATTGAGAAGAATTCCAGGTTCTCCTCGTGATTGGCGCTGGCGAGGCTATAGGCGCGCAGCAGCGGCCGGCCGCCGATCTCGAGCCCGATCATGGCGAACTGGCCATTCTGAAAACGGAACCCGGCGTTGCGCGTGGTGGTGAAGCTGAAAAGACTTTCCGTCCAATGTCTGACCGACGTGACTTCTTCGCTGTGTAACGTGCTCATACGACTGGATTATTCCTTAGTTTCGTTGACGGCCCGGCGATTGCGGCGATATAACTAACTAGATAATTATCAAAAGCAAGCGCCCAAGGATCTGCGACGGGATGCTGCCGTTTATTGACTTGCCTAGTGAAAATGGCCGGCTCGAGCGCTATCGCATGCGGGGTCCGCGCGCGTGGAATGGCGGTCAGGCGAGTGGGGGAAGCCGCCGCTTCGATCGCATCGCGCTTGCGGCGGCGCATGTGGTGGCCGATCCCCTCGCCGATGTCGACCCTCAGCTCGTGCCCGCGATCGACTGGGACTCAACCATCGAATTTCGCCGCTATCTGTGGTCGCTTGGGCTCGGCGTCGCCGAAGCCATGGACACGGCGCAGCGCGGCATGGGCCTCAACTGGACGAACGCGCTCGAATTGATCCAGCGCTCGGTTGCGGCAGCGCGTGATGTGCCTGGAGCGCTGGTGTTCTCCGGCGTCGGCACTGATCAGCTCGCGCCTTCGCCGTCAGTTACGCTCGATGACGTGATCGGCGCTTATGAGGAACAGATCGAAGCGGTCGAGGCTTGCGGCGGACGCATCGTGCTGATGGCGAGCCGCGCGCTTGCCGCTGCCGCGAAATCTCCCGACGATTACGCCAAAGTCTATGGCCGTATTCTCGAACAGGTGCGCGAGGCGGTGATCATTCATTGGCTCGGCGACATGTTCGATCCTGCGCTCGCCGGCTATTGGGGCAGGGCCGATCATGTGGCCGCCATGGATGTCTGCATCGACATCATCGGCGACCATGCCGACAAGGTCGACGGCATCAAACTCTCTTTGCTCGACAAGGACAAAGAAATCCGGTTGCGGCGCCGGCTGCCGCAGGGCGTGCTGACTTATACCGGCGACGATTTCAATTTCCCGGAATTGATCGCGGGCGACGCGCAGGGCTATTCGCATGCGCTTCTCGGCATATTTGCCGCTATTGCGCCGGCGGCCTCCGCTGCGCTCGAAGCGCATGGCCGCGGCGACATGGAGCGCTACTGGGACATCTTTGCGCCGACCGTGCCGTTGTCGCGGCACCTCTTCAAGGCGCCGACGCGATTCTACAAAACCGGCATCGTGTTTTTCGCTTATCTCAACGGCCATCAATCGCATTTCGTGATGGTCGGCGGACAGCAAAGTGCCCGCTCGCTATTACATCTCGTCGAGGCGTTCAAACTCGCCGATGCCGCGGGCCTCATTCGCGATCCGGAACTCGCCGTGGCGCGGCTTAGCACGATCTTGCAAATCCACGGTGTCGCGTAAGGAAAAGGGGCACGCGCATGCCGGTTGCGGCGGTATCAAAAGCAAAGAGATCATCGGTCCTGACGAAGGCCAAAGCCAAGCTCGAACCGATGCGCGATGCCGAACGTACCAAACGCGCGCTGCTTGATGCCGCTGAAATCGAATTCGCTGCAAAAGGGCTTGCCGGCGCGCGCGTCGACGTCATTGCCGAGGAGTCCTGCGCCAACAAGCGGATGCTCTATTATTATTTCGGCTCGAAGGAGGATCTTTATATGGCGGTCCTCGAGCGTGCCTATGGCGCGATGCGCGAGCGCGAACGGGAGCTCAATTTCACCAATCTCGAGCCCCTGGACGCGATCAGGACGCTGGTCGAGTTCAAATTCGACTATTACGTGGCGCACCCGCGGATCATCCCGCTGCTCGCTGCCGAGAACATGACTGGCGGAAAATATCTCAAGCGCTCGCGGCGGCTGCGCGACATGCATCTGTCGCTGATCGATATGATCCGCAAGGTTCTCGCCTCAGGCGAACGCCAAGGCGTGATCAAGCCCGGCATCGATCCGTTCCAGCTCTATGTCTCGTTCTCGGCGCTCAGCTACTTCTACTTTTCCAATGCGGCGACGCTGTCGACGGCGTTTGGGCGCGAGTTGATGAGCGAGGCCGAGCGTAAGGCGCGGCGCGCGCACGCGGTCAAAGTCATTATCTCCTATGTGAAAGTGCAATAAGAACGCCGCCAAGAAGTGCGGCAGCCGGACGGAGGAAACATGAAATTCGGCGATTATCCGAAAGCTGGCTCATTCGACGGCGTGCCCGGCTTCCGCAGGTACGTGCAGTCGCTCGGTCTCGACATGCCGTGCGACGATATCGTCTCCGGCGGGCCGAATTCGCCGCTCGGTTCGCCGCTCGACTTCGACGGCATGAGTATCGGCCATCGGCTCGCGGTGCAGCCGATGGAAGGCTGGGATTGCCTGACCGACAGCCGGCCGTCGGAGAACACCAAGCGGCGCTGGAAGCGCTTCGGCCTGAGCGGCGCCAAGCTGATCTGGGGCGGCGAGGCTTGCGCGGTGCGGCCCGACGGCCGCGCCAATCCGAAGCAGCTCGTGATGGCCGAGCACAGTCAGAAGGATATCGCCGAACTGCGCCAGATCGTGATCGACGCGCATAAGGAAGCGACCGGCGGCGAGGACAATCTGATCATCGGCCTGCAGCTCACCCATTCGGGGCGTTTCTGCAAGCCGAACGACAATACCAAATTCGAACCGATCATCGCCTATCGCCACCTGCTGCTGGACAAGAAGTTCGGTTATCCGGTGGACCGTCCGGTGATCAGCGACGACGAGATCAGGCGTCTGGTCGAGGATTTCGTGATCGCCGCGAAGCGCGCCGAACAATGCGGGTTCGACTTCGTCGACGTCAAACATTGCCACGGCTATCTCGCGCACGAATTCCTGAGCGCCGTCGATCGGCTTGGGCCCTATGGCGGCAGTCTCGAAAACCGCACGCGCTTTCTGCGCGAGATCGTCGAAGGCATCCGTGCCGAAGCGCCGCGGCTTCGTATCGGCGTGCGCTTGAGCGCGGTCGATTCCATGCCGTTCAAACCGGACCCGGCGCGTTCGCTGCCGGGCGCCCTTGGTCCCGGCGTGCCGGAGGACGTCGCGCTGCCGTACCCTTACGCCTTCGGCGCCGATCCGAACGATCCGCTGCGCTATGATCTGACGGAACCCAAGGCCTTTCTCGAAATCCTGCGCGGGCTCAATGTCCGCTTCGTCAACGTCACGGCGGGCAGTCCCTATTACAATCCACATTACATTCGGCCGGCGCTTTATCCGCCGTCGGACGGCTATCATCCGCCGGAGGATCCGTTCGTTGGCGTGATGCGCCACCTCGATGTGGTGCGCGAACTGAAAGCCGCCTTTCCCGACTTCTGCTTCATGGGTAGCGGCTATACTTATCTGCAGGAATATTTCCCGAATGTCGCGCAAGCGGTGGTGCGCCGGGGCTGGGTCGATCTTGTCGGGCTTGGCCGCATGGTGCTTGCTTATCCGGAGCTGCCACTCGACATTTTGCAGAACCGGCCGGTGCAGAAGAAGCGCTTGTGCCGCACCTTCAGCGACTGCACCACGGCGCCGCGCAACAGCATCGTGTCGGGGTGCTATCCGCTAGATGCGTTTTACAAGAAGTCGGCCGAGTTCAAACAGCTCGCCGCGGTGAAAAAGCACGCGCAGACGGCTTAGACGGGTGCCGGACGAAAATATGGCCGAAGGGTCGTGAGTGCGCTGCGCCAATAGACTATAATGTCGGTGCCGGAGGAGTCACTTGCCGTCCTACGTTCTTGCCATCGATCAGGGCACGACTTCGACGCGGGCCATGCTGTTTCGCGCCGACACCTCGATTGCGGCGGTAGCACAACAGGAATTTCCGCAGCACTTTCCGGCTGACGGCGAAGTCGAACACGACCCCGAAGATTTGTGGACAACGACAGTGGCGGTGTGCCGCGATACGCTGCGCCAAACGAGCGCCACAGCACGCGACATTGTCGCCATCGGCATTACCAATCAGCGCGAGACCACTTTGCTGTGGGATCGCAAAACCGGGCGCGCCGTGCATCGCGCCATCGTTTGGCAGGATCGCCGCACCGCCGAGCTTTGTGCGGAGCTGAAAGCCGCGGGACACGAGCCGCGGGTTGCGGCAAAAACCGGGCTTCTGCTCGATCCCTATTTCTCCGGCACCAAGCTTGCTTGGCTGTTACGCCACGTGCCTGGCGCTGCCGAAAAGGCCGCAGGCGGCGAGCTCGCTTTCGGCACGGTCGACACGTATCTGCTTTGGCGTCTCACCGGCGGCAAGGTTCACGCAACCGACGCGACCAATGCGTCGCGGACGTTATTGTTCGACATTCACAACGGGCGCTGGGACGATGATTTGCTGAAATTGTTCGGCGTGCCGAAAGCGATCCTTCCGAACGTCATGGATTCATCCGCGGCTTTCGGCGTGACCGATCCCGATCTGTTCGGCGCATCGATCCCGATTTGCGGTATTGCCGGCGATCAGCAGGCGGCGCTGATCGGCCAGGCCTGTTTCACGCCGGGCATGATGAAATCGACCTATGGCACCGGCTGCTTCGCGCTACTCAATACCGGGCACACACCAGTTGCATCGACAAACAAGCTTCTGACGACCATTGCCTATCAGTTCGGCGGCGTCCGCAGCTACGCGCTCGAAGGCTCGATCTTCATAGCCGGTGCCGCAGTGCAATGGCTGCGCGATGGTTTGCACGTTGTGCAAAGCGCAGCGGAAACAGGGCCGCTGGCGGAAGCTGCCGATCCGACGCAAGAGGTCATTCTGGTGCCGGCTTTCGTCGGCCTCGGCGCGCCCTTTTGGCGGCCGGATGTGCGCGGCGCGCTGTTCGGTCTGACGCGTGCAACCGGCCGGCGCGAGCTCGCGCAAGCCGCGTTGGAAAGCGTCTGCTTTCAGACCGCCGATCTGATCGCCGCGATGCGCGCCGATTGGCGCACGGCCGACGCGACACTCAAGACCCTGCGCGTCGACGGCGGCATGGCAAATTCGGATTGGACCATGCAGCGTCTCGCCGACCTGATCGGCAGCAATGTCGACCGCCCGCAGATCAAAGAGACGACCGCGCTCGGCGCCGCTTATCTCGCCGGGTTGCACGTCGGGTTCTATCCCGCACCGGATCGCTTTCTCGATCACTGGCAATTGGAGCGCAGGTTTTCGCCGCGCATGGATGAGGCAACACGTGAACGCAAACTTGGCGCGTGGACGTCGGCAGTGCATCGTTTATTGACGTAAATTTTTTACGCAGCGATTCGGTGCAGCGCATCACGCACCGCGCATAACGCAAAATCGCACCTGGAACTTTGTAGGAACTCTGCCCGTCTCCAGACGTTATTGGGTGCCGGGTGAGGATGCAGAAGTTCCGGATTGAGACAATGTGCGGTATTTGCGGTGAGGTGACGTTTGATGGCACCGCTGCGGGCGAATCGCTTGCAGCGATGAACGCGAAGATGTGGGCGCGCGGTCCCGATGCAAGCGGCGCGCACTCACAGGATCGCGTGGCATTTGGTCATCGGCGTCTCAGCATCATCGATCTCGCTGCTGCATCGCAGCAGCCGATGATCGATCCCGTGCTCGGCCTCGCCGTGGTCTTCAACGGCTGCATCTATAATTATCGCGAGTTACGCAACGAACTCGCGGCGAAAGGCTATCGCTTCTTCTCGCAAGGCGATACCGAAGTCATTCTCAAAGCCTATGCGGAATGGGGCCCGCGCTGCGTCGAGCGTTTCTGCGGCATGTTCGCTTTTGCGATGTGGGAGCGCGATTCCGGCCGCGTCGTTCTGGCGCGCGACCGGCTCGGCATCAAGCCGCTTTATTATGCCGAGCTTGCCGGACGCTTGCGCTTTGCTTCGACGCTGCCGGCATTGCTTGCTGCGGGCGGCGTTGACACCGGCATCGATCCTGTCGCGCTGCATCATTATATGAGCTGGCATGCCGTCGTGCCGGCGCCGCGCACTATTCTCAAAGGTGTGCGCAAGCTCGCGCCTGCAACGATCTGTGTGATCGAGCCGGATGGCCGTCGGCGCGAGGAGATTTATTGGAGTCTCACCGTTGGCCCCCGGGCCGAGGATCGCAAATTCAAGGAGGCCGATTGGCGCGAGGCGATTCGCCTGACGCTTGGCGCGGCAGTCGAACGCCGCTGCGTCGCCGATGTGCCAGTCGGCGTTCTGCTGTCAGGCGGCCTTGATAGTTCAATCCTGGTCGCCATGCTTACCGCGCTTGGCCAGAACGATCTCAAGACATTCTCCGTCGGCTTCGACACGGTCGGCGACGTCGCGGGTGACGAATTCCACTATTCGGATCTGATCGCCCAGCGCTTTGGCACCGACCATCACTGCATCAAGGTCGATTCCTCACGCACCATCGACGCTCTGCCGGGCATGGTCGAGGCCATGTCGGAGCCGATGATGAGCCACGACGCCGTTGGCTTCTATCTGCTGTCGCGGGAAGTATCAAAATACGTGAAGGTGGCGCAGTGCGGCCAAGGCGCAGACGAAATTTTTGGCGGCTATCACTGGTACGAGGCGCTGATGCGCTCGAACGATGCGCCGGAAGATTACGCGCGCGTCTATTTCGACCGCGATCACGCCGAAATGGGCGAGGCGCTGGCGCCGTCTTTGCTGAATAGCGATTACAGCCGGGACTTCATCGACGAGTTCTTCCGAAGCTGTGCGAGTGCAAGTCCGATCGACAAGACGTTACAGCTCGATACCGAAATCATGCTGGTCGACGATCCGGTCAAGCGCGTCGACAATATGGCGATGGCCGTCGGCCTGGAGACGCGCGTACCGTTTCTGGATCACGAAGTCGTCGAGCTCGCGGCGCGTATCCCGGCAAAGCTCAAGGTGCGCGACGGCGGCAAGTCTATCCTCAAGGACGCCGCGCGTGGCCTTGTGCCGGACGAAGTAATCGACCGGCCGAAGGGCTACTTTCCGGTCCCGGCGCTCAAATATATCCGCGGCGCCTTCCTCGATTTCGTCCGCGATGCCCTTGACGCGCCGCTCGCGCGCCAGCGCGGCCTGTTCAAGCGCGGCTACATCGACCGTCTGCTTGCGAACCCGGAGAACGAACTGACACCGAAGGGCCACTCGAAGCTCTGGCAAGTCGCGCTGCTCGAGTGCTGGCTGCAGGCACAAGGGATCTGAACGACAGCGTAAAGGCGTGATGACGAACGCAATTCAAACCAGAAATTCGGAAAAAGCGGAGTTGACACCATGGAATTTCGTTATGATCCGCAAGCACGCCGGCTGCGCATGCGCGCGCTGGTGCCTGCGGGACATCACGCCGAAAAATTCGTCGCCGCCGACCAGTTCAAGTTCGGTGTCGAGGAAGAATACTTTCTATCCGACGCCAAGACCTTCGAGGTGCCAGCGGAGACGCCCGATGAGCTCTTTGAAACCGCCGATTTCGGCGTCAGCGGCCGCATCGAGCGCGAGTTTCTGCAGGCGCAGATCGAAGTGGCGACCGAGCCGCATTGCCGTGTGAGTGATGCACGGGTCGAACTCCTGCGCCTGCGGCAGAACGCGGCCGCGGCCGCGGCCGAACATGGTCTCGTCGTGCTCGCTTGCGGCACGCATCCTCTGGCGCATTGGCGGCAATCGGTGCAAAGCCCGAAGGACCGCTACTCGCACGTGATGGACGTGCTGCAGATGATCGGCCAGCGCAACATGCTGTGCGGCATGCATGTGCATGTCGAATTTCCCGATCCGCGGCGCCGTGTCGATGTGATGGCGCGGATCTTGCCTTATCTGCCGCTGTTCATTGCGCTGTCGGCGTCGTCGCCGTTCTGGCAAGGCCACGCCACCGGGCTCAAGGCCTACCGGCTCGCCGCCTACGACGAGTTGCCGCGCACCGGCCTGCCGGAACTGTTCCGCAGCAACGAGGACTATGAGGCCTATGTCGACGCCATGGTGCGCGCCGGGGCAATGCGCGACGCGAGCCATCTGTGGTGGTCGATCCGGCCGTCGCTGAAATATCCGACGCTCGAATTGCGGGCGCCGGATAGTTGCACCCGTGTCGACGATGCGATCGCGATCGCCGCGCTCTACCGCGCGCTCGTACGTTATTTGTATAGTCATCCGGAACATAATGGCGAGATCGACAGCGTGGACCGGGCGATTGCGGTCGAGAACAAGTGGCGGGCGCAGCGCTACGGCGTCCAGGGCACTTTCGTCACCCGGGCGGGCGGCGGGGTCAGCGTGGCCGAGACCTTGGACCGGGTCCTGGATCTGATCGGAGCCGATGGCGAGGCGCTCGATTGCGCCGACCAGCTGGAACATTGCCGATTCATCGTGCTCGAGGGCACTTCGGCCGATGCCCAGTTACGAATCTTTACCGAAAGTGAACACGAAGGTGCCGATATTGCTCTACATAAGGTTATTCGTTGGGTCCGGGATGCCACCTTGGTGGCTTGACCGCGAGACCGAGGGCGGGGGCCGCCCGGAAAGGCACCTTAAGGTCGTCTATGTGCCGCTGGATCGCATATCGGGGGGAAACCACCGCGCTCGAGCACTATGTGACCGAGCCGGAGCACTCCCTGATCTCACAGAGCATCCATGCGCTGGAGTCGATGTCGAGCACCAACGGCGACGGCTTCGGGCTGGGCTGGTACGGCCAGCACCCCGAACCGGGCCTCTACCGCGAAGTGCGCCCGGCCTGGTCTGACGAGAACCTCCGTTACCTGTGCCGCCACTTGCAGTCGCACCTGTTCTTTGCCCATGTCCGCGCCGCAACCGGCACGCCGATCACGCGGCCGAACTGCCATCCTTTCGCCTGTGGCACCTGGATGTTCATGCACAATGGCTTTGTCGGCAATTGGAGCCGGCTGCGCCGCAATGTCGAAGCGCTAATCCCGGACAAGCTCTACCCGGCGCGCGTCGGCACCACGGATTCGGAGGCGATCTTTCTCGCCATTCTGGGCGCTGGCATCGAGCGCCCCGTCTCGGCCGCCGAGAAGGTTCTCCATGCGCTCAGCGATCTGGTCAATCACACCACGCCAGGCGATCGCTTCCGTTTCACCGCGGCGCTGTCGAACGGCAAGGATCTCTATGCGTTTCGCTATGCGGTGAACGATCACGCCAATACACTTTATTACCGCGAGACCGAGCGCGGCATCGTCATTGTCTCCGAGCCGCTCGACAACGATCGCAAGAACTGGGTGACCGTGCCGGAAAATCATGTCGTGGTCGCGCTCGACGGCGCGCGCGCCCGCATCGTGCCGCTGTTTCATCAGCACCAGGAAGCGGCGGAATAGTTTTCGCAATCTTTGTGGCGGCAAATTAAGCCGGCGGCGTGTGAGCCGCCGGCTCGGGATCAAGCGCGCGCTTTACGGCTTCCAGCCCTGCTTCCAGGCCAGCGGTGCTTTGCTGTCGATGAGGATAAAGGCGATGCGGCAGGGTTGCTTGCCGTTATTGACCCAGGCGTGATTGGTGGCCTGCTGCACCAGCATGTCGCCGGGCTTTACATGGATTTTACTGTCATCGAGCAGCATGTCGATCTCGCCGTCGAGCACGATCGCGTAATCCACGGTCCGGGTACGGTGTGTATTGGCGTGCCGGCCATAGCCTTGGGTCGCGGGATCGATACCCATCGAGATCAGGACCTGATGATGATCGACCGGGGCCCCGCCCGGCTGGATCGGCGCGAAATCGACGATGCGAAACACCGTGCCATTGGCCGAAGGCGGCACGCCGGGATGACTTTCGCCGCGATCGGCCGAAGCCGCCGCATCAAGAGGAAATTCATGCGTCGTCCACAGCAAGGTCATGCCGTTGCCGCCGGCAGCGCGCTGCTTGGCCTTTATCGGTGCGTCGAACAAGACCACAGCCTTGCCCTTGGCGTCATGCCCGGTCACAATCCGGCGTGTCGATCTGAGCTCCATCGTCAATTCCTCGCTTTCACCCTGTTTTAGAAACGCGCGTAGTTATAGACAAATTTACGCTGATAAAAACAGCGCCCGCACGCCGTGGCCAAAGCCGAAAAGCCTGGAAGAGATCTCGGGCTCGGTGGCGGAGATCGCGGCGACGGTGAAGAAGAACATCGAGAATCCTCAACAGGCCAATCAAACCCGACGGGCGTATCCGAGATGCGGTTCACGGCGCGTTGGCTCTCAAGGAAGACGCAGAGTTATAATCGTCATCGCGGACAACTCTACGTAGAGCAACATAGCGCACGGCCGCCGACCAAACAAAGTTCGCGGCCGCATGCGTCTCTGTTAGCCGCACCAATCGTTAACTTCTCCCGTGTAATTCTGCTCGATACGTAAATTTATGAGTAGGGAATAGACCGGCCAAAGCCCTGGCACGTTAAAACCCCCGGCACGTTTCTGGGAATGGGAATGCGATGGCTCTCGCCGACGACGAGCCGTCGATCGAAAAGTTCGCAGCGTAACGGCACACGGAAGCTGCTCGGTATGAGTTCTACCATCGATCCTGCACTGGTGCCCTCCATCGCGCCTGCGACGGACGGCCATCCCGGCGCCAACGCCGCCTCCACCGAATTCATTAGCTTTGCCATTGGCGACGAGCAGTACGGCGTCGACATCATGGCAGTGCGCGAGATCAAGGAATGGTCTGGCGTCACGCAGCTTCCTAATCAGCCGGATTACATGCGCGGCGTGCTCAATCTGCGCGGCGTCATGGTGCCGATCATCGATCTGCGCTGCCGCTTCGGCCAGGGCCTGACCGACGCGACGCCGGTACATGTCGTGATCGTGGTCAATGTCGACGGCAAGACCATAGGCCTGCTCGCCGACCGCGTGCTCGATATCGTGTCCGTCGAGGGCACGCAGGTTCAGCCCGTGCCGCAAGTGTCGCGCGGCTCGCAGGCCAATTTCCTGTCCGGCCTGGTGACGATCGACACGACCATGATCGCGCTCATCAATCTCAAAAATCTTCTCTCCGAACAAATCGAGAGTGGAGTTCTCGCGGCGAGCTGACGCGACCTTATCACGCGGCAATCGGCGACGACGAACCGGACGACGCGGCTTCAGGCGGCCGGGTCGGCCGAATCCAAGGCGCGCTCGCCGTCGCCATCCAGGATGACGAAGAGTTCTAACTCGCGCTATTGGTGGCGTTGAAAAACGCGTGAGCTTATGTAGTCTCGCGGCGCCGGCGGGGTGAGGAACTTCCGCCGCAAATTTGCCGCGAGGCTGCCTGTGAATCCGGCGATGTCTGATCTGACGGATATTCCCGTCGTCGATCTGCGCGATGGCGGCGCACCGCGTCACGCACAGCAGAGCGCTGTCCGCGCCCGCGCCTTGCGGGATGCCTGCCTCGGTTTCTTCCCAGGTCCGGCACGGCCGCTTGTGCCGGTGCTCGATCGGGCATCGCGCCATTGGCTCGGGCGCTCACGCTCGCCCTATATGGCGGAAATTGCGCAAATCGCCGAGACGCTCGATTTCTCTGGCGTGTGGCTCCTCAATGCGTCCTATCAATGGGGGTGCACGGCGCGCGCCGCCCAGCAGGACGGCGTGCCCTGGCTCATTCGCACGCTCGACTGGCCGTTCGTCGGGCTGGGCCGTTACGCCGAAGTGGCCCATATGCCCGGCAGCTGTGGCGACTTCTATAGCGTCACCTGGCCGGGCTATGTCGGTGCGCTGACCGCGATGGGGCCGCAGCGCTTCGCGGCTTGTGTGAATCAGGCGCCGATGCGCCGACGCACCGCGCATCGCTGGCTTCGTCCCTACGATTTTGCCGTCAATGCGATTGCGATCTGGCAATCCGACGATTTGATGCCGCCGGACCAACTCCTGCGTCAGGTCTTCGAGATCTGCAGCGACTATGCCGCGGCCCGGCATATGCTGGAAACCGTGCCGGTGGCGCGGCCGGTGATCTTTTCGCTGGTCGGCTGCGCGGCGAACGAGCATTGCGTGATCGAACGCACAGAAACCGGCTTCATCAGCCGCGAGGACGAAGTCAGCGCCGCCAACGATTGGGTGCCGTCCCGCGACGGCTGGGAGGGGCGGATCGGGATGCGCCGTTTCCTCACCAATTCATTCGAGGAAGCGACCGACTACAATCGCCTGCGCCGCGACACGCTCAAATCTTGGGACGGCTCGTTGTCGGCGCCGAGCTTCGATTGGGTGCGCGAGCCGGTGCTCAATCCCTATACGCGGCTCGCGGTCGCGATGTGCCCGGCGACGGGCGTGCTGCGGGTTGTCGGTTACGACAAGACGGCCGCGGCGGCGCCGGCCGAGCGGGTGACCCGCATCCGCGAAATCGCACCGCAAACGCGGCCGCAGGCGGCGTGAATCGCAGCCGCAAATCGCTGCAATTGTCGCGAACTTTACGGAACCTTTTCCACGCGCTGCAACATGGCGCCGACGGTCGCGGAATTTTCCTGTGCCGGCAGAGCATTGCGGGAAATCCGCAGATGTGTGCTGACGATCACATCCCGCATCGCAAAGACCGGCTTGAACAGTGGACCCTAGGAAGCCGGGTAGTACGGAGCGAGCCATGAGCAGGATCTTCATCAGCGACATGCCGAACGTCGGTTGGCGGTGGGGATATATGAAGCACCGCCTCGTGCAATGGCGCCGCCGTGCGCAGGCGCGCCACGAGTTACAGGGCTTGAGCGACTCCACTCTGCGCGATCTCGGCCTGACGCGCTGCGACGCGGCGCGTGAATCCACCAAGCCGTTTTGGATGGCTTGATCGAACAGGGCATGATCCCAAAGCATGATCTCGAAAAGTGGGACCGATTTTTGGATAAAGATCATGCGACGCGGAAAAATATAGTTTCTTAAGGCGACGCACACTGGCATGCCGATGGGCCGCACGTAGGGGCGGTCCATCGGATTTTCTAAGAGGTGTTTGCTCCCCGTCATGCAATTTTTGTACGATGCCGTCTTTTCGCGACGGGAGCGACGCAAAACATGCCCAAAATTAAAACCGCAGACTGCGTGGGCCTCTATTATGAGGAAGCCGGCGCCGGAACGCCCGTCGTCTTCGTGCACGAATTCGCCGGCGACTACCGCACTTGGGAACCGCAGATGCGTTGCTTCGCGCGCTCGCATCGCTGCGTGACGTATAGCCAGCGCGGCTATCCGCCGTCCGATATTCCAAGCGACGCGGCAAGCTACGGCCAAGATATCGCGCGCGGTGACGTGATCGCCGTCATGGATGCGCTCGGCATTGAGAAAGCGCATGTGGTCGGCCATTCGATGGGGGCTTATACGTCGCTCCATGTCGGCATGCGCCATCCCGAGCGTTGCATTTCGGTAACCGCGGCCGGTTGCGGCTGGGGCTCGCTGCCTGACCCCGCCGCGCGCGCGGCGATGCGGGCGCAGGCCGCGGAAACCTCGAAAATGTTCATCGCGAAAGGGATGCCGGATGCGGCGGCGATCTATGCCGACGGTACGACGCGCCACGCGCAAAAATTCAAGGACCCGCGCGGCTATGCGGAATTTGCCCGCATGCTCGCGGAACATTCCGCCCAGGGCCATGCGCTGACCATGGCGATGCTGCAGAGCAAGCGCCCGACATTGTGGGACATGGAAGAGGACTTGAAGAAATTTAAGGTGCCGCTTCTGGTCATCTGCGGCGACGAGGACGAGACCTGCCTCGATGGCAGCGTCTTTCTCAAGCGCACCGCGCCGACGGCGGGGCTTCTCGTCATTCCGCGCTCCGGGCACACGATTACCAGCGAAGAGCCGGGAGCCGTTAATGCCGCGCTTGCCGAACTGTTTGCCGCCGCCGAAGGCGGACGCTGGCTCGCGCACAAGCCGCCCGGCATGAAGCAATGAGCGACAGCGCTCCAGAGAATGCCGCCGCGACGCCGGCCTCATCGTCGGCCACCGCCGTGATCTCACCCTGGACGCCGTTTCGCCAAACGGCCTTCACGATGATCTGGACGGCGACGCTGGTCGCCAATATCGGCGGCTGGATGTACAGCGCCGCGTCCGGCTGGCTGATGACGGACCTTGATCCCAATCCGTTGATCGTGTCGCTGGTGCAAGCAGCGACTACGGCGCCTATGTTTATCTTCGCGCTGCCGGCCGGCGCGTTCGCGGACATATTCGACAAGCGCCGCTACCTGATTGTCTTCGAGGCGGCGGCGACCATAGTGTCGGCGATCTATGCCGTGCTGGTCACTCTGCATCTGGCGACGCCGTTCAATCTCCTGCTGTTTACGTTTCTGATCAATGTTGCGGGCGCGCTGACATCGCCGGCCTGGCAGGCTGTGGTGACGCAACTTGTGCCGCGCGAAGATCTGCCCGCCGCGATCGCCGCCAACAGCGTCGGCATCAATATTTCGCGCGCGCTCGGCCCGGCGCTTGGCGGCCTGATCATCGTCACGCTCGGCATTGCCGCGCCGTTCTGGCTCAATGCGATCTGCAATGTCGCGGTCATCGTTGCGCTCATTTGGTGGCGCACCAGCAAACGGCCGAACACGCTGCTGCCGGCGGAAAGTTTTATCCAGGCCATTTGGACTGGCTTGCGCTACACACGGCATAATCCGCATCTGCACGCGACATTGCTGCGGGCGAGCGGCTTCTTTTTATTCTCGAGCGCATTCTGGGCGCTGCTGCCGTTGGTGGCGCGGAGCCAGATCGCGGGCGGTCCCGAGCTTTACGGCACTCTGCTCGGCGTCATCGGCATCGGCGCCGTGGCCGGCGCCTTCGGACTGCCGGCGCTCAAGGCCAAATGGGGCCCCGACGTGCTGATGGCGCTGGCCACGGCCGGCACCGCGCTCGCCACGGTGCTGTTCGGCCTAGCGCGCGAACCGATTACAGCGCTCATAGCCAGTGCAATCGCCGGCGCGTCCTGGATTGCGGCCTTGGCAACGCTCAATATCTCGGCGCAGGTGGCCCTGCCGGACTGGGTGCGCGGCCGCGGGCTTGCGGTCTTCGCCACCGCATTTTTCGGCTGCGTCACCCTCGGCAGCGCCGTGTGGGGCGAGGTCGCGTTGTATACCGGGTTGCCGCTGGCGCATCTCGCCGCCGCTGCCGGCGTGCTCGCCACCATCCCGCTGACCTGGCGCTGGAAGCTGCAGACCGGCATGTGCATCGATCTGTCGCCATCGATGCATTGGCCGGCGCCGATCACCGCGCAGGAGATCGAGCATGAGCGTGGCCCGGTGCTGGTGTCGGTCGAATACCGCGTCCGCCCGCAGGACCGCGCCGAATTCCTCAAAGCCATCGCCAAAATTGAGCATGAGCGCCGCCGCGACGGCGCTTACGCTTGGGGCGTGTTTGAGGATACCGCCGACGAGGGCCGCATCATCGAGACTTTCCTCGTCGAGTCCTGGATGGAGCATCTGCGCCAGCACGAGCGCGTCACCAATGCCGATCGTCTGGTCGAAGAAGCGGCGCTGCGGTTCAACTTAAACGGCGCGCCCAAAGTTACGCATTTCGTCGCCGTCGAATTTTAGCGACCGGTTCGCACCGTCGTCGGCGTCGTTGTGGAGATGATGGTCCGCGCGATCGTGTCCCAGGCCAGATTCTTCATCGCTATGAGCGGCGGATTGTCAAGCACGGCGACTGTCGCCGCATGCGCGTTGCAGCCTTTGATCAGGACGGAGATCTTGATGTCGCCGTCGGTGTAATACCGGTCGCCGCCGCCGTCGCGGCCATCGACGGTCGGACCGATGCCGGTGACCTCGTAGATCGTCGGCACGACATGGGCCTGCCGGAGATCGGCGGTGAGGAGGTCGCGCTCGGCGTCGATATCGGGCGCGATGTGATGAGTGACGCGGGCGTCATCGTGACTGAAGCCGACGCCGCGATCGAAAGTGGCGGCCCCAAACCAGACCGCGCGACCCTCCTCGCCATGTTCCAGAACGCGCCAGAAACGGACGTGGCTGCGCTTGTCGGCGCTCTTGCCGCCCGCCTTCTCGAAGGCGAGGTCCTGCCGCCGGTTGTCGTAATACAGATGGCTGACCGGCGCCTGAACATAGGGACGGTCCAGCAGCACGCTACCGACAATCTCGACGCTCGAGCGTAGCGTGATCGGATCGGCCGGATGCCAGCCGGCGGCATTCATCGCGCACAACACATCCTCGCGCGATCCGACCAGGCCGATATTGATCGGATCGCCGGGAATGCCGGTTGACGTGCGCGTGATCATAGTGAGGCCGGCGAGAGCCTTTTGGTGTTCGTAGTGCTGCCAGAACGTCGGCAGCACGACATAGGCGATCAAAAAATAAAAACCGATGATCGCGGCGGAGGCCGTGATCAGCAAAGCTCCCCATTTGATGTGGTGGGCGCGAATCTGCATCGGTCGCTAAGTGTGCCGCATCTTAACGCTTGGCGTCACGCTTTGCCTGCAAGGGTCTCGAGGTGGCGTGTTTCGTTGATGCGCCGGACTGTTATTTTGCCGCCGGCGATGTCGATCTCGTTGAGACAGCAGGGGTCCTGCGCAATGCGCCAATAGGCCGATTGCGGCTGGTCGAGCAGTTCAAGCAGCAGCGCGCGATTGACGCTGTCATGGCCGACCAGGACGACGGTATCGTCTGGATGACGCTCAAGTGCCATGCGCAACACGTTGCCAGCACGCGCGGCCAGGTCCTGCAGCGATTCGCCCTTGGGAAAGCGGACGAACTGGGGCCTAGCGAACCATGCGGCAAAGAGTGCGGCATCCAGCGCCTTGGCGTCGTCGAAAGTTTTGAATTGCCAGGCGCCGTAGTCGATGTCGTTGAGATCGCCGCAAATCTCGGCCGGGATGCCGCAGGCCGTGGCAATCACCGCGCCGGTTGCGACACAGCGGCTCAGCGGGCTCGTGTAGATCTTGCGCGGATGCCAGGCGCCGGCGATGCGCTGCGCCACCGCCGCGGCGTGATCGCGCCCGAGCGCGGTCAGTGGCAGCGGCTCGCGCCCACGAAATCTCTCGGGCTTGATGCCTTCGACGTGGCCGTGGCGCGTGAGCAGGATCTTGGTCATGCAGCCGGATTACTTCCAGCCGAGCCGCTCGAGGATCGCGCGACCCATGATCCATTCCTTGTCTTCCGGAGAAAGAAACTCGAGCGTTTCAGTGAAATGGGTGATGCGCTCCTTGTAGGTCGCCTTGGCGAAGGAATTGGTGAGGTCGGTGCCCCAGTAGCAGCGGCGCGGGCCGAAGGCGTCGAACAGGCGGCGGATATGCTGCTTCATATCGCTGAACGGGTAGGACTCCACCGAATAGAACGGCGAGGTCGAGAGCTTTACCGACACGTTCGGATACTGCGCGAGCTTGGTGGTCTCGCCGACCGCTTCGGCAAGCTTGCCGGACTTCGCCACTTCACCGGTGGTGCCGAAATGATCGGCGATCATGGTCAAGCCCGGGTGGCGCTCGGCGATCGGTGCAAATTGCGCCATCGGCGCGCCATAGAACATGATCGGGATGTTGTATTTCTCGGCCTGCGGCCAGAACCAATTGACGGTGCCGTCGGTCAGCCAGTGCCATTGATGCGGATGAAAGGTCAGCCGGATACCGAGCATGTTCGGCTGCTTCTTCCAGTCCGGCAGCAGCTTTCCGACATTGGGATCGTTCACCGGAATGCGCCCCATGACGGCGAAACGCGTCGGATAGCGGCGGACTGCTTCGAGCGCATAATCGTTGCGGTCGCCTTCCCAGGACGGCGGCACGATGACGACGCGGTCGACTTTGGCTTCGTCCATCTGCGGCACAAGCTTTTCGATGGTGAACGGCTCGGGCAGTTGCGCCACGCGGTTCGGCAGCCAGGGCCGCTCCGGCGTGTTGGCGAGCCAAAGATGAGCTTGTGCGTCGACGATCATTGCGCTGCCTCCGGGGTTTCGCGCCGGATTCTGCCGCGTGCGGGGCAGGCCTGCAATGGTGTGGCGCTTGGGCTAGAGCATGATCCGGAAAAGTGGAAGCCGGTTTTCCGAAAAGATCATATTCAATCAAAATCCTAGATCCGCCGCAGCGGCATCGTCCAGGCCATCCAGGTGCCAACGGCGGTGAAACCCGCCACAGTCAAAAAGGCGGCGTGAAAAGCGTCGGCGATTTGTCGTTGCACGACAGCATGCCGCACCGGGTCGAGCGCCGCCAGCGCATCGGGGCCGCGCTCGATGATCATGCCGAACAAGGTCGCGGTGTCGCGATCGGTCGCAGTGAGAATGGAAAACAAAACCGCCGAGACGGTCGCGGTGCCGAAGGCGGCGCCGACCGAGCGCGAGAACTGCACCATGGCGGCGCCGGTGCCGAGATGCCGCGGGCCGGACTCCGTCTGCACGGTAACCTGAACCACGCCCATGACGGTGCCCATGAACAAAGCGACGCCGCCGAACGCCCAGGCAATCTGCCCTGCACTCAGATAAGGAATAAAGAAGGCGAGCAAGACGAGGCTCACGGTCGCGCCGATCAGGCCGTAAGTCGGGAACGGTGCGGTATAACCGGTCCGCGTCACCAATTGCCCGGTGGTCATCGAGCCGATGCCGATGCCTGCGGTGAGCGGCAGCAGCATGAAGCCGGTTTCCGAGGGTGACAGTCCGCGCACCGCGCGCAGATAGATCGGCAGGAAGGTGATCAGCGACACCAGAGCCGCGCCATGAAACGCCGCCAGCGCGTCACTGCGCCAGATCGAAGGCTGGCGGAACAGCTTCGGCGGAATGAGCGGCGAGGTGGTGAGCCGCTCCTGCCAGATCAGCGCCACCAGCGAGATCAGTCCAAATGCCAAAAGCCCGAGCGCCATCGGCATCGAACTCGGGTCCACACGCTGCACCTGTTCGAGCGCGAGAATGACGGGACCGACAAAGAAAATAAAAAGCACCAGACCCGGCGCGTCGAAGGTGGTGCGGCGGCGGTCGCCCTGGCGCGCGGGAATGCGGGAGACGAACAGCGTCGCGAGCAGGCCGAGCGGAATGTTGACCAGGAAAATCGATTGCCAGCCGAAGGCCTGGGTGAGATAGCCGCCGGCAACCGGGCCGAACGAATTCGACGTGACGGCGATGCCGGCTAGATAGCCTTGATAGCGGCCACGTTCGCGCGGCGGGACCGCTTCGCCGATCAGAGCTTGCGACAACGTCATCAGCCCGCCGCCGCCGAAGCCCTGCAGCACGCGAAACAGCGTGAGCAGCGTGATGTTCGGAGCGAGCGCGCAAAGCACCGAGCCGATCATGAAAATCGCCAGCGCGACGAACATCATCGCGCGCCGGCCGAACGTATCGCCGAGGCGGCCATAGACCGGTGCGGCGATGGTGTTGGCGATCAGGTAGGACACCACCACCCAGGAGGCGCGCTCGATTTCACCGAGGCTCGAAGCGATCGCGGGCAGGGCGGTCGCGACAATGGTCTGGTCGGCCACCGCCAGAAACATCGGCAACATGATGGGCGGGAAAACCAGAAGGAATTGGGCGCCCGGCGATAGCGGCGCCGCCGACGACGCTTCCCCCGGTTCCTGTGCTGCCGCCCCTTCGACTTGTCTCTGTCCCGTCCCTTGCGTGGCCTCCGGCGCGGCTACGGCTACTTTAGCGGGGGGATCCGCGGCCTCCGGTCGATTCGGGGATTCATTCATCGCTTTTTTTGTGCCGCGTTGTTTTTGGCGAAGTGGTTCTTCACGAACTGGTCTCGGCGAAGACGTCGTATCGCATGCCGTATCCGGGCTGCCAATACGATCCCGGCTGCCGGAAGGGGCCCATGCAACCCGTCATTTGGGCAATTTCTCATGACTGGCAGCGGCGAGCCACGGCGAAGTCGGGCGAGATGAGTTCGTCCCGATCGTGGGGCATTGCGGTCAAAAGGCAGGCGTGCGCCGATCAGCCGCGATCATAAATTCCGTGTAACTCGCTTCATTTGCTCTGCCGCAATAGTCTTCGCTGCGCAGTGATCGCGCAATGCGCGCATCGCCATCCGAAGGAGTATGGGTGGAGCGACGGTTGGTGTTCACGTCGTAGTGGCTATCTGAGCAATCGCGGCGAAACCGCCAAAAACACTGTCGCAGAGCAATCGCAACAGATCCTGGCGGCGCGAATCTGAGTTCCAAACCAACCCGGAACGCGTCACGAAAACGTGAGTCACTCAAAGTGCCGGTCGCCCGTAGGGGCGGCCGGCTGCTTTATGAGTTCGCGCGCGTCGGCCGTGCGAACTGCCTTAGCCGACGTAGCTGACGCGTTCCTGCTCGCGCGCCTCTTCCACAGTCACCGGCTGCGCCGGCAATTGCAGAACGGTGGCCCCTTGGCCTTCGCACAACAGCGTCAGCAGCACGTTGCGCCCATCAGGAAACTCGAGCGAATCGTGATGCGCTGCCATCTTGTCCTTGTTCACTTGGCGGAAGATGGCGGTCTTATAGTTGATAGTCTTGGTTTTCCAGCCGAGCAGACCGGCCGGTAAGCAGGCGACCTCGTTGGCAAAGGCCAACTCGGTGCCGGGCAGAATACAGACTGCCAGTGCTGGATCATTCGAGGCGGAAAACCCGCGAGTTCCCGTCCCGAAGTCACGTGTTACGAGCTTATCGCCGACTTTCGCCGGCCTAGAACGCACGCTTTGAAGGCTAAAGTCACACATTAGCGACTCCTTTCTTCCCAGATCATTGCGCCAGTCAGCCCCGCAACCCCTCGGTAACGTCTTCAAGCAAGAACAGTGCCGTGGATTTATGGTGGTCGGACATTTCGGCACAACTAAGGAACCGGATGCCATGCAAGCGACTTGAATCGCACATTCGCGCGACTGGAAGAGTCAGTGTGTCGCAGCCGGCCTCGGCAGTTTTGCATGCCGCAAGCGGCGTCGGCGTTATGCGGGCGATGCATCCGATTCATTTTTCGGCAACTTGCCCGCGATGCAGGCGCGGCGGCGGATCGGCCGCCGGTAAATGCCGCTACTGGACGGTGATGCCGCCGGTCATGCCGTTCCAGTCGTGATCGGCGCAACGCAGATCGTATTTGCCGAGCGGGCCCGGCGTGATCAAAAGATCCTTGGCATCGCCGGGCTGCATGACGATTTCGGTGTGCTCGCGATTGAGCACACTGGGGTTATCGATCTTGGAGGCGGCAAAGAAGGTCGGCGCGGTAAATTCATGCGTCTCCTTGCCGTGATTTTCCAGATGCAGCCGATAGGGCACGCCGTGCTGGAAGGTCAGATGGTCCGGCTGGAATTTGTAATCGATCATAACGACGTTGACCGTGATCGGCTCCGGACTCGCGGCGCCCAAAAACAAGCACGAAAGGACGAGTGCGACGAGCGCGGTAAATTTATTGGTGGCCCAGCAAAAGGCACTGATATCTTTATTCATAGCCCCGACATTCCCCCCAAACTCTCAGCGGCCGCTAGTTCTTTGTGAAGGTTCTTTGCAGGCGAAAAGTTTCTCGCCGGCAAAGCCGCGCCCCTGTGAGCGTCTCGCCTCGAACCAACCCCGATCCAGGCAGACAATTCTGCCGGTCATTTAAAAATTCCAATTTACAACACGTTTTATCAATGTCCGACGGCCGCGTGCGCATGGATTTGTACGCGCCGCACCAGGATTAGCACCAGCGGAATCATCAGCGCCGCAGCGATGGCGCAGACGTGAAAGACGTCGATATAGGCCAGGATCGTGGCTTGCGTCCGTACCATCTGGCCGATCATGCGCATGGCCTGGCCGCTGGCGTCGGCAGCGGACGCGCCGTGCGCGATGAAATATTTGGTCATCTGCGACAGCGTCGATTGATAGGCCGGTGACGAGGGGATGGTGTTCTCGACCAACCGGGCCTGGTGGAATTGCGTGCGCTGCGCCAGCACCACATTGGCAACCGAAATGCCGATGCTGCCGCCGAGATTGCGGGCGATGTTCATCAGCGCCGAGGCCTGATTGGTCTTGTCCGGTGGCAGGCCGTCATAGGCGACCGAATTGATCGGAATGAACAAGAACGGCAACCCGATCATCTGGTAGACGCGCACCCAGCCGAAATAATCGAAGCTGGCATCGGGGGTGAGTGAGGTCGAATACCACATCGACAGCGCGATGCCGGCCAGCCCGATCGTCATCAGATATTTTGGCTGGAAGCGGCCGGTGACGAAGCCTGCCACCGGCATCAGCACCAGCATGGCCAAGCCGCCGGGCATCATCGCCATGCCGGACAGCATGGCGGTATAGGGAAACGTCGTCTGCAGAAGTTGCGGCATGATCTGGTTCGAGCCGAACAGGATCGCCCCGATCATCAGCATGGTGAAAGAAGCGATGCCAAATTGCCGCCGGAACAAGAGGCGCAGTTCGACGATCGGATCGTCGCGGCTCAGTTCCCAGGGAATGAAAACGAGAAAGGCCACGGTCGATAGGCCGGTGAAAAAGACGATGGTCGAGGATTTGAACCAGTCGTCGATCTCGCCGCGATCGAGCACGACTTCGAGACAGCCGAGCGTCAAGGCGATCAGAAAGAAGCCGACCCAGTCGATCTTCAGTCCGCCGGCCAGGCGCTCGGCGCGCTCGCGTTCGAGAACTTCCGGCTCGTCGACCAGCCAGTGCACCAGCACGAGCGAAGCGATGCCGACCGGCACATTGATGAAGAAGATCCAATGCCAAGAGAAATTGTCGGTGATCCAGCCGCCGACCGTCGGCCCGATCGTCGGCGCCACGATCACGGCGACGCCATAAAGAGCGAAGGCTTGGCCACGTTTCTGCGGCGGAAACGTATCGGCGAGGATGGCTTGTTCGCTGGTCGGCATGCCGCCGCCGCCCAACCCCTGCAGGATGCGAAAGAAGATCAAGCTGCTCAGGCTCGGCGCGAGTCCGCATAACAGCGAGCTCACCGTGAACAGGGCCACACAGATCATGTAGAAGCGCTTGCGGCCGATGACATTCGACAGCCAGCCGCTTGCCGGCAGGACCACGGCATTGGCGATCAGGTAAGTCGTAACGACCCAGGTGCTCTCGTCGACGCTCGCGGCCATGGAGCCGGCGATATAGCGCAGCGACACGTTGGCGATGGCGGTGTCGAGCACGACCATGAAGGTCGCGATCGACACCACGACGGCGACGAGCCAGGGATTGCGATCGCCGGCGGCCGAACGACTGGCGTCCCAGACCGGCGCCCGCGGTGCGCCCGCTGGTGCGCTTTCGCTCATCGCACTTTCACGACCGGCACCGCCGACATGCCGGGGCCGAGCAGAACATCGGGCGGTTGATCGAATACGATCTTGACCGGCACGCGCTGCACGATCTTGACGTAATTGCCGGTGGCGTTTTCGGCCGGCAGCATGCTGAAGGCGGTGCCGCTGCCGGACTGAACGCTGTCGACATGGCCTTTGAAGACGCGGTCGGGATAGGCGTCGATGGTGATATCGACCGGCTGGCCGGGCCGCATCAGATCTAGCTGGGTTTCCTTGAAGTTGGCGGTCACCCAGACATCGCGCGGCACGAACATCATCAGCGCCTGCCCGACGGCGGCGTAACCGCCCTTGGCCGCCGACAAATGCGTAACGCGGCCGGCGGTCGGCGCGGTGATGATCGTGCGCGACAGGTTGGCTTCCGCCTGCGCCAATTGCGCTTGCGCGTTCTTCAATTCCGCTTCGAGGACGGGCCCCTGTTTCTCGGCCGCCACCGCGTTCGCCTGCGCGGCGGCATAGGCCGCCTGGCTTTGCTGCAGGTTCGACGAATATTGCTGCGCCGTTTCGATGGTTGCGGTGCCTTGTTTGGCGAGGAGCTGATAGCGGTCAGCTTGCTGCTGCGCGAAAGTGAGCGCTGCTTGTGCCTGCGCGGCCTGCCTGTCGGCCTGATCGATCTTGGCCTTCTGCGTGACGATCTGCGCCATGAAATTGTTGACGCTCGCCTGCGCTGCGTCGCGCTGGGCAATGTAATCGCGGTCGTCGAGCCGCACCAATTCAGCGCCGGCCTCGACCATTTGATTGTCCGTCACCAGGACATTGACGATCGCGGCGGCAACTTGCGCGCTGATCTGGACCGTGCGGGCGTCGATAAAAGCGTCGTCGGTCGACTCGTAATGCCGTGCATTGAGCCACCAAAGGCCGAGCAAGACAGCGAGGATGACGCCGCCGATGATCAGCGCTATCAGAAGCCTGGGGCGCTTGCGCAACGGGCCAGTCTTCGCCGCTTTTGCTGCGGCGTCGCCGGGCGCGGCATCGCCGTCCTGGCCGGAGCCAAGTCCGGAATCGGAACGACGTTCGCTGTCGACGCGCTGATCCATGATCGACGCTTAAAGGTTTGAAACGCCAATAGGTTGCCGATTACACGCGCCATCCTAGCCCGTGCGCCCCTAAGGGTTGTCTTTAGCCGGTAAAGAGGCCGCAGGCCAGTCGCGCAGGCACCGCTATATGCCGGTCAGGCCAGCCGAAATTGAGGGGCAGATCGGGACGCCCGTCACGACGATCCGGCAGGCCGCAGGTCGGCGGAGATCTTCTGCACGAACTCATCGAGCTCGTCGCCGGCGAGGTCGCTCACGGCCCAGAAGTCCAGGCCCTGCTCGGTCCAGTGCCGCACATTGTAGCCCTGAACGGTCTTGGACATGATACTGGCGCGCGCGGCGCCGAGACGCTGCGCGACGAACAGATTGATCACGTGCTTGCGGCGCTGATAGATCACCGAGGCCACCGGCTCGCCGTCGATATAGTCGAGGCGGCCGCCGAGCAGCGTAAAGCCCTGCGCGGTGAGATCGATGACCGGCGGCGCGACGTCGAGCTTGCCGTTGAACCAAGGCTTGACGGTGTGCTGGTCGCTGGTTTCCACATCCATCAGATGCCCGGCCTGCAACGAGCGGATATGCGCCGACACCACTTCGTCGGCGACCTGCTGATTGGGATCGGGGCCGAAGATGCCGATGACAAGCATGGCTGCTGCGGCAGCCGACAGCGCGGCGCCGACCGAAAAGCCGCCCAGGAAAGACCGCCACCAGCGCGAGATCAGGCCTTCTTTGGCCGCGGCCGGCGCGACAAGGGACGCGGCGGCAGGGAATAGCGCCTCGATGCGGCTGCGCAGATGCGCGGGCGCCGCCTCTTTCAGGCTCGATCCGGCCATCGCCTCGCGCAGCGCGCGGATTGCCTTGAGCTTGGCCGCGCAATCGGCGCAGCCCGCGACATGTGCATCGACATCGCGGACATGGCCGGCGTCGAGCTCGCCGTCGACGAGCGCATGGAGGAGCGTTTCATAATCGGTGCAGTGGGTGGTGACGCTCATGATGACACCGACCGCGATGTTCCTTGCAGCGCCGCTTGCGCTGCCATTTGTACCGGCGCTGGCGCGCCATTCGAGGAATTCCACGCCGCGCGCAGCATCGCGCGCGCTCGGGCGAGCCGTGACATCACCGTTCCCACGGGCACGCCGGCGACCTCGGCGATTTCCTGATAGGACAGGTCGTTGATCTCACGCAGCACGATGGTATCGCGGAACGGTGTGGGCAATGCGTCAACAAGACGCCGGATCGTCGCGTCGTCCTGCCGGCGCAGCATCGCGGATTCAGGCGTCGCCTGCGGCTCCTGCCACACCGGATCCGCCGCCGCAGGCCCGGCGTCCGAGAAATCGGTCGGTACCTCATGTTTGCCGTGGCGTGAGAATTCCGCGTAGCAGACATTCTTCAAGATCGTCAGCAGCCACGGTTTCATGGCCGGCCCGCGATAGCTGTCGAAATGGCGCAGTGCGCGCAGATAACATTCCTGCACGGCGTCATCTGCGTCCGCTGGATTGCGCATGAGGTAGCGCGCAAGCGTATAGACGTCATCCAGATAGGGCAGCGCGGCGTCACGAAACCGCCGCGCACGTTCTTGTTCGACATTGGATTCCCCAGTCATCGCGTTGCGCCCGGCTGTCCAGATTGCGCTCGGCGCTTGCTGTCGCAGCCGAGCAAGCGTCACTGCGTGGCGGTGCTACCAGTCGCCGCTTCTACCACGATCGTGCCCGTCATGTGCGGGTGAATGTAGCAGAAATATTGGTATGTGCCGGGCGTCGTAAAGGTATACGAAAAGCTGTCGTCGGTATCGAGCGCCTTCGATTTCTTGAACGCATTGTCCGACGAGGCGATCCCGTGCGGGATGTCGTCCTTGTTATTCCAAGTCACCGTGGCGCCGGCCTTCACCTTCAGGCTTTGCGGCGTGAAGGTGAAGTTGTCGATCGACACGGCGCCGGCGGGCGCGGCATTCTGCGCCGAAGCCGTTTGCGTCCAGGGCGGAATGACGACCGCGGTCAACAGGGTCGCGGTCGCCGCTCCAAGCGCAGCCGCAACGAGCGCGCTGCGTATAGTGTTGGAAATGGCCATTACGGTTTTCTCGTTTCTTTCTGTCCGGCTGCCTCGATGGCTCGGCTGGTCCGGAGCTTTAGGCCTTCAGCGGCGTGTCGATGATGGCGAGCCGCTGCTCGTTCTGTTTGAACGTGACATTGGCGATGCCGAGCATGGTGCGCAGCTGATCGTCCGGAACCTTCATCGGGCCGGGCGACGGGCCTTGGCCGGGCGCCGGCTGCGGGAAGGCGGTCGAGCGCGCGGTGTGGAAGGTGACATTGCCCTCAACCTTCTGCATCACCTGGTGGATGTGGCCGTTGAGCACCGTCACCGAGCCGAAGCGCTTGAGATAAGACAGCGCCTGCTCGGCATCGTCGGTGCCCCAGCCCCAATCCGGATAGATGGTCCACAGCGGGATATGGGCGAAGACGACGATCGGGGTCGATGCCGACAGGTGCTTAACGTCGTCCTCGAGCCATTCGAGCTGGTCGGCGCCGAGATCGCCGAGCCCGCCGGCTTTCAGGTTCACGACATTGACCAAGCCGATGAAGTGCACACCGCTGGCGTCGAACGAGTACCAGCCGGCGCCTTTGGTGCCGCGGCCGTAGCGGTCCTTATAGAATTTCTGATCCGGATCGAGGAAATCGTGCTCGCCCGGCACGTAATGCACATCGAGACGCGACTGCGAGATGATGCGGTCGGCATCGTCAAACTGCGACTCGAGCGACAAGTGGCTGATGTCGCCGGTGTGGATGGCGAAGGCCGGCTTGATCGGCAGCGCGTTGACCTTGACGATGGCCTCTTCGAGCGTGCCTAGTGCGTTCGGATTGGCCGGCTTGTCGAAACCGACATGGCTGTCGCTGAGCTGCAGGAAGGTGAGGCTCTTGGATCCTTGCGCCTGCGCCTCGCCCATGATGCCGAGCGAGTGCGGCACGCCGCCGGAAATCGTCCACAGCACGCCGGTTCCGGCCCAGGTCATACATTCGAGAACTTTGCGGCGGCTGACGCCGTCATCGCGATCTGATCCCATAGCAATCTCCCTTGAAGCCATCGCGCCAAGCCCCCACGGCTGTGGCGGCTGTTCGGGCTTCGAGGGGTCTGATCAGGGGAGGGCCGGCTTTATTCCCGGCCATCGCATATCCGGGTCCCAATAATGTCAGGGGCGGGGGACGCGCAGCGCTGCTATAGCGACTTTTCGTTAAGCATGGTCTGTTTGGACGACCGGTATTCTACTCCGGATCAAATCCGGGGCTAGTTTCTCCGGATTATGCTTCAACCAACCGCGCCACAAACTTGGCGCTAGAAACACAGGTTCCATGCTGCAACCGGCTCACCCATCCGTGGAAACACGCACGTCGTGGGTGGTCGCCAGTATGGTCCTGGTGGTCATGGCCGTCGCCTTCGGCGCGCCTTGGATCACCATTGTCGCACTCAAGAACATCGCCGCCGAGGTCAACGGCGAACGCTCGATTCCGGCCTTTGCCGGGGCGCTGATGTGGATCGGCTCGGGCCTCGGCGGTCTCTTCATGGGCCGCGTCGCCGAGCGGCTGGGCGTGCGCTTCACCTTCATATTCGGTGCGGTGATGATCGCGACCGGGCTCGCCCTGTCGACGCTCGGCCCATCCTGGCCGCTTTATGTCGGCCACGGGATGTTCATCGGCTTTCTCGGCATCGGCGGTATCAACGCGCCGTCTTATGTTTATGTCAGCCAGTGGTTCGACCGCCGCCGCGGGTCGGCGCTGGCGCTGATTTCGAGCGGCGCCTATCTCGCCGGCGCTTTGTGGCCCTCGGTCTTCGCGCGCACGATCGCTTATATCGGCTGGCGCGAAACCATGCTGTATTTTGCCGGTCTTGAACTGCTTTTGATCGTGCCGGCGGCTGCGATCGCACTGAGGGCGCCGCCCAAGCCCATGTATCGCGCTGCAGCGGCGAACGCCGCGCACGAGAAAAAGACCGTGATGGGTTGGCCGCCCAATCTCGTCTTTGCCTTGCAGATCGGTGCGATCTTTACCTGCTGCATTCCGATGTCGATGCCGCAGGCGCATCTCGTGGCGCTCTGCAGCGATCTCGGCATCAGCGCCGCGCATGGCGCCGCGATGGTATCGGTTCTTTTGGCGACGGCCTTCATGAGCCGCCAGATCTGGGGCGTGATCTGTGATCGCATCGGTGGTCTTTATACAATGCTTGCGGGGTCCGCTTTGCAGGCGCTGGGCATGACGGCGTTCCTTTTGACTCAGGACGAAGTCGGCCTGTTCACGGTCGCGGCTTTGTTCGGGCTCGGCTTCAGCGGTCTCGTGCCCGCCAATGTGCTCGCCTCGCGCGAATTGTTTCCTGCCGGCGACGCTTATTGGCGGATGCCGTCGCTGCTTCTGTTCAGCGGCTGGGGCATGGCGGGCGGCGGCTGGCTCGCCGGAATCCTTTACGACCATTTCGGCTATTACGCGCCGGCCTTCGCCGCCGGCCTTGGCGTCAACATGATCAATTTCGCGCTGGTCGCGACACTTGCTCTGCGAAAGCGTCAGACGACATTGGCGCGGGGCATCACCGCGCCGGCGTGACCGTGCTGGCGCGTGTGCCGATTGATTTTGGCGCCGCGGGCTGCGCTGTTGGTTTTGCGGCAACCGGCCGCGCTCGAGACGCGCAGAAATCGGCAACCGCGGCAACGATTGCTGCGCTGGTGCGCCCACGGCGATCGGGCGCTCCCAAGTCCAACTCTTCCTGCCGATTGACGATGGAGCCGGCTTCGAGCAGCAGCGCCGGCATGCGCGTCATCCGCAACACGATCAACTCGTCGTAGCGATAGACGCCGGCAACCGGATCGAGCAATTGGCGGCGGCGATGTCCCATGAGCGCGAGCGTATAATGCGGCGTGTACTGCAAGCCGCGCGCTTGCAATTCCTTGCCTAAGAACCCGCCGAATAAAAGACTGCCGAGGCGATCGCCATTGTCATTGGAGATAAACAGCGCGTAGCCCGGATAATCGTCATTGTAATGCTGATCCTGCCCTTCGTACTGCCACGTCTTCAAAAGATTGTCCGGCACCGAGTCATGGTGGATCGATAGGAGCAGATCTGCGGGCAGCCTGTTGGCTTCCGCCGCGCGGACCACGAGGCCCTGGGGCGGCGGTTTGTCGGTGATGAGAAGCTCGGTTTTAGCAAAGCCGGCATCGACCAACGCCTGTTTGGCCTCCTGAGCCAGCGCCAGATTGAAACTATATTCCGTTGCTCCACGCGCGCTCATCGCGCCGGGCACCGCAGCGGTATGTCCGACATCGACAACGACGCGGAAAGTTTCCGGATGACAGATCCCAACCGCGGGTTTGGCCGCAGGCGCGGGCTCTGCGACCGGCGCGGGATTTATCGTGGTGGCTGGGTTCTGCGACGGTAAAGGCACGGGCGCGGGGCGGATGGCGCCGTACGCTGGGCGCTGTTGTTGACTCCACGTCGGCTGCCGCGCCGCTGTGAGAAGCGCCAGCGAGCAGACCGACAATGCAAGCATCGTGTGGCGAAAACGGATCATGAGAATCACAACATTACCACGCCGGCCGTCGGAACCGTCGTACCGCAAGCGCCTCTGATCATGCTCGCCTTTCTGCATTGCAGATATCGGTTGTGGCACGCTTGGCCAGCGCCTTTGCGCTTGCGGGCGGCTGCCCGCTCAGGCAAATTTCACTCGCTACAACAATCGACGGGCCGGTCAATGTTCCGGTTTCGCACCATCGGGAGGATCGCATGAAGCGGGCATTGCTTGGCCATGCCGCGGCGCTGGCCGTCTCACTATCTATGGCCGCGCTCTGGACGGCGCTGCCGGCGCAATTCAACGTACACAAGGCTTTCGCGCAAAGTGCCGCGAGTGCCGTCAAGATCGACAATGCCGACATCGGCGGCGTTGTCACGGGCCCGCATGGCCCGGAAGCCGGCGCCTGGGTGATTGCGGAGACCCATGAGCTTCCGACCCGCTACGCCAAGATCGTCGTCACCGACGATCAGGGCCGTTTCGTTGTGCCCGATCTGCCCAAGGCCAAATATCAGGTCTGGGTGCGCGGCTATGGCCTGGTCGATTCCGCCAAGGTCGACGCCACGCCGGGGCAGCACCTCAGTCTCACCGCGGTTCCGGCGTCCGACGCTGCGGCCGCGGCCAAATATTATCCGGCGATCTATTGGTTCGCGATGCTAAAAATCCCGGACAAGGATCAGTTCGGTGGCAAGAGCGACATCCCGGAAAACGTTACGCAGGTCGCTTGGCTGACGGCAATCAAGAATCAAGCTTGTGTCGGCTGTCACCAACTCGGCCAGCTTGCGACACGGACGATCCCCGCCGCGCTAGGAACCTTCAAGAGCGGTGAGGACGCCTGGATGCGGCGCGTGCAGTCGGGTCAAGCGTCGCCGTTGATGGTGAACCCGCTCGCCGGTCAATTGGGCGGCGTGCCGTTCAAATATTTCGGCGATTGGACCGATCGCATCGCCAACGGCGAATTGCCGTTCGCCAAGCCGCCGCGGCCCGCCGGCATCGAGCGCAATCTCGTCATCACGACCTGGGATTGGGGCGACGATCAGCATTATCTCCATGACCTGATCTCGTCGGACAAGCGCAATCCGACAGTCGACGCCAATGGCCCGCTCTACGGCTCGACGGAGTATGCCACCGATCATCTGCCGGTGCTCGATCCGAAGACCTCGAAGGTCACCTTCATCACGCCGCCCGAACGGGCCGACGTGCCGGAGGCGCTCGGGCCGGGCCATGCCGCCATCCAGAAACCGCTCGCGGCCTCGGCCTATTGGGGCTTGCAGCAGATCTGGGACACCAAATTCGACAATCATAACGACATGTTCGACTCCAAGGGCCGGGTTTGGATGACGGGCACCAATCACGCGCCCGGTACGCCCGCCTTCTGCCGCAAGGGCTCGGGCAATCCCTACGCCAACGCGTTCCCGATCGACAGCAACGAGCGCCAATTGGCGATGTTCGATCCGAAGACGCAGAAGTTCACCTTTATCGACACCTGCTTCGGCACCCATCATCTGCAGTTCGGCTTCGACAAAGACGATATTCTATGGGTGAGCGGGAGCGGCCAGGTGGCCGGCTGGCTCGACACCAAAGTGTTCGACGAAACCGGCGACGCCGAAAAGGCGCAAGGCTGGGCGCCGTTCGTGCTCGACACCAATGGCAACGGCAAGGTCGACGATTACACCGAGCCGGGCAAGCCGGCCGAGCCCGGTAAGGATATACGTATTGCCGGATCGGGACCCTATGCGGTGATGCCGAATCCGTTGGACGGCTCGGTCTGGTACACGATGAATGTCTTCGCGGGGAGAAGCGGCGTGCTGCGCTTCGATCCGAAGACCAAACTGTCGGAGTTCTACGCGATACCGATGCCGGGCTTCGGTCCGCGCGGCGGCGACATCGATTCCAAGGGTGTTGTTTGGGTATCGCTCGCGAGCGGCCATCTCGGCAGCTTCGACCGCTCGAAGTGCAAAGGCTCGCTCAGCGGACCCAATGCGACCGGCGATCAGTGCCCAGAGGGTTGGGCGTTCTACAAATATCCGGGCCCGGGCTTCCAGGGCATCGGCGATAACAGCGCCGAGGCGAGCTACTACACCTGGGTCGATCAGCACAATGCGGTCGGCCTCGGCAAGGATGTGCCGATCTCGACAGCCAACGAGAACGACGGCTTCGCCGCTCTGGTCGACGGCAAGATGGTCATGTTGCGTATTCCTTATCCGATCAGCTTCTATGCCAAGGGTCTGGATGCGCGCATCGACGATCCGAACGGCGGCTGGAAGGGCAGAGGTCTGTGGTCGTCGCAGGGCGATCGCACGCCGTGGCTCAAGGAAGGCGGCAAAGGCATGATGCCGATGGCCGTTCACATCCAGGTCCGGCCAGATCCGCTGGCGCATTAAGTACGGCTGGCTCTGATTTCAGAGACAAGAATACCGCCCGGCGCCCGCGCGCCGGGCGGCTTGCTTTTAGCCGCCGTGTCGTGCCGATATTGGGACCGCATGGTCCGGAAGACGGACGCCAGTTTTCCGAGAAGATCCTGCTTCATTGAAGTGCCTCGGATTTATTGCTTGAGGAGGAAATCATGGTTCGTGAACCGTTACTGACGACGGTCGCCATTACCGATCTTCGTCCGACCCAGATCACCGTCGGCATGCGCGAGGTCAAGGCTAAACGTAAGCATTGGCGGGACATCGGCATGACGAAGGGCGGGAGGTTTCTTGGCACGCACTTGATTCCGGTGATCCTGGGTCCGAAGAAACGCAACTACGTCATCGACCATCATCATCTCTCGCTGGCGCTGCATGAGGAGAAGGTCAAGAACGTGGCGGTGACTGTGGTCGCCAATCTGAGCAAGCTTGAGCCGGACGAGTTCTGGAACGTGATGGACAACCGCAACTGGATGCATCCGTTCGACGACAATGGCACACGCCGCCACTACAATGACATCCCGAAGTCGATCACCGAACTGATCGACGATCCGTTCCGTTCGCTGGCCGGCGAGCTTCGCCGCGAGGGTGGCTATGCCAAGGACACGACCCCGTTCAGCGAGTTCATCTGGGCGGAATATCTGCGACGGCGCATGAAACGCAAATCGGTCGAGAGCAATTTCGACGGGGCGCTCGAGAAGGCGCTGCAATTGGCCAAGTCGCCTGACGCCAGCTATCTGCCGGGCTGGTGCGGGCCGGCGCCCGGCGACTAAGACCCGCCAGCCGTATATCGTGCGGCAAGCTGCGGCCGGCGCTCTTTGCTATAGTGGGATTGGGGACGGCGCGGAGGGATGGGTCGAGGTGCGCCCGGTCAGGTCGAATTTTTGCGGGGGTTTCGGGGCAGTGTTCCTGGCGGTCACACTGGCGATTGCTGTCGCCGGGTGCTCGTTCAACACCAAGCATCCTCAGGCTCCCACCGTGGATCCCAACCTTTATCCGCAGAACTACCGCAAGGATGTAGCTATCTTCCTGTCGCAGCAATTGCTGGACCGTGCCGATTTCCGCGGCGCCCGTATTGCGCAGCCCGTCCTCAAGCCGGTCGGAGGGGAAAGTCCGCGCTACGTCGTTTGCTTGGTGTTCAGCGGCCAAAGCGAGATCAAGAACAAAATGGCTATCTTCCTCGGCGGCGAAATCACCCAATTCGTCGATTCCAGCCAGCAATGCGGGGATGCCGTCTATCAACCTTTCACCGAGCTTGAACAGGCGATGCCTGAGAAGTAAGAGCAGCGCACAGGTCAGTGAATTCGCGGTGAATGTAGCATGACGGATACGGATGTTCTGATCGTGGGCGCCGGGCCGACCGGGCTTACTCTTGCGATCGATCTCGGCAAGCGGGGCGTGCGCTGCACGCTTATCGAGCAGAAGGAAAAGCCGGCCTTTCTGCCGAAAATGGAGCGCATCAATGCGCGCAGCATGGAGATCTACCGGCGGCTCGGGCTGTCGCAGAAGATTCGGGCCGCGGGGCTGCGGCCCGACGTTCCGATGGATGTCTATGTCGTGCTGGCGCTCAACGAGCCGCCGCTCCTGCATCTGAGCTATCCGTCAGTCGAACAGGCGCAAAAGAACGTGCGCGCGAGCAATGACGGCTCGACGCCACTCGAGCCCTATCAACTCATCTCGCAATATACGCTTGAGCCACTGCTGAAATCCGTCGCCGAGACGATCCCAGCGATCGACGTGCGTTTTGCCTGCGAGTTCATGTCGCTCAAGCAGGACCCGGCGGGCGTCACCGCGCGCGTGAAGACAGCGGGCGGCGCGGAGGAAATCCGCGCCAAATATCTCGTTGGCTGCGACGGCGGCGCGAGCCTGGTGCGCAAGGAGCTCTGCATCGAATTGTCTGGCGAGGGCAACCTGCTGACGCTGCGTCAGGCGCTATTCAAATGCGACGAACTGTTCGAGCGGCTGCCGCTCGCCAACGGCCATGGACAAGGTCGCGGGGAAGGGCCGGGCAGGGGCCGCCACTATCACATCGCCGACAACAAATCGACCTTTCTGATCATGCAGGACTCCACCAAGCACTGGACGCTGCATTCGGTGGCCGACAGCGACGAGGCGATGAAGGTGCAGTTCCAGCGCACCATCGGCGTGCCGGTCAAATACGAGATGCTGTCGTGTGCGCGATGGCGGCAGAATTTGCTGCTCGCCGACAACTACGGGCAAAACCGCGTTTTCATCGCCGGCGATGCCGCCCACCTGGTCATTCCGACCGGCGGCCTCGGCATGAATTCCGGCGTCGGCGACGCGACCGATCTTGCCTGGAAGCTTGCCGCGACGCTTGCCGGCTGGGGCGGGCCCGGGCTCCTGAAGTCCTACGAGGTCGAGCGCCGCCAGATCGGCGACCGCAATGTCGGCGCTTCGCGCTATGCGACGATCGGCCGGCGCAAATGGCGCGGCATGTGGCGGCCGGATATTCGCGAGAATTCGCCCGCGGGCGAGGATACGCGCAAAAAGCTCAGCGCCGTTGCCGACGTCGAGCAGCGCAAGAGCAACGAGATGATCGGCGCCGAGCTCGGCTATCGCTATGTCGACTCCCCGATCATCTGCAACATTCCAGGCGGGCCGGAACATCTGTTCCGCGAATATCATCCGACGACTTGGCCGGGCGCCCGGCTGCCGCATGTCTGGCTCGACGGTGGCGCGCCGCTGCAGGACAAAATCGCGGACGGCTATACGGTCCTGAGGCTTGCCGGCACCAAGGCGGATGCCGGCGGCCTGCAAGATGCCATCGCCGCGCGCGGCGCGCCGGTGCGGGTGCTCGACGTGCCGGATAAAGTCGCGCGCGACGTTTACGGCTACGATCTCGTGCTCATCCGTCCCGACATGCATGTGGTTTGGCGCGGCAATGCGGCGCCGGAAGATGCAGGCAAGGTCGCCGACATCGCGACCGGACACGCAGCCGATCGCACCGGCGCCTAGAGCATGATTCCGAAAAGTGGAGACCGGTTTTCGGAAAAGATCATGCTAGTTCGAAACGGACCCCTGCGTCCCCAGCCGCGATTGGGCGATGAGGGAATCGATTTCTCCGACCGTCATGGGCTTCCCAAAAAGAAACCCTTGCGCCAAGTCGCAATCGAGCTCGGTCAGCGTCTTGAGGTCGGTTTCATTCGAGACTCCGACCGCCACGGCCAGTGCACCGAAATTGTGCGCCATTTGAATGATGCTCTTGCAGGTTCTCCTCTTGCCGCTGTCGCTCGCGCAGCCCTCGATAAGCGAACGGTCGATCTTTATTTCCGCGCATCTGACTTGATTGAACACGTCGAATAGATAGCGCCGACGCCGAAATTATCCACCGCGATGGGGATGCCGGCCTCCCTCAGCTTTTCCAGGAGCGGCATCAGTGCAGTGCCTTTGCTGACGAACTGCCTGCCGGTGATTTCCAGCAGGATGCCGCCCGAGTCGTTCCGCTCGGGCCGATACCGTGAGACGATATCTACAACCGGAAGCGACAGCAGATTCTCCACGCCGATATTGATCGAGATTTGCATCGCCAAGCCCAATTCCTGGAAATGCACGCTTGACCTCGCGGCATTGACAAGTGCGAGTTCGACAGATTGAGCAGATCGTCTTGATCAGCGCCCTTCAAGAAGCGGTCGGGGGTAAGGACGCCGAGCTTAGGATGATTGACCCGCGCTGTGGCTTCAGCGCCGACTACAAGATTCCCGGATTTGAGATCGAATTTCGGCTGATAAAGGAATGTGACGAGGTCCCTCGCCAGCGCCTCGGCAAGCGTAACGCTCGCCGAGGGCGGCGCCACAGAACCAAACTTCAGATCGCGAATGATGCGATGGAGCGTGGTCGCCTTGATCGGCTTCTGCACGGGCGGCAGCATCGTCAGTGCGCAATCCGCGCCGACCATGTTGAGAGAGTCTAGGACTGCAAGATCAGTATTGCCGAACAGTTGAACAGCGCCGGCGTAGCTTGGTTCCTTCAGCGCCAACAGCGTTCTGACGCATTCATGCGGAACCGCTCGATCGACGTTGACCAAAACGATATCCGGATTTTGGTCTTCGACCATGTCCGAGAGGCGCGAATTCGCCGACAATTCAACGACGTCTATCCCGGTCCGCCGCAGTTCCGCCGCGAGCCCCTGCCGGAAAATGAAGTCCTTGTCCATGATGAAGCACAAGGAATTGGCCGGCCTCGTTCCAACTTTGTCGGAATTGTTTGTCGCGTTGGCTTCGAGCATGATCACGGCTAGGCCTTGGTGTCACCGAAACGAATTGCTGATTGCGTTGAGGGTGTGGATCGTTCCCAGCGGCACGGCGGGCCGATTTCCGTCGCTTGCGGTTGGCTCGCAGGACACGCTTTTTTCCGTAATACGTCCCGTGAGATTGTCGAAAGTTGCGTGTACGCACCTCAAGTTTCCGGTGTCGCTCACAATGACGCCGAGCCGATGCGCCTCGCTGACAGGGGCGGTGTTTTCGTCGGTCGCCGGCTTCGGCCAAGCCAGATAGCCTGCCGTTACTGCCGACACCGCTATCAATGCGAATGTCGCGATACAGACCGCGGTCGCAGCCGAATGTCTGCCGCCGCCTTTGAAGGGCGTGCCGCGCGTGCTTGCACGCTTCACGGGTCGCGGACTGCCAGACGGGGTCACGCCTCGGTTCGTCATCCAATTTCCGGTCAAAAACCAAGGTCGGCGCGTGCATTCGGCGAGGCGCACAACTTCTGCTGCATGCCGATCGTGAAGTTTCAATTTTAAAATTACATTAACATTGAGCCGTTATTTCCCGAGTGGCTCGCGGGCTCGCCAAGCGCAGCGATTGCCGCCGGGCTCCGGCGAGCCGGCCCGCCTATTTGTTGAGCGATTCGTATGGCTCTTGCCGCGACTGCAGTGCGGCGCGTGGGGCTTATTCCAAGGGAATGACCGGCAGCAAGAGATGCGAGGGCCGCTTGGCGTCGTGGTAGATTTTGTGCAGCGTGGTTTTGCTGCTGACGATGTGATTGGGCACGTATTCCACGTTGGTTGCTCCGCCGACGCCTGATGGCATGTCGGCGGAAGCGATTTCGACGCAGATGCGGTGACCGCGGCGGAATAAATTTGCTGTCGCCATGATCTCGATTGCGTATTCGGTGATCTCGCCCGGCGTGACTTTTTGTTGCGCGGCGCGGGTGAGCCTGTGCCACGGCTTCCACGGCCGTGAGCGTTTCGCATCGAGCGCGCGATGCGAGGCCTTGAGCCAGCCGCGGGTCAATTCACGCTCCTTGAGATCCGCCGGCAGTTCGCGCTCGCCGTCGCGCGCGGTGCGCACCGACCCGTCCGGGCCGACGTCTTTGAGAACGACGAACCAATTGGTGTCGTCTTGGTCGACGGCGGCGAATAGATTGAGCACCGCGGGACCGGCGATCAGCACATCTTGCGGCAACGGATCGGTCAGATAGCGCAGGCTTTGCACATTATTGGTCTGCGTCGGCGGCATCTGCACAAAGGCGTCGGGCGGCAATTCATTATCCGCGCTCGACGGCACGAACGGCGCGGCCTGCAGCCGCTCCCAGCTATTGAGATAGAATTTGGTCCATTGCGTTTCCGGCGGCGGCCAATCGGTGCCGGTGCGCCATTCGTTGGCGCCCATCACCCAATAGCGCACGGCGGGCTCCTTCATGATTCCGGTGTCGATATTTTTCAGCCATTGATCGTGCCAGCGCAGGATTTCGCCGTGGAGCGCGTGGAATGGCCGTTCATGATGCGATGGCCCACCGAACAGGAGCTTTTTGGCAGCTGAGATTTTCTCGAAATAATTCTGCGCACCGTTGAGATGCGTCTTGTAGCTGTAAGCGTACCAGCCCGAGCCGGTATAGGTCGGCACCTTGATGTTCTTGAAACTGGCTTCGGCCTCCTGCACCACCGCTTCGCTGTCATAGGGATCGAGGAGCAGCGCGAAATAGGGCGGCATATGCTGCCCCTTCTGCACGATCACGTTATAGAGGTGCGGATACATTCTGTAGTCGGGATTGTTCATCGCCGTCTGCCACAGCGCTTCCTTGTCTGGCGGCAGAGCGCCCGGCTTGCCCTTGGCGCCGTGCATCGCCGCAAGATGCATCAAGTAATAGCGAAACAGATGAATGACCCCGCCGGGATATTCCTCGCGAAAACTGCCGAGCGTGCCATAGGCGCCACGCGGATCGAGCGGCATGATGGCTTTCAGGTGCGGCGGATTTTGCCGCGCGACGTGAAGCTGCTCGGCGCCGAAGCCGGAAATGCCGACCATGCCGACATTGCCGTCGCACCATGGCTGTTGCGCGATCCATTCGATCAGGTCGTAGCTGTCCCATTGCCGCGAGCCGCCGGAATCGGATTTGCCGACGCCGCGCGGTGAGCCGATGACGTGGATATAGCCGCGCGACACGAAAAATTTGGTATCGCCGGCCTCGAGCGGCCCCGCCCACAGCGTCGACCAGGACGGCTGTGGCGGCAGCACCTCGGCGACGTCCGGGCCTTGCAGGTCCTTGTTGTAGATCGCGAAGGCAAGGAGCGCCGGAAATTTCTCCTTGGCGTCGGGCCGGTAGATGTCGACCGAGAGATTGACGCCGTCGCGCATCGGCACGGCAACGTCCTTTTCCGCGATCATGCCCGCATATTGCGGCACGCGATCGTAATTTACCGGCAGCCGGTCGCCTGCGGAGGCAAGTCTCTCTTGTATCCCGATCTTGGCGTTCATTGTCCGTCCCTTGTGTTTTGAGATCGTGATTTTTTTAAAATGGCTGAGGCAGTTGTGCCGTTTTTATTGATCTTAGGGCAGGAGCGCCAGCGCCATGCCGGCGAGCGCACCGAAGACGACGACCGCCAATCGTGGCGCGCGCCAAACGGTGAGCAGAATGAAACCGGCCAGCGCGACGGCAAAATCGTGCGATGAATTAACCGAATTGGTCCAGACCGGGTTGTAGAGCGCGGCCGCCAGTATGCCGACGACCGCGGCATTGACGCCGCGCATGACGGCCTGCGCATCGCTGCGCTGACGAAACGTGTTCCAGAACGGCAGCGTGCCCAAGAGAACGAGAATGCCGGGAAGGAAAATGCCCACGAGCCCCAATGCCGCGCCGGCGATGCCGTGCGGCGACGCATTGATAACTGTGCCGAGATAGGCAGCGAAGGTGAATAGCGGGCCCGGTACCGCCTGCGCCGCGCCGTAGCCGGCAAGAAACGCGTCGTCGCTGACCCAACCCGGTCCGACGAATGCGTCGCGCAGCAGCGGCAGCACGACATGGCCGCCGCCAAAAACCAGCGCGCCCGAGCGATAGAATGCTTCGAACACCGCGGCACCCTGCGCCAGTCCTAGGCCGCGCAGGATCGGCAGTCCGGCGAGCAAGACAAAAAACAATGTGAGTGCCAGGAGGCCCGCACTGCGGGACACCGGGATCGCCATCTGGCCCGGCGCTACCGGCGCGCCATCGCGACACAGCCAAAGTCCGGCAACGCCGCCGAACGCGATGGCTCCGATCTGGGCGATGGATGTGGTGCTGAACAAGATGAGCACCGCCGCCACAACCGCGATCGAAGCGCGTTGGCGATCCGGACACAGCGAGCGCGCCATGCCCCAAACGGCCTGCGCGACGATGGCGACGGCGACGAGCCTGAGGCCATGCAACAGGCCCGTTCCAGCCGGCTCGTTCAGCGCTTTGGCGCCATAAGCGAAGAGGACGAGCGCGATCGCCGACGGCAGCGTGAAAGCGGTCCACGCCGCAAGTGCGCCGGGATATCCCGCACGCATCAGTCCGATCGAAAATCCAGTCTGGCTTGATGCCGGCCCCGGCAGGAACTGACACAGCGCGACAAGATCGGCGTAGACCTTTTCGTCGAGCCATTTGCGGCGCACGACGAATTCTTCACGGAAATAGCCGAGATGGGCGATCGGACCGCCGAAGCTTGTCAGCCCGAGCCGCAGGAAGGCGCCAAAGACTTCGCCGGCGTTGCCGCTTGCCTTCGGCGCGCTCGTGCCGGAACCGGAACTCTCATCCATGCCGTTCTCGTCGCCTCGATTTGCGGCCGACATTTCGAACAAACATTTGTCCGCTTGCGCGTTTTGTGGAGCAATATCCCAATTCCACAGTCAAATTTGATAGAATATTCTTCTGTTTGTTGACGCTTAACCCATCATATATAGAATGACTTTCTTCAAGCGGGCGCAAAGCGCTCCCTTGGCAACAGAGATGCAGAGATGAGGTCGCAATGACGTCGCCGCTCGAGCAGAAGAAAATCAAAGTGACCGGCCCGGTCGTGGTCACCGCCAATCGCACCGGCGATGGCATAGTGATTTACCGTCAGGCCGAAGGCTGGACGACCGATCTTTCCGGTGCCGCGATCGCGACGGATGGCGCGGGCGCGCAGCAATTGATGGCGGGCGCGGTGGCCGACGATCTTGGCGCCGTCGGCGCCTATGTGGCGCCGGTCACGCTTCTTCCCGGCGGTCACGTCCGTCCCGGAAACCTGCGCGAATTGATACGGCTTGGCGGACCGACTATCGAGCTTCCTGCCGGGGCTGGGCAAGTTCTCGAAAGGGACCCGGCCTAAGTCCAAGCCTCTACGCGCGAAGCCCGAGACCGAGGACGCTCAGAGCGGGCACGGCTGCAAAGAAGCTGTCAGGAATAAGCACTGCAATGTACGTCTATGATGCATTCGACCGGACGCTGGTCAACGAGCGGGTCGTTGAGTTCCGCGACCAGGTGGCGCGGCGGCTCAACGGCGAATTGACCGAGGAAGAATTCAAGCCGCTCCGCCTGATGAACGGCGTCTATCTGCAGCTGCACGCTTACATGCTGCGCACCGCCATTCCCTACGGCACATTGTCGTCGGAGCAGATGCGCATGCTCGCGCATGTCGCGCGCAAATACGACCGCGGCTACGGCCACTTCACTACGCGGCAGAATATTCAATATCACTGGATCAAACTCGCTGAATTGCCGGACGCCATGGCCGATCTGGCGAGCGTCGGCATGCATGGCATGCAGACGAGCGGCAATTGCGTGCGCAATATCACGACCGATCAATGGGCCGGCGTCGCGCCCGACGAGATCGAGGACCCGCGCATCTTCGCCGAGCTCATTCGCCAGCACGTCACCTTGCATCCGGAATTTTCATTCATGCCGCGCAAATTCAAGATCGCGGTGGGTACGTCGACGCATGATCGCGCCGCCTTGCGCATCCACGATCTGGCGCTGCAGATGCACCGCAACGACGCCGGCGAAACCGGCTTCGAAGTCATGGTCGGCGGCGGGCTCGGCCGTACGCCGTTCCTGGCGCAGACCATCAAGCCGTTCCTCGCCAAGCGCGACGTGCTCAGCTATGTCGAAGCGGTGCTGCGCACCTACAATCAGTTCGGCCGCCGCGACAATATTTACAGGGCGCGCATCAAGATCCTGGTGCACGAGCTCGGGCCGGAAACCTTCGCCAAGGAGGTCGAGACGGAATGGGCCAGTATCAAGGAAGGCGCGCTCGCGCTCGACGACGCCGTTGTGAGCGAGATCGCGGGCCGCTTCGTCTATCCGCGCTACGAGAAGCTCGTCGATAATCCGGAAGAGTTCACCGCAGCGCGCAAATCGGACCGCCGCTTCGACGCCTGGGTCGGCAATTCCATCGCCAATCACAAAGTGCCGGGCTACGCCATCGTGACATTGTCGCTCAAGCCCGAAGGCGGCACGCCGGGCGACGCGACGGCTGAACAGATGGATGCGATTGCCGATCTCGCCGATCGCTATTCGTTCAGCGAGATCCGCGTCGGGCATGAGCAGAACCTGGTGCTGCCGCAAGTCGCGCAGCGCGATCTGGCGGAATTGTGGCGCGCGCTCGATGCCGTCGGCGTCGCCGTGCCCAATGTCAATTTCATCTCCGATATCATCTCCTGCCCAGGGCTCGATTATTGCAGCCTCGCCAATGCGCGCTCGATCCCGATCGCACAGGAGATCACGCGCCGCTTCGCCAATCTCAAACTGCAGCGCGATCTTGGCCGGCTGCACATCAATATTTCCGGCTGCATCAATGCCTGTGGCCATCATCACGTCGGCCACATCGGTATTCTCGGCGTCGAGAAGAACGGCGAGGAATTCTATCAGATCACGATCGGCGGCAAAGCCGACGAGAACGCCGCACTCGGCGCCCTGATCGGCCCGGCGGTTCCCTATGCGCAGGTCGCCGACGTCGTCGAAGACATCGCCGCCGCCTATATCGAACTGCGGCAGCGGCCGGAGGAGCTGTTCATCGATACCGTCAAGCGCATCGGCGTCGAGCCGTTCCGGGAGCGCGTCTATGCCGCTCGTTGAAAACGGCAAGATCGTCGAGGACCACTATGTGCGGGTCGCCGCCGATGCGCCGATCCCGGAGCGTGTGCCGGTCATCGTGCCGGGGGAGCTCTTCCTTGCCGAAGTCGACACGCTGATCGGCCGCGACGGTTCGCTGGGCGTGCTGTGGCCGAACGACAAGCGCGTTACCGAACTCAAGCCCTGGCTCGGCCATCTCACCCTGATCGCGCTCGAATTTCCGAAATTCCGCGACGGCCGCGCTTATAGCCAGGCGCGACTGCTACGCGAGCAATACGGCTTCCGCGGCACGCTTCGCGCCACCGGCGATGTGCTACGCGATCAGTTCCAGTTTCTGGTTCGGGCCGGTTTTGATTCTTTCGACGTGAAGAAGCCGGCCGATGCGGCGGCCTTTGCCAAGAGTGTGGCACGCTTTTCCGTGGTCTATCAGCCGGGCGCCGACGGCAGTCTGCCAGCGCTGCGGCGGCGTTTGCTGAGCCCAGCGGGCAAGCCCAGCGAAACGCTCTGACCCGCTCTTACGGCCGCGCGGCTGGTACATCGCGATTGCAAGCTGCTAATCTCTGCGCCTCATTCCGCAATCGAGGTCGTCATGACACCTGTCGTCGCAGTGATCGCGCCCGGCGACATGGGCGCCGCCGTCGGCAAAAGGCTCGCCGATAACGGGCTCAAAGTGCTCACCTCGCTCAAGGGCCGCAGCGCCGAGACGCACGCGCGGGCCAAAACCGCCGGGATGGCCGACACGAGCGACGAGGAGATCACGGCTTCCGACTTTATTCTTTCGATCCTGCCGCCGGGCGACGCGCTGTCTTTGGCGCAGCATTTCGTGCCGGTGCTCGCCGCGAGCAATGCCAAGCCGGTTTATGTCGATTGCAACGCCATCAATCCGAAGACGGTGGAAAAGGTGGCGGCGGCGATCGCGCCGACCGGCTGCCCATTCGCCGACGCCGGCATTATCGGGCAGCCGCCGAAGCCCGGCGATCCCGGTCCGCGCTTCTATGCCTCGGGCCCTGCGGCGCGGCGCTTTGCGACTTTGCGCGATTACGGCCTCGACATCCGCGTGCTCGACGGCGCGACGAGCGCGGCTTCGGCGCTGAAAATGTCCTACGCCGGCATCACCAAGGGCACGCAGGCGATCGGTGCGGCGATGATGCTCGCGGCGACCCGCGCCGGCAATGCCGACGACCTGTTCGCCGAACTGCAAGGCAGCCAGAAGGAGATGTTCGCCTGGTTTAAGCGCTCGCTGTCGATGATGCCGCCCAAAGCCTATCGCTGGATCGCCGAGATGCATGAGATCGCTGGCTTCGTCGGCGACGACCCGGCGGCGCACGAACTTTACCAAGGTGCCGCGCATTTCTACGAGCGTATCGCGGACGACTTTGACGGCGACAAGCTCGATACCGGCGCGCTGGCAGCGTTCTTGGAGAAGAAGCCGAACTGATCGGCGGGGTGACTACTTATCGTGGCTATTTATTCAGCCACCGCCGTGCAAAGCCCAGAATGCCTTGCGGCAGGAAGATGATCATCACGATGAAGATGACACCGAGCGGGATCAGATAGGGGAACTGATCGCCGAGCATGCGCGAAAGCAGATCGCGCATCAACTGGAAGAAGCCGGCGCCGACGATCGGGCCCACTAAAGTGCCGATGCCGCCCATGACGTTGAAGATCACGGTGTCGCCCGAGGTGAGGAAATAGACGAAGTCAGGCGCGGCGAACTGGTTCTGAATGGCGTAGAGCACGCCGGCGAGCCCCGCGAACAGGCCGGACACCATCACCGACACCATTTTGTAGCGTTCGACCGCATAGCCGATGGCGCGGGTGCGCGACTCGTTTTCGCGGATCGATTGCAGTACCATGCCGAACGGCGATTGCGTCACCCGGCGCAGAATCAGATAGGACCCCGTGACGACCGCAAGCACAAACCAGTGCATGGTGGTCGAGGTGAAACGCGCGTCATAGAGGAGCGGAATCCATAGATGCGGACGGGTGAAGATCAGGCCGTTCTCGCCGCCGGTCAGCGCCGTCCAGGTGAAGATGATGACGTAGAAGATCTGGCTGAAGATCAGCGTGGTGATGGCGAAATAGATGTCGCGGAGCCGCGTGGAGAAAAACGCCACGAACAGAGCGGCGCCCGCGGCGCCGGAAAGCCCAAAGAATATCGCGAGCCACAGGTTCGGCGGCCCGAAGGCGATCAGCGCGCCGGCCGCGCCATACATGCCAAGCCCGAAAAACGCCGAATGGCCGAAGGAGATCATGCCGGTATAGCCGATCAAGAGATCGGACGACATCGCCAAGAGGCCCCAGATCAGGATTTCGGTGAGAAAGCGCCGCCAGAATTCCGGCAGCACCAGCGGCGCCGCGATCAACAGCGCCATGATCACGCAAAAGCCGATCCAGAAAACGGTGGTGTGGCTCAGCTTCATCTTGCCGAGCGGCGACACTTTATCGAGCGGCACACTTGTCATTTGGGCGTCGGTACGAACAAGCCGGTGGGACGGAACAACAGCGTGAGGATCAAGACCACGAAGGACACGATCACCGCCTGTGACGGGTCGACCCAGATCGCGGCATAGGCCTCAAGAAGACTGATGAAGATCGCAGCCGCGATCGAGCCGCCGAGATTGCCCATGCCGCCGACCACGACGACGATGAATGCCTTGAGCACCCAATCGAGACCCATCGTGTGGTTGACGCCGACCAGCGGGGAAAACAGCACCCCGCTCGCAGCGGCCATGGCGGCGCCGATGGCGAACACCCCGGTATAGACCAGCGGAACCGGAATCCCCATCGCCTGCGCCATGATCCGATCCTGCGCCGTGGCGCGGATCCAGACGCCGAATTTTCCGTATTTCAGGAACAGATAGAAACTGCCGATGATCACCGCGGAGAACGCGGCGATGAAGATGCGGTACCAGGGATATTGCAGATAGAACAGCGTAAACGAACTGCCGAGCGGCTCGGGAATGCGGCGTGCGGTTGGGCCGAACCACCACAGTGCGAAATTCTGCAGCACGAGCGAAACGCCGAAAGTGGCGAGGATCGTGTTCAGCGGATCGCGCCCGATCAGGGGCCGCAGTGTCGCGATCTGTATGATCGCGCCGAGGAGGCCGACGATCAAAGTGGCGGCGATCAGGCCGAGCCAGAAGCTGCCGGTGGCCGCAACGATGACGAAGCCGATATAAGCGCCGAACATGAACAGCTCGCCATGGGCGAAGTTCACCACGTCCATGATACCAAAAATCAGCGTCAGCCCGGAGGCGACCAGCGCCAGGATCATGCCGGCGACGATGCCGTTCACCGTCTGGATGATGAAGAGATCGAACGGAATGGCGTGAAAGAAATGGCTGGCCGCATCCATCGCTCACACCCCCATATATTGCTTGACGATCGGGTGGCTGGCGTCGAGCTCCGACGATGCGCAACTGTAGCGCACGGCGCCTTTCTCCATGATGTAGATGCGCTGGCTCGCCGCGAGCGTCAGCGGCACGTTCTGCTCGACGAGCAGAATGGCGACGCCTTCCGCATGCAGCGTGTCGATGATGGTGTGAATCTGCGACACCATGCGCGGCATCAGCCCTTCGGTCGGCTCGTCGAGCAGGATGATTTTGGGCTCGAGCATCATGGCGCGCGCGATCGCCAGCATCTGCTGTTCGCCGCCCGACAGCGTGCCGCCGGCCTGATTGCGCCGCTCCGCCAGAACCGGAAAGAACTTGAACACTTTGTCGAGCAGCGCCTGGCGCTTGTCTTCGGTGACGCCCCGACGGTCGAAGCCGGTGCGCAGGTTTTCCATCACCGTGAGCAGGCGGAAGATGCGGCGGTCCTCCGGCACATAGGCGATGCCCCTGCGGGCGAGTTTGTGTGGCGGCAGCCCGGTAACAGCGTTACCGTTGAGCATCACAGTGCCGTGGCTCGGGCGAACTAGGCCCATGATCGATTTCAAGGTCGTGCTCTTGCCGACGCCGTTTCTGCCGAGGAGGCCGACCACTTCGCCGGGGGCGACGGTGAGCGAGACCCCGTGCAAGATGTGGCTCTTGCCGTAATACGTGTGAATGTCCTCGACTCGGATCAGCGGTTCGGCGCTGTCGGCAGTTTTGCTGTCGATCTGCGCGATTGCCGGACTTTCGGCCGGGGCTCTGATGTCCAAGGCGTTCATGTCTTGAGGTAGACCTCCAGCACCTTCGGATTCTGTTGGATTTCCGCAGGCGTGCCTTCGGCGAGAACGGCTCCGTAATTGAGTACCGTGATGCGGTCGGCGAGGCCCATCACCACCTGCATGTCGTGCTCAACGATCAAGATGGTGAGATTCTTGGCTGGGTCCTTGGCAAGGCGTTCGATCAGCGCTTCGGTCTCGTCGGTCTCACCTTGGCTCATGCCGGCGGTCGGTTCGTCGAGACAGAGCAACTTCGGGTCGGTCGCAAGCGCAATGCCGATTTCGAGATTGCGCTGCTCGCCGTGCGACAGATTGCTGGCGAGCTCTTCGGCCTTGCCAAGGAGACCGATGGATTGCAGCGCCGCTTCCGCCTTCTCGTTGATGTCGGCGAGCGTGGCGTGATGCGAGATCATGTTCCAGGCGTGGCGGCGCGATTGCGCGGCGATGCGTACGTTTTCGAGCGCAGTCGCGTTCGGCATGATGTTGGTGATCTGATAAGAGCGCGCGACGCCCTTCTGCGAGATCGCGTTAGAGGGCAGGCCGGTAATGTCCTCGCCGTCGAAAATGGTGCGGCCGGAGGTCGAACGCAATACGCCGGTCAGGCAGTTGAAGAAGGTCGATTTGCCGGCCCCGTTCGGGCCGATGATCGCGTGCACGGCGCCGCGCGCGATCGCGAAATTGATGCCGGACAAGGCCGCAAGCCCGCCGAAACGAACGGTCAGCAGCTCGGTCTTGAGGATCGGCGCCGACGCCGCTCCCCGGTTTTCCACCGGGGAGCCGGCTACGGCCGACATTTGTGCGCTCACGTAACGTCCGTTGGACGGTTACGCCGACTGGAACTTGCAAGCCGGCGGCACGAAAGTCTTGTCTTTGTCCACGATTTCCTGGAGGTGATAGGTCCCGCCGCCGATCGTGAAGATGAACTCGCGCAGGAATGCCTGATGGTCGTCCTTGCGCAGCGTCTTGTCGCCTTGCGGGAAGTCGTCGCTCTCCTTCACCTCTAGCCCTTCGAGGGCCTCGATCAGTTTCATCGAGTCGTCGCGGTTGTCGAACTTGCTCTTCTCCATGGCGATCTTCATGGCGTTGAGCGCTTCGTAGTTCGACTGCACGTATTTGTCGGGCAGCGGACCCGACGGATCGACCTTAGCCAGCCGCGCTTTGCCCTCGTCAAAGAAGCGGTGCAGGTAAGGCGTGTTGAGCGCGCCGTCGAACACGGGGATGTAGCGGTTGATTGCGGTGAAGCCGTCAAGTTTGTTGCCGACCGCCATGAGGTTGGTCGATTCCGAAATCGAGCCGTCGCCGGCCCATTTGTACTTCTTGGTGAGGCCGAGATCGTAGGCCTGGGTGGCGAGCGTCACGCCGTCCTTGCCGAAGAAGATGGCGAACAGGCCGTCGAAGTTGCCAGAGATTTTCGACAGGAACGGCGCCATGTCGGCGGTGCCGAGCGGGATGCCGGTGGTGCCGACGATTTCGCCGCCGCTCTTCTTGATCTCGGCAGCATAGGCGTCGCGCGTCGACTGGCCCCAGGAATAGTCGGCATAGACGATGTGCCAGGTCTTGCCCATTTTGGTCAGCGCCGGCGCGAAGGCCATCGCCTGCGCCGGCGCGTAATCGTGCAGGCGGAAGCTGTAACGATTGCACGCCGAAGTGGTAAGCGTGGTGTCGAGGCACACCGAGATCATGTTGACGATCTTGGCATCCTGCCAGACCGGCATGCAGGCGAGACAGATATTCGACAAGAAGCCGCCGACATGGACGTCGATTTCGTCGTCCTGCACCATCTTCACGGTCTTTTGTCGCGCGACTGCCGGCGAGCTTTCGTCATCGACGATGACGAGTTCAACCGGGCGGCCATTGATGCCGCCATTGGCATTGATGCGGTCGGCCGCCATTTGCAGTCCGACGATCGCGGTCTTGCCGCCGGCGGCGCCGGCGCCGGACAGCGGCTGTTCCGAGCCGACCTTGTAGGACTTGGCCGCGCCGAAGGCTGAGCCCCACGGGGCTGGCGCCAGCATCATGGCGCCGATGGCGCCGCCGCCCCAGCCGATGAGGCTACGCCGCGTGAGCTTGCCGCGGTACCAGAAATCTTGCGCCCACGGCGCGTCTCTCCATTTCTCAGCCATTGAAATTCTCCCTCTGGATCCGGTTACGTTCCCCGGCGGCCCTTTGCGGGCTTCTGGCGCGTTGCTTGTGGCGAACAGCAAACGCGAAGTCGATGTCGGTTTCAACTGGATTCGCGCAACTGGTTAAACCCCGGCATTTCTAGACGCCGCGTAAGATCGTCGCGCCGCTATTTCATAATGTCGTATAGTCTCGGTCTTGTTTGCTGGTAAAATGGGCAAACAGCTTGGGGCCGACTAAAGTTTAACGGCGAGATTTCGCGGCGAAAATATTCAGGGGCCGATTATGGCGATGGTGACATTCCGACATGACAACTCCAAGGGCGACCCCAAGCTGCCACAAACCGGGCTTGCGGCGCGGCTCGAGAGCCGCCGCAACCGGCATTCCGGCGTGACGTCTGGGATGGCGCCGGGCTTCGTCCAGGCCAATCTCGCCATCTTGCCGCAAAACCTCGCGCAGGATTTTCTGCATTTCTGCCAGCGCAACCCAAAGCCGTGCCCGCTGATTGGCGTCGGGGCGGCAGGCGACTGGCGCATCCCGGCCATCGCCGAGGATCTCGACATCCGCACCGATCTGCCGCGCTACCGGGTGTGGCGGAACGGCGAACTCGTGGATGAGCCATCCGACGTCGCGAAATATTGGCGCGACGATCTCGTGACTTTCGCCATCGGCTGCTCGTTCTCCTTCGAACAGGCTTTGCTCGATGACGGCATCGAATTGCGGCACATGACGTGCGATTGCACCGTGCCGATGTATCGCACGTCGGTACAAACAAATGCTGCCGGTCCCTTCCACGGACCGCTCGTCGTCTCGATGCGGCCGATGAAGCCCGCCGACGCCATTCGCGCCGTGCAGATCACGACGCGGTTTCCCTCGGTGCATGGCGCGCCCGTGCATCTCGGCAAGCCGGAAATGATCGGCATCAGGGATCTGGCAAAGCCGGACTGGGGCGACGCCGTGCCGGTACGTGACGACGAGATTCCGGTATTCTGGGCCTGCGGGGTAACGCCGCAATCGGTGATCATGGCGGTGAAGCCGGAATTCTGCATCACGCATTATCCCGGCTCGATGCTGGTCACCGACCGGCGCAATACTGAATTCGCGATTATGTAAGGCATCGAACCTCGACATGAATGATAAATCTCCGGCCGCAGCGATGGCCGTTTTCGATCCGGCTGCGGATGGCTGGGAAAAGGTGCAAGCCCATAATTTCGGGGAACTGGTCGGGCCGGTGTGGCGCCGCGGCGACCCGCTATTCGGCTTCGCCGCCACCGACAAGCACGGCAACCACATCGGCATCGTGCATGGCGGCATGCTTGCCACGTTTGCCGATCAGTCCATGGGCATGACGGCGATGCGGGCGACCGGTGGCAAGCCGCACGCCACCATCGAGCTGAACATCCAATACATCGGCGCGGTGCAGATCGGCGAATTCGTCGAGGCGCATTGCGAAATCATGCGCATCACCCGCTCGATCATTTTCATGCGTTCGATGCTCAAGGTCAGCGATCGCTCTGTCGCCTCGGCGAGCGGCATGTGGAAGATCTTAGAGAGGTAACGAGCGCGAGGCGATTATGATCGATACTTCTGCAGCGTCCCGCCCTTCATCACCGAGCCGGGCAGCGGGTGGCCGACGATATCCTCGGCGAGTCTCGCGCATTCGATCAGTTCGTCGAGATCGATGCCGGTGTTGATGCCCATTTCGTGGCACATGAAGACGAGATCCTCGGTGCAGATATTGCCCGCCGCGCCGGCATGACCGGCGAAGGGACAGCCGCCTAAGCCGGCGACGGCCGCATCGAACCTCTTGACGCCCATTTCGAGACCAGCGAAGGCATTGGCCACCGCCATGCCGCGGGTGTCGTGCAAATGCAGCGCGAAATCGACATCGGGCCAGCGCTCGCGCAAAGTACCGATCACGCGCTTGATGGCGAGGGGATTGGCCCAGGCCATGGTGTCGGCGAGCGAGATGTATTTCAGCGTGACGCCATGCTGTTTCGCCACGTCAATAATTTGTTGGACGAGCGACACGACGCGCGCGACCGGCACGTCGCCTTCGAAATTGCAGCCGAACGCCGCCATGATCATGCCGCGCTCGACTGGAACGCCGGCGACTTTGTATTTGTCGACGATAGCATGTTGCCCGACGAGCTGTTCGGCGGCGCTGCGGTTCTGATTGCGCTTGGAGAATTTTTCCGAAGCCACAAGCGTGATCGAGCCGGCGAGCGAGAGCCGATTATTGTGCGTGAGCGCGCGCTCGAAGCCGCGCTCATTGAGCCACAACGCGGTATAGGCGACGCCGGGCTTGATCTGGATCCCGTCGACCACCTCGTCGGCGTCGGCCATGCCCGGCACTGCTTTCGGACTGACGAAGGAGACGATCTGCATGTGGTCGATGCCGGTTCCCGACAGCGCGTTGATCAATGCGATCTTGCGCGCGGTCGAGATCGGGCCTTTCTCGATCTGAAAGCCTTCGCGCGGGCCTTCCTCGTTGATATGCACGGCTGCGGGAATGTCGCTCATCACGTTGGTCCTTGGCGCTTCGCGGCTCAGCTCGCCGGCTTCACCGCAATCACTTTATCTTTTTTCAGCTTCTCGATCTCGCCGGGCTTAAGCCCAAGCTCGGCGAGGATTTCATCGGAATGCTCGCCGATCTTTGGCGGCTGGCGGCGCAGCGACAAATCGTGCTTACCGATTTCCATCGGCAAGCGCGGAATTTTGGCGCGCTTGCCATTGGGCAGATCGACTTCGAGCATGCGGCCAAAGGCATTGAGCTGCGGGTCGTCGAACAGGTCGCCGGGCTTGGCGACCGGCGAGAACGGAATAGCGATACGGTCGAAAATCTCGGTGAGCCCCGCGCGCTTATGCTGCGCGACGATCTCCGCGACGATCGGCAATAGCACCGGCCGCTCCCGCACGCGGTCCTCGTTTGTCTTATAGGCCGGGTTCGCCAAGAGATCCGGCCGCTCAAAATGCTCACAGAAGCGGCGCCAATGGCGGTCGCTGGTGATGCCGACAAAAATCTGCTCGCCGTCCGAAGTGGCAAAGGGATCGTAGACCGCCCAGGCGCCTTCGCGCACCGGCATCGGCGGCGGCGCGCGGCCGGTCAGCGCGTGCGCCGCCATATGTTGCATCATCATGAAGCTCGTCGCCTCGAACAAAGCCGACTTGACCAATTGGCCGCGGCCGGTATGTTCGCGCGCACGCAAAGCCGCCTGGATCGCGATCACCGCGAACATGCCGCCCATGATGTCGACCACGGAGGAGCCCGCGCGCAGCGGCTGCCCGGGCGGTCCGGTCATGTAAGCGAGCCCGGACATGAACTGCACGACTTCATCGAGCGCGGGCCGATGCTCATACGGCCCGCTGAGAAAGCCTTTCAGCGCGCAATAGACCAGCCGCGGATTGAGGCGTGAGAGATCGTCATGGCCGCAGCCGAGCCGGTCCATGGTGCCGGGCGCGTAATTTTCCAGCACCACGTCGGCGTTGGCCGCGAGCCGGTGCAGCAACGCGCGGCCCTGGTCGGATTTCAGGTCGACGGCGAAGCTTCTCTTGTTGCGGTTGAAAGCCGGAAAGAAGCCGGCGGCAAAGCCAGGGAGGCGGCGGGTGCTGTCGCCTTCAGCCGGCTCGATCTTGATTACGTCGGCGCCGAGATCGGCCAGGATCAGGCCGGCGGTCGGGCCCATGATGGTGTGGCAAAATTCAAGCACGCGAATGCCGAACAGCGGCAGCGGATCGGCAGCGGCTTCTTCTCGTTCGCCCATGCCGTGATTTTACACCTCTCCGCGCGCGCGAGGAGAGGGCGTTAAGCGCCCTTGGCCCGCGCCTCGTGGATGGCGCGCCACAGCACTTCGGGCGTCGCGGGCATCTCGACGTGCTTGATGCCGAGCACGGAAAGCGCATCGACCAGGGCATTGGCCACGGCGGGCATGGCGCCGACGCAGCCGGCTTCGCCCGCGCCTTTAACGCCGAGCGGATTGCTCTTGGTCGGCACCGGGTTGCTCTCGACATGGAACGCGGTGAGGTCGGTCGCCCGTGGCATGGCGTAGTCCATGAATGAGCCGGTGAGAATTTGCCCTTCGGTGTCGAACTTGATGTCTTCCATCAGGATCTGGCCGACGCCCTGCGCGATGCCGCCGTCAATCTGGCCGTGCAGCAGCAGCGGATTGATCACGGTGCCGACATCGTCGACCACATTGTAATTGACGATCTCGACGGTGCCGGTCTCTTCGTCGATTTCAAGCTCGCAGACATGCACGCCGTTCGGATAGGCCGCGACCGAGCCGCTATAGATCGCTTTTTCGATCAGGCCAGGTTCCATGCCGTGGGGAAGATTTTTTGGATCGAGTGAGGCCTTGGCGACTTCCTTGATGGTCAAGGTCTGGTTGGTCTTCGGGCTCGAGAACAAGCCTTCATGGAAATTGATGTCGGCGAGATCGACTTTCAGCATCTTCGCGGCGATAGCGTTGCCCTTGGCCTCGACTTTCTCGGCCGCCAGAGTGAAGGCCGAACCAGAAAACGCCGCCGAACGCGAGCCGCCGGTGCCTTCGGCGAAGAACACCTGGTCGGTATCGCCCTGGATATAAGTGACTTCCTTGGGATCGAGACCGAGCCGGTCGCACACGACTTGCTTGAACGCGGTCTCGTGGCCCTGGCCCTGATTGATGCTGCCGGAGAAGATCGATACCGAGCCGGTGCGGTCGAAACGGATTTCGGCGCCCTCGAGGCCCGCCGCGGCCGAACGCTCGATCGTGTTGGAGAAACCGAAGCCGCGCAGCTTGCCGCGTTTCTTCGCCTCGGCCCGACGCTTCTCAAAACCTTTGTTGTCGGCGGCTTCCAAAGCCTGATCGAGATTCTTTTCGAACTCGCCGCAATCGTAAGTGAAAGTGACGCTTGTTTTGAACGGCATGGCGCTCGCCGGAATCGTATTGCGCTTGCGCAATTCCGCCGGATCCATGCCGATCTGATCGGCGGCGAGATCGACCATACGCTCGATGATGTAACCGGCTTCCGGCCGGCCGTTGCCGCGATAGGGCCGCACCGGCTGGGTGTGCGTGAACACGGCGGTGACGTCGATATGCGAGGCCGGCGTGCGATAGACGCCAGCGAGCGTGCCGAGATTGCCGGTGAAGGCCGGCATGCCGGTCTGCATATAGGCGCCGATCGCGGCGACGATTTTTGCCCGGAAGCCGAGAAAATTGCCGTCCTTATCGAGTGCAAGTTCGGCCGTAGTGACATTGTCGCGCGCCTGCGCATCGCAGACAAAACTTTCCGAGCGTGTCGCCACCCATTTCACCGGCCGGCCGGTGGCCTTGGCGGCGCACAGTACCAGCGCCACTTCGTTATAGACGGCGGATTTCATGCCGAAACTGCCGCCGATATCGCCGCAGACGACGCGGATCTTGCTGTCCGGGATTTTCAGAACATATTGCGACAGTTCGGTCTGAAATACGTTGGTCCGCTGCAGGGTCGTGTAGATCGTGTAGCGGCCCTCGATCGGCTCGAACATGCCGATGCAGCCGCGCGGCTCCATCGCCGCCGCCGTGACGCGGTTGATAACGAAGTCATGCTTGACGACGTGGGTGGCGCGGGCAAAGGCGGCGTCGGTCGCTTCCTTGTTGCCCTCGACCTGGATGAAGCCGATATTGTTGGCGCAATCGTCCCAAACCAGCGGTACGCCGGGCTTCACGGCATCACCGGTCGAAACAGCGGCCGGCAGCGGCTCGTAATCCACTTCGATCAGTTCCGACGCATCGATCGCCTGATAAAGATTTTCCGCAACGACAAAGGCGACATAATCGCCGATCATGCGCACGCGGTCCTCGACCAGCGCCGGATAGCGCGGCTTGTAGCCGGGCGCGCCGTCGCGGCGCTTGAGACCGCCGGGCACCGGCAAGTCGCCGAAGCCCGCAGCCTTGTAATCGGCGCCGGTCAGTACCGCGAGCACGCCGGGCGCGGCCTTCGCTTTCGAGGTGTCGATCGAACGAATGCGCGCATGGGCGTGCGGCGAGCGCAGCACGACGCCATGAGCCATGCCGGGAAAGGTTATGTCGGCGATATAGCGGCCGTGGCCTTGGATCAGGCGCGGGTCCTCGAAGCGGGGAACGGGTTGGCCGATTGCAAATTCACCCATCGCGCTTCCTCGCTTTCGGTCTTGCAGCGCGGGTCCATCGATCCGCAGCCGTGCGGTGGTACCTGTCAGAATGATGCCCGGCGCCTGTCCTTGAAGACGGCCGGGCATCGTCAGTTGTACTCGGTTATTACATTGAGTGGGCGGGCGCTTCAATGCGGCCGTTCAATCGGCGCTGTGGGGCCGGGCAACAGCCTTTGGGCGTGCAATCAATGAAAAAGCTCTGCCTTGGTCGGTGGCTTTTGAGCCCCTTCAATCTGCGGCTTCGTCGCGGTACTCTTGAGTCGCGGCACAAGGAACGGCACACCATGAACAGTCCCGTGACCGGCACCACCGAGACATTCGAGTCCGCGCTCAAGGCCCGCGCCGACGCCATGGCTGACGCCTGCACTCGCTGTGGCAAATGCGTCGAAGTCTGCCCGGCGACGGAAGCGGCCGGCCTGACAGTCGAACAGCGCGCAAATCCGGTCGAAGTCATTTCCGGCATCGTCGACATTATAAGGAGCGGTGAAGGCAACGATGCCGCGAGGAAATGGGCGGCGGGCTGCCTGCTCTCCGGCGAATGCATCAAGGCCTGCGATTACGGCGTCAATCCGCGCTTCTTGCTCTACATGGCGCGGATAAACATGTCGCACAGGAAGAAGGATGCTGCCGCCGAACGCCGGACGGGCTTCGACGCCTTTCGCCTCGTGGCGCGCGACGTGCCGCATATCGCGAGAATTCAGCTCGATGACGCGCTACTGGCGCGGCTTGGGCAAGGTTCGCAAGGACATGGCACGAAGGCGAAGGCGGCGCGCGCCGACGGTTCAAAGCCCGACTTCGTCTTCTACACCGGCTGCAATGTGCTCAAGACGCCGCACATCGCGCTCTACGCGCTCGACATCATGGATGCGCTCGACATCACCTATGACGTGATGGGCGGCCCGACGCATTGCTGCGGCATCGTGCAGATGCGCATGGGTGATGTTACGACCTCCGGCCGCGTCGCCGAGAACACCATCGACAAGCTGGCGCAGAGCAACACCGGGCAAGTTATTTCCTGGTGTCCGTCGTGCCAGGTGCAGTTCACCGAGACGACGCTGCCGACGGTGGAGAAGACGCGCGGCAGCAAGCCGTTCGAGATGACGCCGTTCACGCTGCTCATTCACAAGCGGCTTGACCGGTTGCGGCCGCTGCTGCGCGAGCCGGTGCCGATGCGCATTGCACTCCATAAACATCCCGGCGTGCGCGGCGTGGTCGAAGCCGCCGAGGAGATTTTGTGGTCGGTTCCTGGCATCGAGATCGTCGATCTCGATCAGCCAGCGGTCGGCCTGCAAAGCAACAATCTGCGCATGTTGCCGGAATTTCGGCGCAGGCTTCAGGAGGCGGAACTGGCGGCAGCGGAAGCCGCCGGCGTCGACGCCATCGTCGCGGTCTATCATTCCGATCACCGCGAACTCTGCGCGCATGAGCGCGACTATCCGTTCCGCATCATGAACATGTACGAGATCGTCGGCGCCAGCATGGGTCTGCATTACGATGATCAATTCAAGCGCCTGAAGATGATGCAGGATGCGGATACGATCCTGGCGGATTGTGCCGATCTTGTTGAGAAGCATGGGCTCGACGCGGCAACGACGCGACTTGCAATCCAGGCGATGCTCGACGAGCAGCCGGCGCCGTTGCGCAGCATTTAGAAGAATCGCGTCTCACTCGGGGAGGGCGCCTTGGTATTGTGGATCGCCGCATTGCGGCGGGAATGGCTTTTGCGGTTGCGCTCGTCGCGGCAGCTCCAGCGTCGGCGGAAACTTATCCATCGCGACCCGTAACGATCATCATCCCGTTCGCCGCCGGCGGCCCGACCGATTTGGTGGCGCGCGTTATCGCCGACAAGATGCAGACGCCGCTTGGCCAGTCGCTGGTGATCGAGAATGTCGCCGGCGCCGGCGGCAGTATCGCCGCGACCCGCGTCGCGCGTGCGGCCGCAGACGGCTATACGCTCGAGATCGGCAATAACGGCTCGAACCTCCTGGTCGGCGCGCTCTACGATTTGCCGGTCGATGTCATCAAGGATTTTGCGCCGGTCGCCGAACTCACCGTCAATCCGCAGATCATCGTCAGCCGCATGACCATACCCGCGACAAATCTGAAAGAGCTGCTGGCCTGGCTCAAGGATAATCAGAAAAGCGTCTCGGTCGGCATCGCCGGCCCGGTTGCGGAAGTGAGCGTGGTCAATTTCGAGACCATGACCGGCATGAAGTTCCAGCACGTTCCCTATCGTGGCGCCGCGCCCGCGATCCAGGATCTGGTCGCCGGCCATATCGATCTGATGGTCGATCAATTGTCGAATTCGGTACCGCAGATCAAAGCCGCGACGGTGCGCGCCTATGCGGTCGCAGCGCGCAGGCGTTCGCCGGCAATGCCCGACGCGCCGACGACGGACGAAGCGGGACTCCCCGGCTTTTACGGCGCGCTCTGGCACGGCCTGTGGGCGCCGAGGGGCGTGTCCGCAGACGTAATTGCGAAGCTCAATTCGGCCGTCAAGCAATCGCTCGCCGACCCGACGGTGCAGCAGAAGCTCGCCGCGGTCGGCCAGCAGATCGTGCCGCCCGACCGGCAAACGCCCGAAGGACTCGGCGCTTTCCAGGAAGCCGAGAAGGCGAAGTGGTTTCCGATCGTCAAAGCGGCGGGGATGCGAGGGGAGTAGGTTTGCAGATGAAGATTCCGTCTGTCCATTTTCAAGGGACGAAGAACACCGCTGCATCTGTATTCGTCCGCGGAACCCTCCATCTCGTTTTATTAACGTCGCTCGTTTGCTGCGCATGGCTGGCGCGTGCAGCAAGCGCAAAGGCCGCGGAGCCGATCAAGATCGGTGCGGTATTGCCGTTCTCCGGCGGCGTGGAGCTTTACGGCAGGCAGGCGAAACTCGGACTTGATCTTGCCGCCAGGAGATCAATGTCGACGGTGGCATCCTCGGCAGGCCTGTCGAAGTGATCTATGAGGACGACAAGACCGATCCTGCGGTTGCCGTGGAGCGACACATAAACTGATCGAGCGCGACGGCGTATTGGCGGTCGTCGGGCCGATCACGTCGCGAAATCTTGACGCGATCGCGGCTGCGGCCGAGAGCCTAAAGACGCCGCTTTTTTATGCCACCAACTATGAAGGCGGCAAATGCGGCCGCTACATCTTCGCGTTCAGCACGGTGCCAAATCAGGAACTCGCGGCAACTCCTCCCCTATATGAACCGCAACTTCGGCAAAACCTATTTTCTGCTGGGAGCCGACCGCGTATGGCCGCACAAGATGTTCGCGGCGTCGCATCCGATCATTGACAAGCTCGGCGGCCGTGTCGTCGGCGAGGAATTCGCCACCGGCAAAGAAACCGATTTTAGCCCGGATCGCGCGCATTGCCGCAACCAAGGCCAAGGTCTTGCTGTTCGCACTCAAGGGAGACGGCCTCAGTTTCATTCCGCAGGCGGAGGACCGCGGACTGTTGAAGCACGTGACGATCGCGTTCCTCGGATTGTCCGAGACCGAGCTCGGCCTCTTCGGCGGCAAGGGCCAGAACATGTTCGCCGCGGTGCCGTTCGTGGCCACGAGCGACAAGCCGTCGGTCAAGGCGTTTGTCGCCAAGGTGAAGGCGGAAGGCGGCGCCGATGTCACAGTGTCGAACTATGTGATAACGCACTACAACGCGCTGATCGCGATGAAGGCCGCGATCGAGAAGGCCGGCAAGGTCGACAAGGAATCGATGATCGATGCGCTCGAGGGGTTGACGATCACGTCACCCACGGGGCCGCTGACGATGGGCAATAACCACCACGCGACCATGAACATGTTTCTGGCCAAGACGCAGGGACGCGACCTCGTCACCGTAAAAGCGCTCGGAGAGATCGCGCCGGAACCTGGATGCAAATGAAATGATTAAACCCGCATACCTACTGGCCGCGCTCATCGGCGCGACGCTTGCAGCGCCACATCCAGCTTCCCCGTCTCTGGCAGCCACTACAACGGCGCGGTGACTTGCGGAAATCTTTTCCTGCAGACGGACATACCGATTGCTCCGCTCGTGCGGTGGAAACAGGCCGATGCGAGAAAACTCTATACCTTGATAATGTTGGATTTCGATGGGAACGCCAATGGATCGTGGCCCGACCCGGTCGCCTCGGGGCAAAATGCGCCGGTACGCCACTGGATCGTGGGCAACATTCCAGGGGATCTCCTTCGCGGCAGCGGCTACCTGGAATCCGGGCCTTCGGCGAATTCCAAAACGATCAGCGTCGTGCAGCCGTGTCGTTATCCGCATATCCCGGTCGTTTCGGATCGGTATGCCGTATATGTCTTTCAGCAGGAGAAAAAAATCGATTTTGCGGCATTGCCCGATTCCATAACGAATTTCGACGCCGCCGCATTTCTCGAGAAATATCAGCTCGGAATGCCCAAAGCCGCCAACGTCTTTGTCGCGATATTCACGTCTGAATCGCCATTTTCCGGGAGGGCCTTCCACGGCAATGATGTTTCTAGAACTTGGCACCAAGGCTACGGGCAGGGGAGCCTGACGCCTGGCCAGAAATAAGCGCTCATCCAAATCACGAACTGCGCGCGGCCGGTCGTTTCGCAATCCGGCCGCACGTCAGGTCACGGCGTTATTCCGGCTTGATACCGGCGTCGGCGACCATCTTGCCCCACTTGTCGAGCTGCACCTTAATGAAATCGCCGAGCTGATCGGGCGTCGAGGAAAAGCCCTCGAAGCCGACGTTGCGGAATTTCGCCTTGGTCGCCGGATCGTCAATGATCTTGCTGATGGCGCCGTTGAGCTTGGCGATCACCGCGGGCGGGGTTTTTGCCGGCGCAACGAGGCCGGCCCAGGCATCGATCTCAAATCCTTCGATCCCGGCTTCGTCGAGCGTCGGCAGATCCGGGAACAGCGATGAACGCTTCAGCCGCGTTACGGCAAGCGCACGCACTTGTCCGGACGCGACATGCGGCATGGCGACGGTGAAATCGACGATCATCATCGATACCCGGCCGGCGATCACGTCTTCGATGGCCGGCGGCGAGCTTTTGTAGGGCACGTGCAACATGTCGAGGCCTGCCCAGTGCGCAAAGGTCTTGCCGCCGACAATGCCGGCGGTATTGCCGCTGGCGAACGAGACCTTGCCGGGGTTGGCCTTGGCGTATTCCACCAATTCCTTCACCGAATGTGCCGGCAGGTTCGGATTGACCACGAGCATCAAGGTAAAGCTGCCGACGCGGGTCACCGGCGCAAAATCCTTCACCGGGTCATAACTGACTTCGCGCAGCAGAAATGGATCGGCCGACAGCGGCGAATTGGTCGCCATCATCAAGGTGTAGCCGTCGGGGTTGACGTGCTGGACATATTGCGCGGCGACCGCGCCGTCGGCGCCGGGGCGGTCTTCGACGACGACCGGCTGCTTGAATACGGCGCTGAGCGGATCGGCGATGATGCGGCAGATCGTGTCGCTGGCGCTGCCGGGCCCGAACACCGAAACGAATGTAATCGTACGCGAGGGGTAATCGTCGGCGTAAACGGTTGCGCCGAACAGAACGCCCGCCGCGGCCAGCAGAAAGCTGAACAAGCGAATGCGATGCAACTTTTTCATGCGTGGATCCTCCCTGGCTTGCAAATTCTGTTTGTTGTCGCCCGGCCATCGAGGGCCGTGCGCGCTTTTCTTGGCCGTTTCTTCGGACGTCAGAATAGCAGATTTTAGGAGGGTAGGTGGTCCAGGTATCGTCATGCCCGACCTTGTGTCGGGCATCCACGTCTTCCGGCTTGGCGGAAGCCAAAAGACGTGAATGGCCGGGACGTAGGCGAGCGAAGCGACGCCGTTCTTCGAACGGCTATGCCCGGCCATGACGATAGCGATGGAAAGCGCGAGATCTTACCTAATGAACGTGCCGTTGCGCAGTTCACTGAAGGCCTGTTGCAGTTCGGCCTGCGTATTCATCACGATCGGGCCGTGCCAGGCCACCGGCTCTTCGAGCGGCTTGCCGGAGACCAGGAGGAAACGCACGCCCTCGTCGCCCGCCTGCACCGTCACCTCGTCGCCGCGGTCGAACAGGACCAGTGAACGGTTGCCGGTCGTTTCACGCACGACAATCTCGTTCTCGCCGTCACTCTTCTCGGTGAGTACGCCGAACGGTTTCGAGGCGGAGCGGAAATTTCCTGCGCCTTCGAAGACATATGCGAAGGCGTGGCGGCCGACTTCGACCGGCAGCGTCTTGCGTTTGCCCGGCGGCACGAAGACGTCGAGATAACGTGGGTCGGCGGCGACGCCTTCGATCGGGCCGCGCTTGCCCCAGAAGTCGCCGCAGACGACGCGCACTCGAGTGCCGTCATCGTCGATGATTTCCGGAATCTCGCCGGCCTTGACGTCCTGATAACGCGGCGCCGTCCTTTTCAAGGACGACGGCAGATTGGCCCAGAGTTGAAAGCCGTGCATGCGGCCTTTGGCGTCGCCCTGCGGCATTTCCTGATGGAGGATGCCGCGGCCGGCTGTCATCCACTGCACGTCGCCGGCGCCGAGATTGCCGCGATTGCCGAGGCTGTCGCCGTGTTCGACGGTACCGGCCAGCACATAAGTGATGGTCTCGATGCCGCGATGCGGATGCCACGGAAAGCCGGCGCGGTAATCTTCCGGCCGGTCGTTGCGGAAATCGTCCAGCAGCAGGAACGGATCGAATTCGGACGTGGCGCCGAAGCCGAAGGCGCGATTCAGCTTGACGCCCGCGCCCTCAACGACGGGCTTGGACGTCACGATGCTTTTCACAGGTCTGATAGACATGGCTGCGACCCTTTTGGCGATGTGACCTTCTTGGGTGATTGGGGTGTTGACGCCAAAATGGGTCGCCCGCTTGGCGGAGCAAGAAGGCACACGCTTGATACCTGACGGTTACCCGGCGGCGGAAAGCGGGTACTTAAGCCGTACGCGGCGGAAAGCAGGTCACCTCAGGGCAGGGTGACCATGCCGCTCCAGAACTGCTGAAACTTTCCAACATCGACATCGTGTTTGCGCACGTAAGTGAGCTTGCCGTCGCTGCCCATGCGGAACACGGGGAGGCCCGCGGTTATGATAGTTCCGTCGGGCCGCGGCACCGGCAGGATGCTCGCAGCAATCAGGACGCGGCCGTCCGGATCCATGCTGAAGGTACGAAGCTGTACGCCGTGGCCATCGATACTTTGAATGTGCCTCGGCTCGCCGCTCGTACTGTCGATGGCATAGGCGGCAATCGTATTCTCGCCGTTCGCCGACATTTTCCGGCCGCCGCTTGGCGAGGCCGGAAACGTGCGGTTGGTCAGATAAACAAATTTGCCGTTGGGATGGATGTGGATGCCGCCGGCGCCTTGCTCGGCCTCACCGTGCGGATCGGTAAGCGTCTCCTCGATGAAAGACGGTTCGCGAGCGAGCGCCGTCTTCTCGTCGAGCTTATACATATAGAGCTTGTTCTGCCGCTCGATGGAAACGAAAGCCCACGGCTCGGTCGGATGAAAATCCAGATGACGTGGGCCAAAGCCGAGCCCGTTTCCGGGTGCGATCGAGGCGAGGTTTTTCAGAACGCCGTCCTTGAAGCTGAAAGTTTTGAGCGCGCCCGGGTCCTCGGGCTTGCCGCCTTCGGCATTGTTGCCGCGCGTGACCAGAACAGCGGCGCGGTTCGACGGCGTCATGCGTACCTGATGCGCGAAGATGCCGGTATCGAGCGTCTCAGTCTGCGGTACGGTCGCGCCGATCGTGCCGTCGGCATTGAGCCGGTGCACGGTGATGTGGCTCGGAATGTTAAAGGCGGTGAGCAGATATTGGCCGGTCGCATCGACGGTCGCATGAATCGGTCGCGACGGCAGCAACGCCTGCTCGCCGTGCAGTTTTAGTTCGCCGCTTGCCGGATCGACGATCAGCGCATTGGCGAAATGCTTGTCGCCGGCAATGCCCGGTCCGCCGGTGCTCGACACGACGTAGACGTAGCGCCGCGACGGATGCGGCCAAAGATATTGGATGTTCGCCGGCAGCGTAATCGCGCCACGCTGCGTGATCGCGGCGTTGTCGACGTCGAGATCGTACAGCGTCAGCACCGGGCCGACGCTGGCATAAAATGCCGTCTTGGACATGTTTGCCCGCCTTCGCTGTTGCGCGTGCGCCTTAATCCTGGCGGTCGAGGCCGAGTTCGATGTGAAGATTCCCGATCGCGACATGACCCCTGCAAATTTCCGTTGCGTCGCGCGGATCGAAGCGCTGGTCGAAAAGCTCAAACCCGCCGCGTAAATTCTCATTCGCGAAATTGGTCCCCGAAATGCTCTTGGCGAGCGCATCGCTCCAATGAGATGATGCCGCACGGCGCCCCGCACTCGTTAAGCTCGTCGTCGCGGCCGATGCTGCGCGTGATCGACCGCTTTTCCAGGATCGACGCGATCCAGCACAGTGAACAGTTCCCAAATTCAAACCAAAGAAGTCGCGCTTTTGCGCAACTCATATTGCATTTTCGCCGCGACGAATCGTTATCACGTGAAGTGTTTTCGATTGGTAACCTTTACACGAAACAAGCGCGCTAATTTCATGCAAATGCCGCCAGGATTTATAAGTTTTACGCTAGCTGTGGTGTTCTAGCGATCGTATCCGTGCCGGCAGACGGCACATCAATCGCGAGCGGATTATGAGTGCGCGAACCGTGACGGTTCTCGAAGTCGATCAGGACCTCCAAACGGCAAGACATGCAACGCGAGGCATTCTCGCCGCTGCGAGCCATTTGCCGACGGCGGCTGCCGCGGCACTGCGGGCGCGTATCGAGAAGGTTGCTGCGACGGCCATTGCTCATGCAGCCGAGGTCGATCGCGACTCCCAGTTCCCGCAGAAGCGATTGCGGCGGCGCGCGCCGAACGCCTTCTCGGTATCACGGTACCTCGTGAATTCGGCGGCGACGGAATTAGCGTCGCCGAAGTCGCGGATGTCTGTTACGCGCTCGGCCGCGCCTGTGCGTCGACCGCGATGGTCTATGCGATGCACCAGACCAAGGTCGCCTGCATCGTGCGACACGGGCAAAGCAGCGCCTGGCATCAGCTCTTGCTGCGCCGTCTCGCCAGCGAACAGTTGCTGCTCGCATCTTCGACCACCGAAGGGTAGAGCGGCGGCGACGTGCGCTATAGTTCCGCGCCGGTCGAGCGCAAAGGGTCGCGCATCAGCCTAGCGCGGGAGGCGACAGTCATCTCCTATGGCCGCGCCGCCGACGGCATCGTCACCACCGCGCGGCGCTCCGCAGATGCCGCGAGTTCGGACCAGGTTCTTGCCGTGTTTCTCAAACCTGACTACACGCTCGAGCCGGTGTCAGGCTGGGATGCTTTCGGCATGCGCGGCACCTGCAGTGAACAGGATCGTCACTTCGGGTGTGTCCTCGCATTGCCCCAGCAGTTTCGCCGTCGCGCCTGAGGCACCGTCGGCTGAGGCCGCGAGCATGATGCCGTGCGCACCGTCGATCGGTTTGACAATCTGAACAAGGCGCTCGATCTCGTCGCGCAGGCCGGTGCGCAACGAAATTTGATCGCTGCCGGCAAGGCGCTGCAAGGCGTCCCGCATCGCAGCGTCGACATAAATATCGTCAATGCCGTGCCGGCCGTGACTCAGGATGACCGCGTCCACCCGAGGAAGCCCCGCGACGTCCGGGAACTTGCCGGGCGGCGGGCCTTCGCCAATATCGAGCAGCAGTCGCGTGCCGCCGGTTTCGAGGAGGAAACAGGCTGGCCCCTTGCTCCCGATCCCTGAAATTGGCCGTAACGCCCCTGAATTCATCACATTTCGACCCTATCTCAGTGTCCAACAGCGCAACATTGACAATGCGGGGCCGCGTCCTTAATCA
>JBAUCK010000425.1:0-33045 GCA_049677525.1 Xanthobacteraceae bacterium
ATCGCGCGCCGCGTGCCGATGACCTCGATGCCGGAACTGGTCGCCGCCTTCCACTCGCTGGTCGGCATGGCCGCGGTGCTGGTCGCGGCCGGTGCGCTTTACGCGCCCGCGGCTTTCGGCATCGGCAGCGAAGGCGCGATCCACGGCCAGAGCCTGATAGAAATGTCGCTCGGCGTCGCCATCGGCGCCGTTACTTTCACCGGCTCGGTGATCGCGTTTCTGAAATTGTCCGGCCGCATGAGCGGCGCGCCGATCCTCTTGCCGGCGCGGCACCTCATCAATATCGCGCTTGCGGTCGGGCTCGTCGCGCTGATCGTGTGGTTCTTCGAGGCGCAGCAGCACCTGACGTTCTGGCTGATCGCGGCGATTTCGTTCCTGCTCGGCATCCTCATCATCGTCCCGATCGGCGGCGCCGACATGCCCGTCGTGATCTCGATGCTCAATTCCTATTCCGGCTGGGCCGCGGCCGGCATCGGCTTCACCTTGGAGAACACCGCGCTGATCATCACCGGCGCACTGGTCGGCTCGTCCGGCGCGATCCTGTCCTACATCATGTGCAAGGGCATGAACCGCTCGTTCATCTCGGTGATCCTCGGCGGCTTCGGCGGCGAAGTGGCGGGACCGGCCGCGGCGGCCGGCGACCGGCCGGTCAAGATCGGCTCGGCGGAGGATGCGGGCTTCATCCTCAAGAATGCCGGCAAGGTCATCATCGTGCCGGGCTACGGCATGGCGGTGGCGCAGGCGCAGCATGCGCTCCGCGAAATGGGCGACAAGCTCAAGGCCGAAGGCGTCGAGGTCAAATACGCCATTCACCCGGTGGCCGGACGCATGCCGGGCCACATGAACGTGCTCTTGGCCGAAGCCAATGTGCCCTACGATGAGGTGTTCGAGCTTGAGAACATCAATTCGGAATTCGCGCAGGCCGACGTCGCTTATGTGATCGGCGCCAACGACGTCACCAATCCGGCCGCCGAAGAAGATCCGAAATCGCCGATCTACGGCATGCCGGTGCTGCAAGTGTGGAAGGCCGGCACGGTGATGTTCAACAAACGCTCGCTCGCTTCGGGCTATGCCGGCATCGACAATCCGCTGTTCTACCGCGACAACACCATGATGTTGCTTGGTGACGCCAAGAAAATGACGGAAGAGATCGTCAAAGCGGTGTAAAACGCCCGCCGCAAATGTCCGACGAACCGAATTCAAAACCGCTTGCCCCGATCCGCGCGCGGCCATGGCAGCGACCGCCGTCAGATCCGGTCCGGCCTCCGCGGCCCTATCGTTTCGCCATTCGGCTGATCGGCATTCCGGCCGCCGCAGTCGCCGGCGTTCTGATCTATCAGGGCCTGCGCGCGCATTTCTTCCTGCCGGAATGCGATTCCGAAACCGCCAAGCACACGCTCGCCGACGTGCTGAAGCAGTACAAGCTCGAGCCGACGCGCTTCGAGCCGATTACGACGGTGTCGAGCACCAAGGAGGAAGTTGTCTGCAATGCGGTTCTGCCGCTGGCCGATGGCGCCAGCGTCGCCCTGGACTACAGATTCTATTGGCAAGGCAGCACCGCGCAGATGAAGTATTCGGTGACGCCACGCGCCGCAGCACCGGCCGCGCCGGGGCGTTAAAAAAGCCGGACCCGAAGGCCCGGCTTTGATGCGATGATAGAAAATTCAGCGCGGTAAGTTGAGATTCTAGTGCGCAAAGGCAATGCCGGCTCTCACCTCGCCGAGGCCTGGTCCACCAGAATGATCGCCTTCTCGCGATGACCGCCCTTGTTGGGCTCGGCTTGGTTCAGCTCGGCGCGCGCGTTCTGCAATAGCGCGAGCGCTGCATCCGTGTGCGGCTGCGCTCCCAGCGCGTAGCCAATTCCCAGGCTTGAAACGATGGCCACGTCCACCAACAATTTTTGCCGTGAAACAAAACGAAACATCTGTTTCTCCCGTTCAAGTGACCAGCCAGCCTCAATCGCGCCGGCAGCGTGATATACGGCAATATGTCGCAGCTAGACCACAGCTTGGCGTTGTTCTGATGGCGAAAACTTCTGGAGCATGATCCGGAAAAGTGGATCCCGATTTTCGGAAAAGATCATGCTCAATCAAAATGCTAGAGCGACAATCGATTCAACCTAAAGAAATTTCGCTCTAAGTGTTGCCGAAGCCGCCCGCTGTCGGTGTCTGGATAATGATCGCTTCTTCGGCGTCGATCACGGTGGCATCGGCGCCCTTGAGGTTTTCCAGTTTGCCGTCTTTGCGCCGCACCCAGTTCTCGCCGACTTGACCGTCGCCGCCGCCTCCGAGTCCGAACGGCGGCACGCGGCGATGGCCCGACAGCACCGTGCATTCCATCTTTTCCAGGAAACGGATGGTGCGGCGGATGCCGTCGCCGGCGTTCCATTTGCCGCGCCCGCCGGAGCCTTTGCGAATGTGAAAGTCTTCGAGCAGCACCGGATAACGGAATTCGAGAATCTCGGGATCGGTCAGTCGCGTATTGGTCATGTGAGTGTGCACGGCATCGGTGCCCGGAAAACCAGGTCCGGCCGGCGAGCCGGAGCAGATGGTCTCGTAATACTGATAGCGTGCATTGCCGAAATTGAGATTGTTCATGGTGCCCTGTGCCGCGGCCATCGCGCTGAGCGCGCCGAACAGGCAATTGGTCACTTCCTGCGAAGTCTCGACATTGCCGGCGACCACCGCGGCCGGATATTCCGGCGACAGCATTGAGCGCGTCGGGATGATGATGTTGATCGGCCGCAGGCAGCCGGCATTCATCGGAATGTCGTCGTCGACCATGACCCGGAACACGTAGAGCACCGCCGCGCGCGTCACCGGTTCCGGCGCGTTGAAATTCGTCGGCTGCTCCGGGCTCGTGCCGGTGAAGTCGACCGTCGCCTCACGTTTCTTCTTGTCGACCGAGATGCGCACTTTGATGGTGGTGCCGAGATCGGTCTCGATGCCGAAGGAACTGTCGTGCAGCCGGTCGATGACGTGGCGCACGCTTTCGGCGGCATTGTCCTGCACATGCCGCATATAGGCGCGCACCACCGGCAGCGTGAAATAGCGCACCATCTTGCGCAGCTCGTGGATGCCCATCTCATTGGCGGCGATCTGCGCCTTGATGTCGTTGACGTTCTGCAGCGAGTTGCGCGCCGGATATTTGTTTTCCTTCAGCGCCGCATAGAGTTCCTTTTCGCGGAAGCGGCCGCGATCGACGACTTTGAAATTGTCGAACAGGATGCCTTCCTCTTCGATATTGGTGGCATTGGGCGACATCGAGCCCGGCGAAATGCCGCCGACATCGGCGTGATGGCCGCGCGAGGCGACCCAGAACAGGATTGTCTTGCCGTCGAAGACCGGCGTGCAGATGGTGATGTCCGGCAGATGGGTGCCGCCGTTATAGGGCGCGTTGATAGCGTAAGCATCGCCCGGGCGGATCTTGCCCTTGTTCTCGCGGATGATGGTCTCAACGGCGCGATCCATCGAGCCAAGATGCACCGGCATATGCGGCGCATTGGCGACCAGCGAGCCGTTGCCGTCGAATATCGCGCAGGAGAAATCGAGCCGCTCCTTGATGTTCACGGAATAAGCGGTGTTCTGCAGCGCGACGCCCATCTGCTCGGCGATCGACATGAAGAGGTTGTTGAACACTTCGAGCATCACCGGATCGGCATGGGTGCCGATCGCGCGGGTGCGCGCGAGCTTCTGCACGCGCTTGAGCACCAGGTGATTCTTGGCCGTCAGCTCGGCCTGCCAGCCATGTTCGACGACGTCGGTCTGGTGCGGCTCGATGATGATCGCCGGGCCCTTCACCTTGTGGCCGGGCAACAGCATTTCGCGAATATAGACTAGCGCCCGATGCCATTTGCCGCCGGAGAAGAAACGCGTGCGCCGCGCCGGCGCCGGCAGTTTGGTGCGCGTCGTCTTGCGCGGCCTCTCCGTAAAGGTCGCGCCGCCGCCGACTGCTTCGACCGATACGGCCTCAATCACCAGATCCTTGCCGCGATCGATAAAGCCGAAGCGGGCTTTATGGGCGCGCTCGAAGGCCGTTTTCATTTTCTCAAGCGAGGCGAGCTTCACTGTGCTGCGCCCAACCGATGTGCCGGCATCGACGATCAGCGCGGTGTCGGTTCCGGCGTAACGGATATGGGCGCGGACATGAAGCTTGATCTTGTTGGCGGCGACGCCCTGGCCCGCGACCTCGCCGATGGCATCGGCCGCAAGTCTCCGCGCCGCGATTTCGAGCGACTTGCGCGCCTTGGTGCCGAACGGCTCTTCGATCGCCTGCTGGCGGACGCTGCGGATATCGGCCAGGCCCATGCCGTAAGCCGAGAGCAGCGACGACAGCGGGTGGATGAGCACGCTGGTCATGCCCAGCGCGTCGGCGACCAGGCAGGCGTGCTGGCCGCCGGCGCCGCCGAAGCAATTGAGCGCATAACGCGTCACGTCATAGCCGCGTTGCACCGAGATTTTCTTGATCGCATTCGCCATGTTTTCGACAGCGATCTTGATGAAACCGTCGGCGACTTCCTCGGGCGTGCGGCCGTCGCCGATGTTTTTCGCCATGGCCGCGAAGGAGGTGCGCACCGCCTCGGCATCGAGCGGCTGGTTCTGCCGCGGCCCGAAGATTTTCGGAAAGAAATCCGGAATGAGCTTGCCGGCCATGACATTGGCGTCGGTGACGGCGAGCGGTCCGCCGCGGCGGTAGCATTTCGGGCCCGGATTGGCGCCCGCCGAATCCGGGCCGACGCGGAAGCGCGCGCCGTCGAAATGCAGGATCGAGCCGCCGCCGGCGGCGACAGTGTGGATCAGCATCATCGGCGCGCGCATGCGCACGCCGGCGACTTCGGTCTCGAAGGCGCGCTCGTATTCGCCGGCATAGTGCGACACGTCGGTCGAGGTGCCGCCCATGTCGAAGCCGATCAGCCGGGTGAAGCCGGCCGAGCGGCCGGTCTCCGCCATGCCGACGACGCCGGCGGCCGGGCCAGACAGGATCGCGTCCTTGCCGCGGAACAATTCCGCGGCCGTGAGTCCGCCGGACGACATCATGAACATCAGGCGCGTCCGTTGCGACGGTTCGCCTTCTTCCTCGTTCAACTCGCCGGCCACCTGCGCCACATAGCGGCGCAGGATCGGCGAAAGGTAGCTGTCGACCACGGTGGTGTCGCCGCGGCCGACGAGCTTGATCAGCGGCGACACTTCGTGGCTTGCCGAAACTTGCGGAAAGCCGAGCTCGCGCGCCAAGGCCGCGATGCGCTGCTCGTGGTCGCTGTAACGATAGGCATGCATCAGGACGACGGCTACGGCATTGATGCCGTCCGCCTTGGCGCGTTCGAGTTCCCGGCGCACGGCTTCGAGATCGAGCTCGCGCTCCACCGTGCCGTCGGCACGCACGCGCTCGTCGACCTCGGCGACGCGCTCGTAGAGCATGTCCGGCTTGATAATGTGCTTGGCGAAGATTTTCGGCCGCGCCTGATAGCCGATGCGCAGCGCATCGCGAAAGCCCTTGGTGATGAGAAGGAGCGTGCGGTCGCCCTTGCGCTCGAGCAGCGCATTGGTGGCAACCGTGGTGCCCATTTTCACGGCAGCGATGCGGTCGCTCGGGATGATATCGCCCGGCTTGAGCCCAAGCAGATGGCGGATGCCGTGCACCGCGGCGTCGCGATAGGCCTCGGGATTTTCCGACAACAGCTTGTGTGTCACCAGCCCGCCGTCCGGCCGCCGCCCGATCACGTCGGTGAAGGTGCCGCCGCGATCGATCCAGAATTCCCAACTCTGGGACGACGTCTTCGATAAGGATTGCGGCGCGGCTGGCACGAATGCGTTCCTTTTCGGCTTTACGACGGCCTGATCCCGAAAAGGGGAAAGCGGTTCTCGGAAAGGACCATGAGGGCGGGTGGGATGTATCGCGACCAACCGGCGGCCGGCTTGGCCACCTCATAGACCAAGCTACTTGTGCTGCAATATGCCGGCAATGGTCTTGATTTCGTTGCGGGCATAGATCGGTAGGCCGGCGCTGATCGAATTGCCCGAATTGAACGACGACTGTCCCATCAAGACCTGCGCCGGCACCAGATTGCGCAGCACCGGCATGTTCTCGAAGCCGCGCTTTTCGTCGAGCACGCTTGCCTTGATCGCGAGCGACATGAACGCGGTGACGACCGTCTTCTTGTCGTCATTGGGATCGGCCTGAAACACCGCGAAGAATTTGCCGAATTTCAGGATCTGATTGACGTAGAACAGATTCTGTTCGAGCACGCCGCTCACCGGCGTATTCAGCGTTGTCAATTCCTGCAGCGCCGCCTGATCGACATCGGATGGCCCGAGCGCCGATAATTCGCTCTGGAAGTCGATATGGTCGGCGACTTTCTTGGAGCCTTCGCGCAATTTGTTGACGAGCAAAACCCCCATCGGAATCTTGCCTTCGAACTTATAGCTCGATTGGATGCAGATCGATGTGGCGCGGCCGCTGCACCATTTGCGGTCGGGATTGTCGTTGCCAGTGCCCGCTTCGTCGTTGAACGGCCCGATGTCGGACGGCGCCAGGACCTGGTGCGTGATCGCCGGATCGATCTTTTGCAGGAAGGCGAGCGTCACATAGCGCGACAAATCGATCGCGCCGGGCGCCTTATCGAGCACAAAGCGTGCGTCGGCGACATACATGTAGAGCTTTTCGAAGACCTGCGAGGTGGAACCGTTCGCCAGTTTGGGCACGGTCGGTTCGCTATAGCCTGAAAACAGCGCCAGAAACTTCTTCTCGGTCGGATGCTTGTCGGACCACTCGTCGAAATGAACCAGCGCCGTCTCGCTGTCAGGCGCTGCCGAGCCGGTATGATCGGTCACGACGATGGTGCCGGGCTTGATCTGCGCGACGTCCGTGCGGCGCGCATCGGCGGCGTCTTGAATGGTGAAGTCCTGCGCGCAAGCGGCCGAGGCGGATCCCAGCACAGCGAAAAGCACGATCGCGTGCCGCGTCCACATTCTCAAATCTCTCATGGAGGGTCTTTAGATCAATAGATCAGTAATTGCTGCGGCCGCCATAGTAATTTTGGCTGCGCTGCGCCGGCGGATTGTCGCTCCAATTCCACGGTTGGAAAAAGCCGCGTGCCGGAGGCTGCGGCGGGGCTGCTTGCGGAGCTTGGGCTTGCGGCGTCTGCGAGCCCTGATTCCAGCCTTGGTTCGGATAGTAGGAACGCCCGATCCATTGGCCATTGCTTCTGTTGCCGCCGAAAAGACTGCCGAAGAACGAGTTGCCCTGATCGTCGTCGCCATATTGGCCCTGGCTCGTCGCATAGGCGTCTTCGTGCGAGACCAGCATATATTGGGTGTCGGCGACCTGGCCGTCGGCGCCGCGCTTGAAGTGCTCGATGAAAGCGCCGCCGCTTGGAGGTGGATTGGCGGCGGCATTGCCGAAATTGCCCCAAAAGCCATTACCCCCGCTGCTGTTATTGGCATTGGCGCCGATGCGGTTGCCGCTCATATAGTCGATCGGAATGTCGACGAGGTCGTGCTTGGCTTCGGGCGACGGGCCGGCCAGCGGCGCCTTGGGCGCGATGTGCTCGGACCAGATGGCTTCAATAATCGGCTGGAAGATCGGCAGCGCCACGCGCGCGCCGGTTTCGTTGGAGCCGAGCGAACGGCGCTTGCCGTCGCCGTTGTCGTAGCCGACCCAGACCGCGACGGTGACGTCGTTGGTGAAACCGATGAACCAGCCGTCGACGGCGTCTTCGGTCGTACCGGTCTTGCCGGCGACATAAGGCGACAGCCCGCCGATCGCGCGCGCGGTGCCGCGCGCCACCACGCCCTGCAGCATGGTCTTGAGCTGATAGAACGAGGCCGGGTCCGCGGCGCCGATGCGCGGTAAGGGCGTCGTCGGATATTGATAGATGGACTTGCCGTGCTGCTCGATCGAATCGATGCCATGCGGCGTCGGCAGCAGGCCTTCATTGGCGACCGCGGCATAAAAACCGGCGATGTCGATCATGCGCACCGGCTGCGCGCCGAGCACGAAGGGATAGTAGCGCACGCATTGGCTATAGATCTTGGCCGCCATCGCGGTCGCGCAAACCTCGTCGAGGCTCTTTGCCGGATCGGCATCGATGCCGCCCTCGAGAATATGCGCGGTCACCACATTGACCGAGTTCTCGAGACCACGCCGCATCGTATAGACGCCGCCTTCGTTGTAATCGGCATTGCGCGGCGACCAGAAATCCTCCGGCCGCGCGGTGCCGCCGAATTCGCGGGCGATCACTTCGCGGCCGCTGGTGGTGCTGCCGATCGGCGGCAGCGTGATCGGCTGATTGAGCACGAGCGTGTTCGACTGCAGGCCGTGCGCCAGCGCCGTGAGATAAGTGAGCGGCTTCATCGCCGAGCCGGGCTGGCGCGCGGTCTGCGCGGCGCGATTGAGCTGGCTCATTGGGTAGGAGAAGCTTCCCGCCATCGCCAGAATGCGGCCGGTCTTGTTTTCGAGCGCCAGCGCCGCGCCTTCGACTGTCGGCCGCACGCGTAACTGGGCCACGGCGCCGCCGGTCGCAGGTTTAGACGGAGCGGGATTCTTCGCGCTGTTCTTGGCGCTCTTGGCGTCGTTGCGTCTGGCCTCGGCTCTGCTTTCGACGACATTGGCATAGACCACGTCGTACATATTGAGGCTGCGCCGGATCTGCGAGTTCACGCCCGTGAGCGATACGATGCGGCCGTCGGGTAGGCCGACGCGAATGGCGTCGCCGCCGCTCTGTTGGCCGTTGCCTTTCTGCAGCACCACGACCGGCGTCCAGTGCACGTCATAAAGCGGCATTTGCGCCGATTTCAGCGCCTGCTGCCATGCCGGCGTGCTGCTGTCGCCGCCGCCTGTCTTCTTCTGCACCGCGTCGGCGAGATTGGCTTCGGGGCCGCGATACTGCACGCGGCCCATCGACATCTCGTAATGCGCGAGGCCCTCTTGCAGCGCGGTTTCGGTGTCGCGCTGCAATTGTGCATTGATGGTCGTGTGCACCGTGTAGAAGTCGGCTGTGAGGTTCTCGACGCCGTCATTCTTGGCTTCGCGGCCGATGAAGTCGACGAAGTTGAAGCCGGAGTTGCGGTGCGAAAACGTGTAGGCGACGAGCTTCGGCGGCGTAGCAAGCGCCTCGTCCTTCTGCGCCGCGGTGATCACGCCGTCTTCCTGCATGCGGCCGAGCACATAGCCGAGACGATCCTTGGCGCGATCGGGATGGCGGTCGGGATTGTAGAAATTCGGTCCCTTCAGCATGCCCGCCAGCATGGCGCCCTCGGCCGGCGTGAGATCCTTTGCCGGCTTGCCGAAATAGGTGTGCGCCGCCATCTCGACGCCCCACGAGCCGCGGCCGAGATAAGCGGAATTCATATAGAGCTCGAGAATCTCCTTCTTGGTCAGCGTCGTTTCGAGCCGCGACGCCACGATCATCTCGCGGATCTTGCGCTCATAGGTCACGTCTTCGCCGACCAGGAGATTTTTCACCACCTGTTGCGTTATCGTAGAGCCGCCCTGCGGCCGCCCCTTCGCGCCCATGTCGCCGATAAAGGCGCGGATGATGCCGCGCTCGTCGACGCCGTGATGCTCGTAGAAGCGCCGGTCCTCCGCCGCGATGAAAGCCCTCTGGACGTAATCGGGCACATCGCTGAGCGACACCCAAATGCGCCGGTTACCGGGCTGAAACACGTCGGCGAAATTCTGCCCGGAGCCGTCGAGCACCGCGGAGAGGCTCGGCAGCTTCTTGCCCTTGAGCACGTTGGGGTCCGGCAAATCGGCCGCCGCGGTATTAAAGAAGTCGATGACTTGGCCGATATTGACGACCGGGTCGACGATCGCCTCGTTCTTGCAGAACTGGTGATAGGCGGTGTTGAGGTCGGAGAAATTGACGCCGTGGAACGCCTGGATGTCGGCGCCGGCCGCCTTGGGATCGTCCATCGCGGTTGAGATCAGGTCGTCGAGATTGATGGATTCAATGTCGAAGGCCTGTTTCATGTGCGCGCAGCCGTCGCGAAGCAGCTGCACCACCGCCGCCTGATCCTGCGCTGGATCGAAATGCGTCTTCACTGCCTGTGGCTGTGTCGTCACCTCGCTCAAGGCCAGCGCGGTCGCAAAAATCTTGACGAGGATTGTGTCCATATGGGGCGTCGATCGAGGCTGCGCTGGGGACTGCTATGGCCGGCAGCCGGGTTCGAGGACAAGCGTCAGGACAACAGGGATTATAGCGATCTGATCCTTACAAAAAGACTTTTTTGCGGGTGCGAAAAGGCCCGCCGACGCGCTGGGGAATGGATTACCGAGTGTTTACGCCACAATTTTGCAGCGGTGTGGCAACAATGCCGCGGTCATTTTCTCGTCGGTAATAGCCCGTCAAAGTGACCGCGTTGTTGCAGGAAGGCGAGCAGAATGAGCGCCGGTACGCCGGCCACCGCGCAGATCGCGAAAAACCACGCCCAGCCGACGCCGGGAAATCCGCCGAAGCCGTCAACGATATAGCCTGCGCCCGACGACAGATATGTGCGGCCGACCGCCGCAAGCGCAGTGAGGAGCGCATACTGCGTCGCCGTATGCAGCGGGTTGCGGCAGAGCGCCGAGAGATAGGCGACAAAGACAACCGTGGCGACAGCGCTGGTGAAGTTCTCCAGCACGATGGCGAAGGTCAGCCACGCAATGTTGTGGCCGAGGACGGCCTGCCAGGAAAAGCCGAGATTGGCGAGCCCTTGCACCACGGCGCCGATCAGCAAGCTTACGGGAAGCGTCAGCGCTCGCGCCAGAAAGCCGCCGGCAAAGCCGCCGATCAATGTTGCGGCGAAACCGACGCCCTTGATAATGGCGGCATATTCGTTACGCGAGAAACCGAGATCGATCACGAACGGCGCCGTCATCACCCCGGACAGCGCATCGGTCAGCTTGAACAGCACGACAAAGGCGAGCGCGACGAATGCCAAGTCGCGCGAGAGAAATTCTGTGAAGGCGCCGACCGCTGCGTCATAGACACGGCGCAACATGTTCTCGCGCGCCAGCGTCGCCTCGGCCCCGATGGACTTCTGCGGCTCGGTTGCGGCAAAGGTGGTCGCCACGCCGACGAACACCAGTGAACTCATGGCGAAATAGCCCGCGCGCCAGGCGCTGTGGTGATCGAGACCGGATGTTTGGAACCCGCTCACAAGGAACAGCGCGCCGGCAGTCGAGGCGAGCGTACCGATGCGATAGCCGGCGACATAGGCCGCCATGCCGGCAGCCTGCTCGCTTTCGTCAAGGCTTTCGACCCGGAACGCGTCGACGACGATATCCTGTGTCGCCGAAGTGGTCGCGACCAGCAATACGCCGAGCGCGACGATTAACGGCGAAACGGCCGGATCGGAGACGCCGACAAAAACGATCGCCGCAATCAAAAGGAACTGCGACAGCAGAAGCCAGCCGCGCCGCCGGCCGAGCCAGCGTGATAGCAGCGGCACGTTGAGCGCATCGATCAGTGGCGCCCACAGGAACTTGATCGTATAGGGCGTGCCGACCAACGCGAACAGGCCGATGGTTTTGAGATTGACGCCGACCTCGGTCATCCAAATCGCGAGCGTCGAGCCGGACAGCGCCAGCGGCAGGCCGGACGAGAAGCCGAGCAACATCACGATCAGCACGCGCCGCTTGAGATAGACGGAAAGCGTCTCGGCGAGCGACGGACGCGAAGCTACGGCGCTATCTGGATCTGAGGCTTCGGGCGTTACCGCCATTCGCCATTACTCGCCTGCTTCAAGCTTGCGCGGCATTGGAACCGGAATGACATTGGCGCCAAGATTTGAGGCGCCAAGACTTGACGCGCCAAGCCCTGATGAGCCGAGCGCTTCGACGCCGCTGAATTCGACCTGCTGAATGCGCTCGCCGCGGCCCTCGATCTTCTCGACGGAGATGATCGACTGTCGGACGTCTTCGTTCGCCTGATTGAAATGCGTCTGCAGCTTGCGCACCCGCTCGCCGAGCAAGCCGACGTCCTTCATCAGCCGGCCGACTTCGTCGCGAATGAGATCGGCCGCTTCGCGCATGCGCACGTCGCGCTGGCTCTGCTGCACCAGAGCGATCGCCAGCATCAAGAGCGACGGCGACACGAGTACAACGCGGGCGCGAAACGCCTTCTGCACCAGATCGTCGAAGCCATCGTAGATTTCGGCATAAACGGATTCCGAGGGCACGAACATCAGCGCCAGTTCCTGGGTCTCGCCGGGGATGGAATATTTCTCGGCGATGTCGGCAATATGTTTGCTGACGTCGGTGCGCAGGCGCTGCGCGGCGAATTTGCGCTCGTCGTCGCTCTTTGCGTCGCGATGAGCGGTGACGCCTTCGAGCGGAAATTTCGCGTCGATGACCAGAAGCCGGTTGTCCGGCAGGAACACGCAGCAGTCGGGGCGGGTGCGGTTCGACAGCGTGTGCTGGAAGGCATAAGTGCCCTTGGGCAGCCCGTCCTGTACGATCGCTTCCATCCGCGCCTGACCGAAGGCGCCGCGCGATTGCTTGTTGGCGAGCACGCTTTGCAGCGACGTCATCTGGGTGGCGAGTGCGGTGATGTTCTTCTGCGCATTGTCGATCACCGCGAGCCGCTCGGCGAGCTTCTGCAGATTCTCGGCGGTGTTCAGCTTGGTCTTTTCCATGGAATCGCCGAGCCGGTGCGAGACCGAATCCAGCCGGTCATTGACCGCGTGCTGCAGCTGCGATTGGCGGTCGCCGACCATGCGGATCATGGTCTCGAGCCGCGCCGCGGCATCGGCCTGAGCGCGGGCCAATTCCGCCATCACCGCCGCCTGCGGGTCCGGGCGCTTTCGCGTCCGCCACAACAGAACCGCGAGCGCGATCAGCGCCAAGCCGGCTAGAACGCCGCCCAGGATCGCGGCCGTCGCGATAGTTTCCGGGGCGGCTTCTAGGGCCAAAATTGCCTGTAAGCCCTCGATCATCGCGGGTCCCTTTTGCCGAATCGAGGCCAGAACGAAGAGCGAACGGTCATACCCGCTTGCCGCGAAAGGCGCAATGGAAAGGGCGCAACAATGCTCTACATTGACCCCGCTTTCTTCACCGATTACATCGCCGAATATGGCAATCCGCGACATCATCAAGATTCCCGACAAGAGGCTGCGGCTGAAGTCGGAGCCGGTCCAAAAGATCGACGCCGGCATCAAGAAGCTGGTCGACGATATGTTCGAGACTATGTACGACGCGCCGGGCATCGGGCTCGCGGCGATCCAGCTCGGCATCGCCAAGCGCGTCGTCACCATGGATCTGTTGAAGAAACAGGACGAGCAAAAGCCTTTGGTCTTCATCAATCCGGAGATCACCTGGGCGTCGGAAGAAAAGAGCCAATACGAGGAAGGCTGCCTGTCGATCCCGGAATATTACGAGGAGGTCGAGCGGCCGGCCGAAGTGACGGTCAAATATATGGATCTCGACGGTAAGAGCCACGAGATCACGGCCAAGGGCCTGTTCGCGATCTGCCTGCAGCACGAGATCGATCACACCAACGGCGTTCTCTTCATCGATCATCTGTCGAAGCTCAAGCGCGACCGCGTGATCAAGAAGTTCACCAAGGCCGCCAAAAACGAAACCAAAGAAAGCTCCAAGAAGGAGGAGGCGTGATTGGCCTTGCGCCTCGTGTTCATGGGCACGCCGGATTTCGCGGTGCCCACGCTTCTGGAAATTGTCGGCTCCGGTCACGATGTCGCCTCGGTCTATACGCGGGCGCCGCAGCCGGCCGGACGCGGCATGGCGGAGCGGCCGAGCCCGGTTGCTCGCGAGGCTGAGCGATTCACGCTGCCGATTTTCACGCCGACGTCGCTGAATGGCGCGGACGCCGCGGACGCCATGCGCGCGTACGGTGCCGATGCCGCCGTCGTCGTCGCCTATGGCTTGATCCTGCCGAAGCCGATCCTCGACGTTTTTCCGCTTGGCTGTTTCAACCTGCATGCTTCGCTATTGCCGCGCTGGCGCGGCGCTGCGCCGATCCATCGCGCCATCATGGTCGGCGACAAAGAGACCGGCGTGATGGCAATGAAGATGGAGGAGGGCCTCGATACCGGGCCGATCGCCATGGCGGAGCGCGTGGCGATCGGTGCCGACATGACGACCGGCGAATTGCACGACACGCTGGCGCCGCTTGGCGCCAGGCTGATGCTGGTCGCGCTCGGCGCGCTCAAGCGCGGGTCTTTGCAATTGACGCCGCAGGCGGCGGACGGCGCGACTTACGCCACCAAGATCGACAAGAGTGAGACGCGCGTCGATTGGGGCAAGCCCTGGAACCAAGTCCACGATCATTGTCGCGGATTATCGCCGTTTCCCGGCGCCTGGTTTGAGCTTGCAGGCAACCGCGTCAAAGTCCTGCGGACGACTAAGGGTGAAGGCAAAGCCGCTCCCGGCACCGTGTTCGACGACAGGCTGACGATTGCCTGCGGCGAGGGCGCGGTGCGGCTCGTCGAATTGCAACGCGCCGGCAAGCAGCCGATGCAAGCGGACGAATTTTTGCGCGGCACTCAGATTGCCCGCGGCACCGTGCTGAGCTGAGCACCATGCCCCGCTACAAGCTCACCATCGAATATGACGGCACGACCTTTGTCGGCTGGCAGCAGCAGGACAATGGCGCATCGGTGCAGGGCGTGCTCACCGAAGCCCTCGCTGCCTTTGCCGGCGAGCGCGTCATGGTTTCGGGTGCCGGACGCACCGATACCGGCGTGCATGCGCTCGGCCAAGTCGCGCATATCGATCTCAGCAAGGAATGGGACGTCGATCGGATTCGCGACGCATTCAATTTCCATTTGCGGCCGCAGCCGGTCGGCGTGCTGAAGGCAGAGCTTGTTGCGCCGGATTTCGACGCACGATTCTCGGCGATCAAGCGGCATTATCTTTATCGCATCGTCAACCGCCGCGCCGACCTGACGCTCGATCAGAACCGCGCCTGGCGCGTGCCGCGCCCGCTGGACTGCGCTGCGATGCATGCGGCCGCGCAACGGCTCACCGGCAAGCACGATTTCACCACGTTCCGCTCCACCGAATGCCAGGCGAAGTCGCCGGAGAAAACACTCGACCGGCTCGATGTCACGCGCGACGGCGACGAGGTGCGGGTTGGGGCGTCGGCGCGCTCGTTCCTGCAGCATCAGGTGCGCTCGATGGTCGGCTCACTCGTCCATATCGGCGAAGGCAAGTGGAGCATTGCCGATCTAGCTGAAGCACTCGCCGCGCGCGATCGCACCCGATGCGGCCAAGTCGCGCCGCCACACGGGCTTTACCTCGTGCGGGTGGATTACTAGCTCCCTAGTCTTGGGCTGCGTAGCGCGGATGGACGTGTAATGCCGGAAAGTGATGTCGAAGTCGTTGTCATCGGCGGCGGTGCGGCCGGTGTTGCTGCGGCCAAACGCTTGCACCGGGCGTCGGTCCGCTGCCTGCTCGTCGAGGCGCGTCCGCGGCTCGGCGGTCGCGCTTACACCGTCATCGATTCATCCGGCTACACGCTCGACCTCGGCTGCGGCTGGCTGCATTCCGCCGATCGCAATCCGTGGGTGCGCGTCGCTGAAGAAGAGGGCGCCGCGATCGACAAGACGATGCCGCCCTGGCAGCGCGGCACGCTCGAAATCGGCTTTCCGCGCGCCGAGCAGAATGACTTTCAAAACGCCATGGGCGAGTTCTTCGCGCGGCTCGAACACGCCGCGCAGAACGATAAAGATGTCGCCGCCGCGAGCCTGCTTGAGCCCGGCGGCCGCTGGAACGGGCTGATCAATTCCGTCGGCACCTATATCAGCGGCGGCGATCTCGACCGGCTGTCGGTGAAGGATTTCGAGCGCTACGAGGACTCAGGCGTCAATTACCGGGTTTTCAAGGGTTATGGCGCGCTGATCGGCGATTACGGCGCGGACGTACCGCAACGGCTCGATTGTCCGGTCACCGCGATCGATCACAGCGGAAAACGCTTGCGCATCGAAACCAGCCAAGGCGCGATTGCAGCGGATCGGGCGATCGTAACGGTGCCGAGCGCAGTGCTTGCCGCCGGGCGGATCGCGTTTACGCCGGCGCTTCCGGACAAAATCGCGGCGGCGCGCGGCCTGCCGCTTGGTTTGGCTGACAAGCTCTTCATGTCGCTCGACGGTGCGGAACAGTTCGAGCCCGAGACCCGGCTGTTCAGCCGCACCGATCGCAAAGGCACCGGCGGTTATCATTTGCGGCCGTTCGGATGGCCACTGATCGAGGGCTATTTCGCCGGAGGTCTCGCCGCCGACCTTGAGGCAGGCGGCGACGGCGCGTTTTTCGACTTTGCCGTATCAGAGCTTGTCGGATTGTTCGGCAGCGATTTCGCGCACCGCCTCAAGCCGATCAAGGTGCATCGCTGGGCGCACGATCCCTATGCGCTCGGCTCCTACTCCTTCGCGCTGCCGGGCTACGCTGATAGCCGCCAGATTTTGGCCGCGCCGGTCGACAACCGATTGTTTTTTGCTGGCGAGGCCTGCTCGGCCCACGATTTCTCGACGGCGCATGGCGGCTATTTCACCGGCGTTGCCGCGGCGGAACAGGTGATTGCTCTGCGCCGGACGGCTTAAGCGAAGTACTTGTCGATGATGCGCCGATAGACGGCGGTCAGCTTTGTCAGATCGGCGACCGGTGTGCGCTCGTCGACGGCATGCATGGTCTGCCCGACCAGGCCGAATTCGAGCACCGGGCAATAATCCTTGATGAAGCGCGCATCGGAGGTGCCGCCGCTGGTCGAGAGTTTTGGCTTGTACCCGGTGACCTCGGCGATGGCGGCAACGGCGAGATCGGTGAAGGCGCCGGGTTTGATCACGAACACGTCGGCATTCGACGGTTGCCATTCGAACGCGTGCTGAATACGTCCGCCCGCCGCCGCCTTGGCGCGCTGCTCGATCAGCGCCTTCAGCGTGCTCAAAGTATGGCAGTCGTTGTAGCGGATGTTGAAACGCGCACGCGCTTCGCCGGGGATCAGATTGACAGTCGGATTGCCGACATCGACCGAGGTGAATTCAAGATTGGATGGTGAGAACTGCGCGCTGCCGTCGTCGAGCGGTGTCTGCAGGGCCCCGATCAGCGCGACCAGCCCACGGACCGGATTATCCGCGCGCTCGGGATAAGCGACATGACCTTGCCGGCCGCTGACGACGAGCGTGCCATTGAGCGAGCCGCGTCGCCCGGCCTTGATCGTGTCGCCGAGCGTCTCGACATTGCTCGGCTCGCCGAGAATGCAGTGGTCGAATTTTTCGCCGCGCTCCGCCGCCCATTTGAGCAGCTTGATGGTGCCGTTGACGGCGACGCTCTCCTCGTCGCCGGTGATCAGCAGCGAGATCGAGCCTTTGATCTTGCCGTCATGCGCGGCGAGATAATCGAGCGCCGCGGCGACAAAACAGGCGATGCCGCCTTTCATATCGACGGCGCCGCGGCCGTAAAGCATGTCGTGCGCGACCTCGCCGGCAAACGGCGGATGCGACCAGGACGTCTCGTTGCCCGGCGGCACCACATCGGCATGCCCGGCAAACAACAGGTTCGGTTTGGCAACGCCAATGCGCGCATAAAGATTGTCGATCGGCGCGGTGCCGGATTCGCTGAAGACCATGCGATGCACTTCAAACCCGGCCAGCTCCAAAAGCCCCTGCAAGAACCCGAGCGCGCCGCCGTCGTCCGGCGTGACGGAGCGACAGCGGATCAGATCGCGGGCAATGGCAAGGGGATCGGCGGTCATGGCGAGTCTCGATATTATCCTCAAACCGTACCGAGCGGATCCGGCCCATATTGGTTCGGGCCCGGTATGCCCCTGCGGAAGCCGAGTTCGACCAAGAGGAACAGCGCCAGGATCGTGAACGGCACTGCGATCAGCACCGAGATGGAACTCGGCTCATCGTCGGTGCCGGTCATTTCCATAACCGTGAGCAGATCGAGAAAGGCGCTGGCTGCGAAGAACACGATCAGAAAAACGACCGGCATGTTGCGGTCATGCGCGCGTTTCACCGCGAGCGCGAATTCCGGGTAGACGAAGGCGACGTCGACGATGGCGCTGAGCCGGTCGCCTTGAATCTGCTCGGCGATGAAGTGAGCGGTAACCTCGACGACGCTGAGGACCGCGACCGCGATCCAGAATGTCTTGCGGCCGATACGACCTTCAAAACTGTTGTAGAGAAAATTCCAGTCCATGAATGCCTAATCCAAAGCCCGCTTCATGGCTCGCCTAATCCCGCAGCAATTCGTTGATGCTGGTCTTGGCGCGGGTCTTTTCATCTACACGCTTGACGATGACGGCGCAGTAAAGGCCGGGCGCGGCCGCGCCGTTCTTATTCGCCTTGCCGGGCAGCGTGCCCGGCACCACGACGGAGTAGGGCGGCACTTCGCCTTGCAGCACTTCGCCGTTGTCGCGATCGACAATCTTGGTCGAAGCGCCGAGGAACACGCCCATCGACAGCACCGCGCCTTCGCGCACCACGACGCCTTCGGCGACTTCCGAGCGTGCGCCGACGAAGCAATTGTCCTCGATGATCACAGGTCCTGCCTGCAGCGGCTCGAGCACGCCGCCGATGCCGGCGCCGCCGGAAATGTGACAGTTCTTGCCGATCTGCGCGCAGGAGCCGACGGTCGCCCAGGTATCGATCATGGTGCCGAAATCGACATAGGCGCCGAGATTGACGAAAGACGGCATCAGCACCACGCCAGGCGCGATATAGGCGGAGCGGCGCACCACGCAGCCGGGCACCGCGCGAAAGCCGGCGCTGCGGAAGCTATTGTCGCCCCAGCCGTCGAATTTCGACGGCACCTTGTCCCACCACACGGCGTGGCCGGGGCCGCCGCCGATCACGGTCATGTCATTCAAGCGAAACGACAGCAGCACGGCCTTCTTCAGCCATTGGTTCACCTTCCAGGCGCCGTCGGCTGCTCTTTCGGCGACGCGGGCCGTGCCGCGGTCGAGCAGATCGAGCGCCTGTTCCACGGCGTCGCGGATTTCGCCTTTGGTCGTCGGATTGATCCGGTCGCGCCGCTCAAAGGCTGCGTCGATGGTTTCGGCGAGTTTGTCCGTGGTCCCGGCAGACGACAGTGAAGGCGACATGGAAATAGCCCGGAAAGTTGCCCTAGATTCTTCGTTTGAGCATAATCCATTCCGAAAACCGGCTTCCACTTTTCGGGATCATGCTCTGACGCGGTTTGTCGGGGCAGGGGACCGCGATGTCAAGTTGGCGCCATTGTCAGGTTGGAGCAATTGTCAGGTTAGACTCATGGCTGTCGCGATCTCGCGCAAAAATCCGGCGAGATCGTCGGTCACGTGGTCGACATGCGGCGCATCGCGGCCGGTCAGTTCCCAGTCTTCGCGCAGCACGACGCGCGCGCCTTGCGGCACGACCAGCACGGTCGTCATTCCAAGCGCATGCGGCACTTCGAGATTGCGCGCCAGATCCTCGAACAGCGCGGCTTGCCGCGGATCGACCCTGTGACGAGCGAGGAAACGCTCATAGACCGCGGCGTTCGGCTTCGGCTCGAGCTCGGCCGACTTGATGTCGAATATGTCTTCGAAGTGCTTGTCGATACCGAGCCGGCGCAGCACCTCGTCGGCGTGATTGCGTGTGCCGTTGGTCAGAATGAGTTTACGTCCCGGCAATTCCTCGATCGCCGCGCCCAGCGCCGGATTGGGCGTCAGCGGCGAGTAATCGATCTGATGCACGATGTCGAGGAACTCGTCCGGCTCGAGCCCGTGCTCTTTCATCAAGCCGCGCAACGTCGTGCCGTAGCGCTTGTAGCAATCCTTCTGCATCCGGAACGCTTCGTCATGCGTGACCTTGAGCAGGCCGACAATGTAGTCGCGGATGCGCACATCGACCTGCTGCCACAGATTCAAATGATGCGGATAGAGCGTGTTGTCGAGATCGAAGACCCAGGTCGCGACACGCCGGAAGGTTTCAATTGCTTTGGAGCCGGGTTTCGCAAAACCGCGGGCCGATTGTTCCGTCATCTGCTGCAAACTAGCCCGCCTCGCGCCACGCGGTCGCGGGAACGAGCTGCTGTAGCGCGCCGTCGTGCAAAGCCACGGGATCCCGTTCGCCTTCCATGGCCAGCCGCAGCACGCTGCGCGCCAGCTCGTCCGGCTTCACCGTCGTATTGCCGATCGACTTCAAGGTCAGCCACGCCTCATCGAAGGCGGCTTCCAGTACGATCAGCGTCTGTGGGTCGAACGAGCTGTTGTGGAACCCGCGCATACGGTTCCAACCTCACCGGTTACAAACAGGCATATTGAGCAAATACCCGCCGAATCGTGGGCGCGAAACTGGCCCAGTTTGTGACACGGCCGCGCAATCAAGATCAACAGCATTTGATGTTCGCCTCCCCCGGCCGCACCAGGCGGCGACACGTCGAATGACGATAAAAGTGTCATATTTCGCGGTTGCTCAAGCCTTAAGCGCTGACCTGAGCGCGGCCCAAACGGCACCTAAGCGGTTGATGCCCTGATAGTTTAACTGAGCGACCGGTATCCGCCCTCAGATCTAGTCCGAGGGCTGGCTTTCTCCAGATCGTGCGCTAGGCACTTAGGCGCGGCAGCAGCTTGGAGGCATTGCTTGAGGCGATGGCCGCCAGATTGTCGGCCCCGAGATTGAGTCGTTTGAGACTTTCGATCTGATTGAGCGGGAAATACGGATAATCCGTCCCGTAAGTGATCTGCGAGAACGGCACGAGGCTCGTCAGCGCCGCGATCGCGGCGGGATGAGTGGCATTGGCCGTGTCATAATAGAGCCGGCGCAATTCGGCTTCGATCCCGTCCGGCGCGAAGCCGGAAGCGCCGCGCGCTTTCTGGTCATAGAAAGCCTCGATGCGGCCGGCCAGGAACGGCACTGTGCCGCCGGCATGCGAGAACAGCCACTTGATGTCGCGCAATTGCGCGAACGTGCCGCTCAGCAACAGGCTGACGATGGTGCGCGTGGTGTCATGCGGCACCTCGATCACGGCGGGGAAAGCGCCCACGCTCATCCGCCCGCAACAGCTTGCGACCAGCGGATGCACATAGACCACGGCCTTGCGCCGGTTGAGCTCTTCCAGGATCGGCTTATAGGCCGCGTCGCCGAGCCACTTGTCGCCGTAGTTGGTCTGCAGATTGACGCCGTCGGCTTTGAGCGTGTCGAAGGCGCATTCGATCTCTTTCAGCGTCATGTCGGCGTCGAGCATCGACAGCGGCGCGAACAGCCCGTAGCGGTCCGGCTTGCTCTGCACCATCTCGGCGGCGAAGTCGCAGCACTGCCGCGCCATGTCGTGCGCCGCCTTGGCATCGGTGTCGAGCCACACGCCCGGCGTCGAGGCAAGCGACAGGATGCTCGTCGTCACGCCGTTCTTGTCCATTTCCTCGATGTCTTTGCCGCGCGTCCAGGCGAGTTGCACGCCGAAATGCGGAATTTTGTGCGCGTCCTCCCATTCGGACCAGGCCTTTTGATAGGCCGGCGGATAAAAGTGGTGATGCGTGTCGATGAGCTTGTCCGGCGAGGCTTGCGCCGGCGTCTTTGTTCCCGGCAGCACGGCCGCCGCACCGAGCGCCGCGGCGCTCGCTAGAAACTGCCGGCGGGAAGAATGACACGCACAGCCGAATGAATATTTGCCGGTTTTGGCCGGCGCATCGCACTGCGCCGCAGCCGCGTTGCCTTGCTCGCTCATACGTTTCCTCCCGCGTTCTGTATTTTGGCCGATTACAGAACGCCGCGAGGCCGCTGTAAAGCGTCTTCGTGCGGAAGCCGAGGAAGTCGCGTCAGCGCAGCAATTGGAAGGCGACCAGCGCGCCGAGCATGAGGACGCTGCCGAGCCCCTGGAGCGGCGTCATGAGGTCGCCGAGCACGAGCGCGCTCAAGATCGTCGCCGTCAACGGCTCGAGATTGAGGATGAGCGCCGTGCGGAACGGCCCGATGCGCATGGTCGACAAAAAGATCAAGAGAATGCCCGACGTGGTCGCCAGGCTCATCACGATCAGGGCGATCATGCCGAAATTGCTCTGCGGCATGTGCCAGTCGCGCACGATCAGCGACCCCGCGACGAATAGAACCGTCGACGACAGCATCGAGTACCAGGTCGTCAGCCGCGCATCGGCGCCGACGAGGTAGACGCGGGTGGTCAGCAGTACGCCGACGCGCCAGCAGCCGGCGCCGATGCCATAGGCGACGCCGGCAAACGCCAATCCGGCGGGATGCGCGCCGATCATGATGGCAAGGCCGAGAAATGCGGCGATGGCGCACAGCGCGCCTCTCCAGCCCAGCGGCTCGATACGCAGCAGCGAAGCCGCGACCCCGGTCAGGACCGGATAGGTGAAGTAAGACAGGATGGCAGTCGAGACATCGACCGCCTCGATCGCCTTGAACAAACAGTAGATGAGGCCGGCAAACATGACGCCGATGCCCATCGAGATCCGGCGCACACGGGGAGTCGCTGTGGGCCTCTTGCCGAAGCGCAGCCAGGTGGCGACGAAGATGAGGCCGACGACGCTGCGAAACGACAACATGGAGAGAACGTCGCCGCCATCCCGCAGCACGATCTTCGACAACACGTCGGAAACGCCGAGCGCCAAGCCTGCAGCGATACCGGGAAGGAGCGGCAGCAGAAAATGTTCCGACGCCGCCGCGGTCAGAGCCGTGGCGGATTCAAGTCGTGGCCCGGAGTCGTGTCCGCTCATGTTCTTTTATAATTGGCGATCTCCCCACAGAGATCGCGGATCAGTTATGAATGAGCGTGCCGGCGCCGAGCTCGGTGAACAGTTCGAGCAGGACGGCGTGCGGCACCTTGCCGTCGAGGATCACCACGCCCTCGACCCCGCGTTCCAACGCGTCGATGCAGGTCTCGACTTTGGGGATCATGCCGCCGGAAATGGTGCCGTCGGCGATCAGCCGCCGCGCGTCGTCGACCGATAATTCCTTGATCAGGGTTTTCGATTTGTCGAGGACGCCCGGCACGTCGGTCAGGAGCAGGAATCGCTTGGCCTTCAGCGCCCCGGCAATGGCGCCGGCAAAGGTGTCGGCATTGACGTTGAACGTGCCGCCATTGGCGGCGGCGGCGACCGGCGCCAGCACCGGAATGAGCTCACGGCCGAGGATCTGATCGAGCACCATGGTGTTCACTTTCTCCGGCTCGCCGACGAAGCCGAGATCGACCACGCGCTCGATTTCCGAGCCCGGATCGACCACGGTGCGCGTCAGCTTGCGCGCGATCACCCTATTGCCGTCCTTGCCGCTCAGGCCCACGGCCTTGCCACCGGCCTCGTTGATGTAGCCGACCATCTGTTTGTTGATCGAGCCGGCCAGCACCATTTCGACGATTTCAAGGGTCGCGGCGTCGGTGATGCGCAGCCCCGCGGTGAATTGCGACTGCACGCCGACGCGCTTGAGCATGGCCTCGATCTGCGGACCGCCGCCGTGCACGACCACCGGATTGATCGCGGTCTGCTCAAGGAGCACGATATCGCGGGCGAATTGGCGCGCCAGATTCTCCTCACCCATGGCATGGCCGCCGTATTTCACCACGACGGTCTCATCGTCGTAGCGCTGCATATAGGGCAGCGCCTCGGAGAGGATTTGGGCCTGTATTTCGGGGCTAGTCGGTGCGTCCTTGCTCATCACATTCATCTTTCCCGGCGCTCAGCGCAGTTTATCTAACTGCGTAACACGCGAACGACAATAACAAGCGGATTGCACGGCCTGATCTAGCGGGCCCGCTCGGCCAGAAGCCGCGCGATTGCCGCACGCAGCCGGTCGATTCCGGCGCTCGTGTGCGAGGAGGTCGTGATCACGTCGGGAAAGGCCGCCGGCCGCTTGCTCATGGCTGCTTTGACCGCCTCGGTCCGCTCAGCCAGTTCGGCCTCGCCGATCTGGTCGCATTTCGTCAGCACGATCTCGTGACTGACCGCGGCCTTGCCGAGCGTGTCGAGAATGCTGTCGTCGGTATCCTTCAAGCCGTGCCGCGCGTCGATCAGGACATAGACGCGGGCGAGCGTGGCGCGGCCGCGCAGGTAGTCATGAATGAGCCTGGTCCAGGCGGCGACCTTGACCTTGGCGGTCGCGGCATAGCCGTAGCCCGGCATGTCGACGAGGACCAGCCGACTGGCGCCGCCGAAAAAGATCAATTCCTGGGTTCGTCCGGGCGTGTTCGAGGTGCGCGCCAGCGCCTTGCGCCCGGTCAGCGCATTGATCAGCGAAGACTTGCCGACATTGGAGCGGCCGGCAAGGGCGATTTCCGGGCCGGCCAACGGCGGCAGCGAATCGAGCGAGGGGGCCGCCGACAGGAAGGTCCAGTCGCCGGCGAACAGCTGGCGGCCCGCGTCGATCTCGGCTTTGGAAAAATCATCCATCAGGCAGGAGTCCAAATCGATGCCCGCAGTTCAAAGCGAGCGATGAAGCAACACGGCGGGTTGCAGGATAAGCAACAAAAAGGCGCAACAAAAAAGGGGACACCTGGTCCCCTTTTTGCCGGTCGAAAGATCGATGCGAAAGCAATCAGGCGGCGTCGCCGGCACTTTCGCACCATTTGGCCACAGCCGGCGCATAAGCCGGGTTCTTTGCCGCACCACGGTAACGCGCGGCCGCGGCGACCGCCGGTATTCCGATCTGCCGATAGCGCTGGTCGAGCAATTCGTCCGGCGTTTTGCGAGCGTCGGTCGTTTGACCGGTTTTTTTTGCCAGTTCGGCAGCGATACTTGTCATGCGAAACCCCATTCCCATCGTGTTTGCCCGTCGCCTTGAAGCGATGATCAGCTTTTGAGCGAGGAGTGCGGCGGAAATGGGCGACAATTCGCGCCGTGCCGTGACATTTCCGACTCAATCCCTATACGGCGGCTACCAGCGCAGTTCGTGGTAAACCCTCGCTTAATGTCTTGAGCTGATACTGGCCGGCGCCGTCCGGTACAGAGCTGGTCCTGACTTGGGCTGACTGCTTGGCCGCCTGCTTGGGCTCATGCTGAAAAGGACTCGGCTGCCTCGACTGGGATTCGGGCGATTTTTCCAGCTCCGCCCGCGGAAACTGCGGCATTCCTGCAACAGTTCCCGGGTACGTGAGGGTCGAGACGATGTAACGTCTGGCATGGTCGCGGCGGTTTTAGTATTTGGATTCTCGGATTTTGGCCGGGGCGGCTTTGGGCGGGCGGATTGGGTGAGTGATGGCAATGCGTTCATTTGCATTCGTGATCATCGGGCTGGCCGGCATCGCTCTCGGCGGCTGCATGCAAGAGACGCTCGAGCCGTCGACCCAGGCGGGCTGGAACTCGCGCGACAAGCAGTTGATGTCGAACCTGCCGTATCAGCAGGCTGCGATTCCCGACCAATTCAAGCGCCACATCGTCGACTATTCGCGCAAGGAAGCGCCGGGCTCGGTTGTCGTCGATAGCGACAATAAGTTCCTCTATTACGTGCTGCCGAAAGGCCAGGCGATCCGCTACGGCATTGCCGTCGGCGAAGAAGCCCAGGCCTGGAGCGGCGTCGCCAAGATCGGCCGCATGGAAGAATGGCCGGCTTGGGTTCCGACCTCTGGCGAGCAGCAACGCCTTGGACCGTTGCCGGCCTTCGTGACCGGCGGCCCGCATAATCCGCTGGGCGCGCGCGGCATGTACCTCTATTCGGGCAACAAGGATACGCTGTATCGCATCCACGGCACCAATCAGCCTGAATATATCGGCCAGGCGATCTCCTCGGGCTGCATCCGCATGACCAACGAGGACGCCATCGATCTCTACAATCGTGTCAAGGTCGGCACTGTCGTCGTGGTGCTGGCGCCCAAATCGGGCGACGCGCCGTTCAGCGGGCAAGTTGCCGCCGCCGCTCACGATCCGGCTGCGTCTAAGCCTTACTGAGTTTGACGAACTGCACAGTTACCGCGGCGCTGGCCCTTCGGCCGGCGCCGTTTGCTTTTGGATGACGCACAACCGGCGTCTTGCGAATTCAGCGCCGAGCGTGACGTGCAGAATTTCCAGCGGCACGCCGAGGCGCGCCGGAATGACGCTGGTGCCAAGCCCACCCGACACGATCATGTGCCGATTGTCTTCGACGATGTGGCCGTAAGCAAAGCGCGCACCGTAGTCCGACGGCACGAATTGCGGCCAGATGAACGGCACGCGGATCTGTCCGCCATGGGGGTGACCCGCGAGCGTGAGCGCGACGCGCCCCGGCACTTGCGTAAAAATGTCGGGCTCGTGCACCAGGAGCACGACCGGGTCATCGGTGTGCACGCGCGCGAGCGTACCCGGCAGATCGTCGACGCCGCGAAACCGCCCCCGTCCGATCCAATGCGCGAGCTGATCGCCGATGCCCGCCAGCCAGAATTTCTGCCCCGGCGGGCCGAGCAGCACCGCGTCGTTTTCAAGAACAGGGATACGGGCGTTCGCGAGTGCGCTGCGCACGCCATGCAAATCGTGCCACCAATCGTGATCGCCGAGGATCGCCCAGACGCCGAGCGGCGCGCGAAGCCTGCCGAGCTCACCCGCCCACAGCGGATCGTCGACCGGCATGAAGTTGAACTTGTAAAATGCCTTGAAATCGCCAAGCAGCACGACAACGTCGCAATGCAGCGCGTTCGTGGTGTCGACAATGTGCGCGATGTGCGGCAGCGTCATGTGCGGGCCGCCGGCATGCAGGTCGGCGATCACCGCGATGGTGAGCTTCTACCCCGCAGGCCAGTTCGGCGGCGTCAGCGCGTAGCGCGTGACCAGAAGATCGGACGGCTCAATCGCGCCGGCATAAGCGCCGGTCGCGCTCGCCGACAAACCGATCAGTCCGACGCTGCCGATAAGCAGCCGCCGCCGGCTCAAGCCGGTCTTGTGCAAAGAATTTAGCGCCGGCTGCGGTTGTGCCGGCGCTGTTGAAACTGGCGGAACCTCGTCTTGCATCAACATCCCTTAACGCCGACTCGTGAACGGGCCGCCGTTGCCGCGGATCGCTAATCTCTTACTTTGTCCGGCAAAGTTCGCGGCTTTCGCGATAAATTACGACGGTTTGTGGACGGATTGCGCGCGCGGCAAAGCGCTGCGGCACTTTGGCATCACGATGCCGCGAGCTTCTCGCGCGTCGCCCAATCGAGCGTGTTATCGAGCGCGCGGGTGAGCCGCTCGAACAATTCATCGGCCTCCTGGGCGTTAATGATGAGCGGCGGCGATAACGTTAATACATCGCCCATCACTGCGCGCACGATCAGGCCCTCGGCTTCAGCGAATTGCACCGCGCGCGCCGCGACGCCGTGCTGCGGCGGAAATGCCCGCTTGGCGTTTTTGTCGGCGACCAATTCGACGCCGCCGATCAGACCGAGCCCGCGCGCTTCGCCGACCAGCGGATGGTCGCCGATCTTTTTCAGCCGAGCCTGAAACTGCGCGCCGCGTTCGGCGGCCTTCTCGACGATGCGGTCGCGCGCGTAGATTTCAAGCGCCTTGAGCGCTACCGCCGCCGAGACCGGATGCCCGCCATAGGTGAAGCCGTGGCCGAACACGCCGATCTTTTTGCTCTCGGTGAGCAGCGCCTGATACATGTCCTCCGGGATCATGACGCCGGCGATCGGCAGATAGGCCGACGACAGCATCTTGGCGACGGAGATCGCATGCGGACGAAAGCCGAGCTTGGCGCAGCCGAAGGTCGTGCCGAGCCGGCCGAAGCCGCAGATCACCTCGTCCGAGATCATGAACACGTCGTGCTTGGCGCAGACCTTCATGATCTTTTCGAAATAGGTCCTGGGCGGCACGATCACGCCGCCGGCGCCCATCACCGGCTCGGCGATGAAAGCGGCGACGGTGTCGGGGCCTTCTTTGACGATCAGCGCGTCAAGTTCGGCGGCAAGCCGTGTCGCAAAGTCTTCTTCGCTCTCGCCGTCTTGCGCAAAACGGTAATGATGCGGGCAGCTGGTGTGCAGGAAGCCCGGCAGCGGCAGGTCGAAGTCGCGATGGTTGGCTGGCAATCCGGTCAGCGAAGCGGCAACGATAGTAACGCCGTGATAGCCTTTGATGCGGCTGACGACCTTCTTCTTGTTCGGCCGGCCGAGCGCATTGTTGAGATACCAGACGAGCTTGACTTGGGTGTCGTTGGCCTCGGAGCCTGAATTGCAGAAGAAGGTCTTTGAGATCGGTACCGGCGCGATCTCCTTGAGCTTCTCGGCAAGCTCGATCGCCGGGTCGTGGCTGCGCCCGGTGAACAGGTGCGCGAAGGAGAGCTTGCGCATCTGTGTCGCGGCGGCTTCGACCAATTCCTCATTGCCGTAGCCGAGCGCCGTGCACCACAGCCCGGCCATGCCTTCGATATAGCCCTTGCCGTCGGTGTCATAGACATAGACGCCTTGGCCGCGCTCGATGATCAGCGGGCCATTGTCGCGGAAGCTTGCGAGGTTGACGTAAGGATGCACCAGCGTTTCGACATCGCGGGTCGCGAGATTGCTGAGCGGCGGCATTTTGTTTCCTCAGAGCATGATCCCGACAAGCGGGAAGCTCATGCTCAAATAATAGATGCCAATGATAGACGCCAATAATAGAGCCGAGCCGATCTATTGTAGCGCGAATTTCGGCCGCGGACGCGGCAGCGGCACTTCGTCGATCGGAATGGCGGGCGCGTCATCGCCTTGTGGCGCGGCACTGTCCGCTGCTGCCGCATTGTCTTGTCCCGATTGTGCCTTGGCTTCGACCGGCGGCGGCGGCACGCGCACATCCCACTGGCACACTTTGTAATTATTGCGGCGCGCGGCGAGGTCGAGATGGATATGTTCCTCGTGATAGCCGTCGGAGCCGGGGCCGAGCACGGTCGAGAAACGCGCGCAGACGCTCGTCCGAATGGTGTCGCGCCAGTCCTTGTCGGCATGGATGTCGGTCAGACCGAATTCGCGGCCATCGGCCAGCGCAAAATCGCGGATATCGATGGCGTCGGCCTTGCCGTGCTCGCTCAATAGCGCAGCGCGGATATTGTTGCGGCCGCGGCACGAATAGGAATCGAAATTATCAAGGGCGCGCAGCGGCGGCCCGAATTTCTTCATCGATGGCGCGACATCCTCGCGCACCCAGTCGGCAAGCGCCTGCGCCATCGGGCAGCGCAGCGTTGCCGGCGGCTGCACCGCGACCCGGCTCTGATCGGGCAGGATAATCGAGGCCATCAGCACCGCGTCGGTGGCGCCGCATTCGCCGGCGCCGACCAGAACCGGCAGCGGCTTGAATTCGGCGACCTTGGCGAGCCCGATCTGGCAGGCTGATGGCGTCGCCGCCGCGGCCGCGGCCGCTTCCGTATTTGGAAACGACGCATATTCTTCCTGCGGCGGCGCGAATTGTTGTGGAATGACGACAGGCAGCGGCCGCGCCGCGGCTTTTGCCGTTTTGCTCTGCTTGACCGGCTGTGGCCGCGGGGCAGGCGCGTTGGTCGGCTCGGGCACGTCCCTCGGCTCAGGCGGGGCGATGGTCGGCACGCCTTTGGGCATGCTCTTCGAGGTCGGATTCTGCGCCGCCGCAATTCCCGTTGCGCTCAACAGCACGGCGACAACGACGGCACATTTCACGCGGCTTCCCCAGCGCAATTGCGGCCCCTGTTTAGGCTGTAAACCTGCCCCACTTCAAGCTTTGGCGGCGCCTGCGAAGAAATGTTGCCTCGCCGCGCCAGACGGGTAACCTTCCAAGCAATCAAAGGCAAAAATCAAAGGCCGGCCGAAAAAAGGTCATGCTGACGAAAGCCTGCCGACAAAGGGGAGAAACGCCATGCTTGGCCTGATGCAGGATTGGCCGCTGTTGTGCCATCGCATCATCGATCACGCGGCGCTCAATCACGGCGGCCGTCAGGTGATCTCGCGTTCGGTCGAAGGGCCGATCCATACCACCAATTACATCGAGGTCCGGGCGCGGGCGCTGCGCGTGGCGCAACGGCTCGAACGCGACGGCATCAAACAGGGCGACCGCATCGCGACGCTGGCCTGGAACTCCTGGCGGCACCTCGAAGCCTGGTACGGCATCATGGGCATGGGCGCGGTCTATCACACCATCAATCCGCGCTTGTTCGCCGAACAGATCATCTGGATCGTCAATCACGCCGAAGACCGCATGATGATGGTCGATCTCACTTTCGTGCCGATTCTGGAAAAGCTCGCCGACAAGCTCAAGCCGATCGAGAAATATATCGTGCTCACCGACGCCGCGCATATGCCGGCGACCACGCTGAAAAACGCGGTGCCTTACGAGGAATGGATCGCCGAGGTCGACGGCGATTACGCCTGGAAAATCTTCGACGAAAACACCGCCGCCGGCATGTGTTACACGTCGGGCACCACCGGCCATCCCAAGGGCGTGCTCTACTCGCACCGCTCCAACGTGCTGCACTCGATGATGGCGGCGCAGCACGATGCCATGGGTGTCGCCTCGTGTGACGTGGTCCTGCCGGTGGTGCCGATGTTCCACGCCAATTGCTGGGGGCTTGCGCTCACGACGCCGATGGTCGGCGCCACCTTGGTGCTGCCGGGCGGCAAGCTCGACGGCGCCTCGATCTACGAATTGCTCGACACTTACCGCGTCACCTTCACCGCCGCGGTGCCGACGGTGTGGCTGATGCTGCTGCAGCATCTCGAGGCCAACGATCTCAAACTGCCTCATCTGAAGAAGGTCGTGATCGGCGGCTCGGCCTGTCCGCGCGCCATGACGCAAAAATTCCAGGACAATTACGGCGTTGAGGTCTGCCACGCCTGGGGCATGACCGAAATGAGCCCGCTCGGCACGCTCGGATCGCTGAAGCCGGAATATGCGAGCCTGACCGGCGACGCGCGCCTCGACGTGCAGATGAAGCAGGGCCATCCGCCGTTCGGCGTCGAGATGAAAATCACCGACGACGATGACCGCGAATTGGCGCGCGACGGCGCCATTTTCGGGCGGCTGAAAGTGCGCGGGCCCTCGGTCGCCCGCGCCTATTTCAAGGAGGCCGAGGGCGTGCTCGACGACGACGGCTATTTTGACACCGGCGATGTCGGCACTCTCGACCGCCACGGCTATCTCGGCATCACCGACCGCTCCAAGGACGTCATCAAGTCGGGCGGCGAATGGATCTCCTCGATCGAATTGGAAAATCTCGCGGTCGGCCATCCCCAGGTCGCCGAAGCCGCGGTGATCGGAGTACGCCATCCGAAATGGGACGAGCGGCCGCTTCTCGTCATCGTGCGCAAGGCCGGACAGGAGGTGAGCCGCGACGAATTGCTGGCTTATCTCGACGGCAAGGTCGCCAAGTGGTGGATGCCGGACGACGTCGTCTTCGTCGCGGAAATCCCGCATACCGCGACCGGCAAGATCCAAAAGACCGTGCTGCGCGAGCAATTCAAGAACTACGTGCTGCCGAGCGCGGCGGCGTAAGCAGCCCCGCCAAGCGCCCATCGTCGAAAAAAGTTCGTCCCGTAACTGCATAGGTCGGGTGTGTCGCGATGCACAAAACGCGGAGCTTTTCCGATTCGGCGGGCTTCGGCGGCGCGGCGCTCGCGAAAAATCCCCTGATACCAAGTATTTAAGTCAATTGTTCCGCAATCGCCTGCGGGCCGCATAGATTTTCACCTTCCTGCCCTAAGTCCTTCCAGCGGTGAATCGACGTATTGTGACCACATTCGGCTGGTCATACGCGCCATGGCTCGCGGGACCGAGCCTAATCACCCATCCCATCAACTACGTAATAGGTATATAATGGCTTCGTACAGCCCGGGGAAACTCGTATTTGCTTGCACTCTTCTTGCATCTACCATCGGCTTTACTCCGAGCGCTTCGGCGCAATCTGGTGTTGCTTCCGTCTATTCTGAGGGGTCACGGACCGCGAGCGGCGAACGGCTGTCGCCGGGGGCGCTCACCGCCGCCCATCGCAGCTTGCCGTTCGGCACCATGGTGCGGGTCACCAATAACCGCACCGGCCGTTCGGTCGTCGTGCGCATCAACGATCGCGGGCCCTTCGTCCGCGGCCGCGTCATCGACCTGACGCCGGCAGGTGCGCATGCGCTCGGCTTTTCCGGCCTGGCCGACGTGACGCTCGACGTGGTCGGGCGCAGCTAAGACGCGATTTCCAACGCGATTTCGCGTGTGAGTGAAGACGAGAGGCTTCGGCCTCCCGTTTTTTATGCGTTCCACGTCGCTCGCACTGCTTCCCGCGCACTGCTATCTTATTGGTATCTTGCCGGCCGCACGCGGCTTGAGGGAGCGTCATGACCGAGATCGATTGCCAAGCGAGCGACGAACAGATCCTCACTTACGAGATTTCCGATACGGCGCTCGAAGCCGCCGCCAGCACGCTGCCGGGCGCCGCCATGTCGATGCCCAACGCGCCGACCGTCAGCATCTTGATCGCCTGCTGCGGCAACGATTGATTCTTTCTGCTCCGCAATTGGCGGGAAGCCTCCCGACGTCGGACAACACTCCTCGTCACCACCGGGCTTGACCCGGTGGTCCATGGTGACTCGCAGCTTACGCGATCCGAAAGATCGATCGCGCTTCGCTTCCGCATGGATTGCCGGATCAAGTCCGGCAATGACGCTTCTAAGGTGATGACGCTTCTAAGAACGGACGAACGAAAAAGGGAAGCGGAATCCGGCAGACACTTGCTCCAACCTGCCGTGCAGCTGGCACGGCCGCGTGCTGCTCGCAGCACGCTCGCCTGTCGGCGTTCCACCGCGGTTCTGACTTGCGGGCTTTCGCCCGCTGCGCGTGACTTCAGGCTTCCTGGGACGTGGCAAGAACGCCGATCTGTAGTCGTCCTGCTTCCGGAGGCAGCATCGGACGCAGTTTAAGCGGGCGTTACCCGCCCCCGCCTGTCCCAGTCCAATGGCGCACCCCACGGACCGGTCGTAGTGCCGGCCAGATGATGCCCGAAGCCGCCCGGGAGCGGAGTGTGTCGTTCCGCCCGCGGGCACCGCACTCGCTCCGCACAATCGAGAGCACCCTCCGTGATGGCGTCCCTTACAGAGCGAGATTCGCAACCATATGTAACCTAAACGGTGATGCATGTCAATGGAAAAGTGACGGGGGTGGCGGCGATCTCCTTGACATTCGTCTTATATTTCAATATTCGTTGAAGTATGGAAACGACGGAAGCTGTAACGGCGCTGGCCGCGCTCGCGCAAGAAAACCGTCTCGATGTC
>JBAUCK010000426.1:0-6194 GCA_049677525.1 Xanthobacteraceae bacterium
GGCGGAGACGTTGGCGCGGCCGTCGGCGTCTTGACGCCTGCGTTGGCCGCCGCACCATTGCCGCGCGCGGCATCGCCGAGCGAACGGATCGCTTCGTCCGGTGTCGGCAGATCGGCGGCATAGGCGATGCGAACCAGCACCATTTCGGCGGCGTCGACCGGGCGGCCGGCGGCTTCGACCTCGGTGATGCCCTTGAGCAGCATCTGCCAGGTCCGCGCCAGAACGCGCATCGAGAGCTTTGTCGCAAAGGCGCGGCCACGGCTGCGCTCGGCTTCGGTGAGCGACACATCATCGGCGATCGCCGGCACGATTTTCACCCGCGTCACGAAATGAGTGAATTCGGCAAGGTCGCCAAGGACCATCGCCGGGTCGGCGCCGGCATCGTATTGGTCGCGCAATTCCTTGAGCGCGCCCGCGATATCGGCGCGCATCAAGGCCTCGAACAGGTCGATGACCCTGGTGCGGTCCGCGAGCCCGAGCATCTGGCGCACGTCTTCGGCGCGAACAGTGCCTGCGGCATGGGCGATCGCCTGATCGAACAAAGACAATGAATCGCGCACCGAGCCCTCGGCGGCGCGCGCGATCAGGCCGAGCGCCGCAGGCTCGGCATCGAGCTTCTCTTGGGCTGCGATATTCTGCAGGTGCTTGACCAAGAGCGCCGCATCGACCCGGCGCAGATCGAAGCGCTGGCAGCGCGACAGCACCGTGATCGGCACGCGGCGGATTTCGGTGGTGGCGAAAATGAATTTGGCGTGCGGCGGCGGCTCTTCGAGCGTTTTTAGAAGCGCATTGAACGCCTGCGGCGTCAGCATGTGCACTTCGTCGAGGATGTAGACCTTGTAGCGCGCCGACACCGGCGCATAGCGCACCGCCTCGTTGATCTGCCGCACATCGTCGACGCCGTTATGGGAGGCCGCATCCATCTCGATGACGTCGAGATGGCGGCTTTCCATGATCGCTTCGCAATGCACGCCGAGCGCCGGCATCTTGACGGTCGGGGCTGTGACCGAGCCGTACGGCAATTCGTAGTTCAACGCCCGTGCCAGAATGCGCGCGGTTGTGGTCTTGCCGACGCCGCGCACGCCGGTGAGGATCCAGGCCTGCGGGATGCGGCCGGTCTCGAAACCGTTCGATACCGTGCGCACCATGGCGTCTTGGCCGATCAGGTCGTCGAAAGTCGACGGCCGGTATTTGCGCGCCAGCACGCGGTAGGCGGCTTGTGGGGTGGCATCACTCATAACTGCGCGTCGTTTGTCACTGCGGCCGGGACCAGAACCTTAAAGTGGTGCTTCAATATATGACGCCGCCCCCAGATGGGCGAAGTGGCATCCGGGTCTGCATCCCCGATAAATCGTCGAAAAGGGTGGGAGGCTGACGAGCGACCCGAACCGGAGCTCGTTAGGGCTGCTTCCTTCCGGACCTGACCCGGTTGGCGAGTGGCTCGTCCACCGCCAACCTCCCGGCCCCTATATCCGCCGCGCAGATCAGGAAAGCAAGGAGGGCAGGGCTCGCCGAAACGCCGCCGGCTGTTGCCGCCTCCTCCTGCGCCAGCGAGCAGAATATCTGCAGCCGAAGCCTCCACCAAAGTTTCGCCGCAGTGACCACGGCAATCTGCCTGCACCTCGGTTTGCTCCCTCCACGCCGGAAAATGCTTACGGCTGTAAGACGTTCACAACCAAAGAAGAGAGAGAACGCAAATGCTGCGTGCTTTTATCGTTGCCGTGTCGATCGCGCTGATGGCGCCGGGACTGGCCCTCGCGCAAGACCGCCATGACGAACGTCATGAAGGCGGTCCGCCGCACCCGGGTGGCCCGCCGCATCCGGTGCCGCATCCCAGCGGTCCGGTTCCTCGTGCCGTCCCGCATGGTCCGCCGCCCGGTGCGATGGGCGGTCCGCATCCGCCGCCGGCCGCGATGCTCCGCCCGATGGGCCCGCCGGGCGGAGGCGCGCGATTCAGCTATCGCGGCCACGATATCGAACGGGTTCACATTCACCCGTTTATCTATCCGCCGGGATTTGGCTATCGCCGCTGGGAAGTCGGTGCCGCGCTGCCTCCGATCTTCTTCGGGCGGGATTATTGGTACGCCGACTGGGCCGCTCTCGGCATGGGTCCGCCGCCTCCCGGTTATCAATGGGTGCGCTACGGACCCGATCTGTTGCTGGTGAACTTGATCACCGGCCAGGTCGCCGACGTCGCCTACGACGTATTTTACGACTAAGTTTTACGGCTTGGGCGCTACGGACGGGCCGCGCTAAGCGGCCCGTTTCCCTTTTTCGCTCAGTCAGGCAGGCCGCGCGCCTTGACCTTGCACACCGGCACGGCTTGAATCCCCGCGTGAGAAGAGGCGCGGGATAAGCGCCGCCAGGAGCGAAAACGATGACCTTCCGCATCGCCGTCGTGCAGCCGATCACGCATCGTCCTCCTGACGACGAGAAGAACGTCGCCGATGCGGCCAAGGCGATCGAACGCGCCGCGAATGAAGGCGCCGACTTCATCTGTTTTCCGGAGAATTATCCCGGCCCCTGGCGGATGCCGGCGACCTACGATCCGATCCCGGCGCTGGCGGAGGCTGCGGCCAAGCATCGGATCCATGCCGTATTCGGCACCATCGAGCCGATCGATACCAAAGCTGCGACCGCCTACAATCTTGTCGTCATGGCCTTTCCCGACGGCCGGGCGCCGGCGCTTTACCGGCGCACCCATCCGAACGGGCCGTGGATCTATACCGGCGGCAAGACCTGGGAATTCCAATACGTCGCCGGCGATCACTATTCGGTCTTCGACACCCCGCACGGCAAAGTCGGGCTGGCGATGTGCAGCGAAGTCTATATGCCGGAAGTCACGCGCGCGCTGGCGCTGCGCGGCGCCGAATTGATCTTCATGCCTGCGGGGGTCGATAAGAACCGGCTGTGGACGACGTGGCGCACGTTGATCTTCGCCCGCGCCATCGAAAACCTGGCCATCGTCGTGACCACGCAAAACCTGTTCGACGCGACGCAGCGCGGCCTTGCCATGGTGGCGGCGCCGGAAGAGATCTTGTTCGAGAGCACGGCGCCGGGCATGAGCTTGCTCGATGTCAGCCTCGACCGCGTGCGGGCGCTGCGCAATTCGCGCGACGAAGTCGGCTCTTCGGCGAGTGCCGGCGCCAAACAGGGCGTGCTCGGCCCGCAATGGCAGCGGCCGGAACTGTACGACACGTTCCATCCGCGGCCATTACATCAGGCGGCCATGCGCGAAGCGGCCGAATGATCCGGCTCAGTTCCGACCGCGTTTGAAAGTCGTGGTAAACCCTCCCGAACTCGGCGCCAAACCCCGGCTCGGCTATACGGCGAGCCTGCTCGATCGCATGGCGCAGCGCCGCGACGATGAGCTTGCGATCAAGAAACTGTGCGAGCATGCCCGCGCCGGCGTCTACGTGATCGGCGGCGAACTCATTGTGCTCAAGAGCACCGGCGAAGCAGGCGGAATGTGCAATCCGCTGTTTTCGCCCACCGAGGCCAATGCGCTCGGCGCGGTGCGCGAGAGCGTCTTTCTCGGCGCGGTGAACCAAGCGCCGCGTTTCGGTCTTGGGCTCGATCCGCAAGCGGCTGAAGCATTGAAGACGCGCAACGATCTCAAAGTCACCGATCTGCGGAGCATTGCGGTGCAAGGCCTGGTCGGCGCCGACGATTTGCCGCCGCTCGCCGAAGCCAAGGCGCTGCTCGGTTGGCACGCGCGTCATCGGTTCTGTCCCAATTGCGGCTCGCCGACGCATCTCGTGCAGGCCGGATGGCGGCGCGATTGCCCGGTGTGCAAGGCGCAGCATTTTCCGCGCACTGACCCTGTCGTCATCATGTTGGTGATTGCCGGAGAGCGTTGCGTGCTCGGCCGCTCGCAGCGTTTCGCGCCGACCATGTGGTCCTGTCTCGCCGGCTTCATCGAGCCCGGCGAAACCATCGAGGAGGCGGTGCGGCGCGAAGTGCTGGAAGAGGTCGGCATCGTCTGCGGCGCGGTCAGGTATTTTGCCTCGCAGCCGTGGCCGTTTCCCGCGTCGTTGATGATCGGCTGTCACGCGTGCGCGCTATCGGACGAGATCGTGATCGATCGCGAGGAGCTTGAGGACGCGCGCTGGTTCGACCGCGCCGAATTGGCAACCATGCTCAAGCGCCAGCACAAGGACGGCTTGACTACGCCGCCGCCGGTCGCCATCGCGCATCACATTATTCGCGATTTTGTCGAGAACGGTTGCGATGTCATCGGCTAAGGCAGCGCCGCGTATCCTGTGCGCCGGCATCATCGTGCTCGACGAGGTGTTTCGCGTCGAAGAGTTTCCGCAGCCCGACGGCAAGGTGCAGGCCAAGGGATTTTTCGTCGTCAATGGCGGCTGTGCGGCGAATGCCGCGGTCGCTGTCGCCCGCCTCGGCGGCCGCGCCGCGCTCGCGGGACCGCTCGGCGGCCCCGAAGGCGAAGACGGCAATGGCGACCGCGTGCTCAAGGCGCTCGAACGCGAGAACGTCGATTGCAGGTTCTGCCAGCGCATTGACGGCCTGGCGACAGCGCTGTCGGCGATTTTCATGAATGCGCGCGGCGACCGCACCATCGTGACCTATCGCGACGAGCGCGTGGCCGCGACCAAGCCGCGGGACCCCGACGCCATCGTCGCCGATGCCGATGCGGTGCTGGCCGACAATCGCTATCCCGAATTCGTGCTGCCGATCTGCGAAGCGGCGCGGCGGCGCGGGCTTCCGGTTTTGCTTGACGGCGACCGGCCGACAGTCGAGGACGATCCGCTGTTTCAGCTGGCGACGCATATCATTTTCTCTTCGGAGTGCCTGCGCGGAACAACCGGCCTGACCGATCTCGGCGAAGGTCTCAGACGCATCGCCAAGACGACCGACGCCTTCCTCGCCGTCAGTGATGGGCCGGGCGACATTATCTATCTCGACGACGGCGCGCTGCGCGGCGTGCCGGTGTTCAAAATCGCCGCCGTCGATACGCTTGGCGCCGGGGATGCTTTCCACGGCGGCTTCCTTGTCGCGCTGACCGAAGGCCAAGGCGTCACCGCGGCAATGCGCTTTGGCGCGGCGGTCGCCGGCGTCAAATGCACGCGGATTGGCGGCGCCGCCGGCTGCCCGACGCGAGCCGAGGTTGAGGCGTTGCTGGCGGAGCAGCCCCTGCCGCTCATTGCCGCGAAAGCGGAACGCTGACGGCTGCCCTCGATTGCGTGGGGCCGTCGGCGTGAGGGGCATTTTCCGGCTTGATTTAGAATATTTTTCTATATAGATAGCCATATAGGCAACGTTGTGGAAGATTATTTCTATGGATGCAATAGACCGAAAAATCCTTGCGGTTCTGCAGGATAACGCCGCTCTGTCCGTCGCCGAAATCGGCTCCCGGGTCGGCCTGTCATCGACGCCATGCTGGAAACGTATCCAGCGGCTCGAGGCCGACGGCGTCATCCAGAAGCGCGTGGCGATTATCGATCAGGACAGTATCGGGCTCGGCATTAGTGTTTTTGTGTCGATCGAGACTGGCGACCATTCGCAGGACTGGCTCGACAAATTCGCCAAGACTGTCACCGCCATGCCGGAGGTGATGGAGTTCTATCGCATGGCCGGCGACGTCGATTACATGCTGCGCGTCGTGGTGCCGGACATTGCCGGTTATGACACTTTCTATAAGCGCCTGATTTCGACGGTGGCGCTGAAGAACGTGACGTCGCGCTTCGCGATGGAAAAGATCAAATCGACGACGGCGCTGCCGATTCCATCGTCCTAATGGAATTAATGGCCGGAAGAGGCCGTGTTCGCGCCCGCAGTCATCGCTTGCGTGGTGCGCGTCACCGTTTCGCCGAGGACCTTGTCGAACACATCCGGATCGTCGCCGAGATTGACGCGCGCCGAGCAGTCGGGGTGCGCGAAGGACCGCGATAGATGTAAACTACGTGATCGGATGGCGACGTCCCCACGATCTGCTTCTCCAGCAGCACGACGCCGCCGTGGTCGAGGACGATGACATTGGTCCCGCCATAGCCCTTGCCGGTGACAACGGCGACGCCGCCGGACTGGATCGTCACGTCGGCAATCAGCGGATTGCCGATCACCACCGTGGCCGCGCTGACCGGAAGCTGGAATAGGGTGGCCTGGTCGAGCCGCACTGTGATCGGCGCATTGGCCGGCGATCGAGGAGATTGGGCCAAGGTCTGGCCGGCGGA
>JBAUCK010000427.1:0-8586 GCA_049677525.1 Xanthobacteraceae bacterium
GGACACGTACGGTCATCTGTTTCCGGAGAGCGACGACGTGCACGAACGGTTGGCAAAAGCCGAGCAGGCGCTGTTAAGTTAATCGGGAATTTTTTGCCGCTCGATCCTGGGCGCGACATAAACGCGACATGAGGTCGTTTTTGGCCTCATTCGATCGGCCCATTTTAATTAAGTGACTGTCTTAAGATTGTAATTTGGCTGAGGCGGCAGTCTGTATCGGACCAGTCTCCGCACCAAATTCCCTGCTAACAGGGAAAAATACAGGGAAAATCCGCAAATCGAGGCCGATGCGGCGACGAGAGCATCAACTATTCCAGCATTGACGGGGCTTTTTGGCGACATTCCCTGTGAAAATTAACAGGGAACGATTTTGGCGTAACAGGGAAACTGTGACGCAATAACAGGGAAAAGCAGACGTGCAAAACCTGCCCCATTTAACGTCTGCGATCGCGGTGGTAGCAAATCTCGGAGTTTTCGCGGTGGGAACTGCTGGAATGTTGCTAAGTGCTGGCCCACAATCGCTATCGCGGGAGCAAACAAAAATACCCGCTCCACGTACCACTTGTCGTATGAGCCGGATTCGTAGTCGGCACGCTCAAACGGGTCTGTACGCACCGCCGCGAACGGTAGAAACGGGCCAACAACGGACTTCATGCACCGCAGCAAGGTGGTCGTAAACCTTCTGTGACCTTTGCAAACGCACATTGATTGATTGCGGAACACGCGGCGATTACTTAGCGAAAATGATCAGCCTCACTGAGGCCTATCCTTACTTCCTGTGCAAACCTGAAGAGCGAACCACCCAGCAGGGCAACCGCGACAGCGAAAAGAATACCGGCTCCATATTCATGGCGCAGGCGAAAGAACGCGCTGCCAAATCCCACGATCAGGAGCAATGACGTACAGATCCCGCTAAGAAGCGCCAAATACGTTGCACCGTTCAAAAGTTTGGCCCGCTGCCGCAACCGTGGAATATCAGATTTAAGATGAGCCCGCACGGTATCGTCATTGGCGATCTCATTCAGAGCGCGAATGCGATCTAGGACGACTCCCATTCGATTGAGTAGGACGGCGATGAAGGCGGCTACCGCGCCCAGGACGAATGCCGGTGCCGTCGCTTGCCCCATTACCTGCGCAAGCTGACCGGAATCGGGTACAAACACCATGTGAGCATTCCTCTGCGGAACGGCAATTGATCGTCACCGCAGGAGCTATTTTTTCGACATTCGATCATAATAGCCAGGATCGCGGGAACGCGCAAAAGTGGTGTCCGCCAAAGACGATATCGCCGAGGACCTCAGGTCGCTTTCGGCGACGAACCGACATGTCGCGGAGATTGAGGAAATGACCGCTCGATTGCAAAGAGCAGTCTTACTCTGCCTCTGGCTGTTTCGGCCCGCCACCGCTTCCGCCCATCTCTTGGGTGACGGGGCCGGTGGATTCTCCAGCGGATTCAAGCATCCGATAACGGGACTTGACCACGTAGTGGCGATGGTTTCGGTCGGACTGTGGGGCGCGCAACTCGGCGCGCCCGCGATCTGGCTACTGCCGGTCACGTTCCCGATGGTGATGGCCTTTGGCGGAATGCTAGCTCTCATTGGAGTCCCGCTTCCCGGCACCGAGATCGGTATTGCGTTGTCGGCCATTGGGCTTGGCGCTGTGGTGGCAACAGAGGCGAAGCCGGCACTCTGGGTTGCGGCGCTGCTCGTCGGGTTCTTCGCGATCTTCCATGGTCACGCGCATGGCACCGAACTGCCACCCGACGAAAGCGGCGTGCTTTACAGTATCGGATTCGTCGTCGCGACCGGATTGCTGCACCTGACGGGCATCGGCATTGGGCTCATCCATCGCTGGAAGTCTGGCCAAATCGTTCTTCGTTTTGGCGGCGTCGGCGTGGTAGTCGCGGGCGCCGTCTTCTTGTGGAATGCCTTGATATGAGCCGAATGGATCGGGCGCGAAAAGCGTGGCTGTGGCTCGCGATCCTCGCTGCGTCCACTGCGCCCGCCGCGCATGCACACCTGATGAACAGCGGCTTCGGGCCGTTTTACGACGGCGTGGCGCATCCCTTGACCTCAGCAGAGGACCTCCTGCCGATCGCGGCCGTGGCATTGCTCGCTGGCCTGAGCGGCGCGCGCTACGGGCGCTGGCTCCTTGCGGCGCTGCCGGCCGCGTGGACGATTGGGATGATAGCCGGATGGGCGCTCGGCGTTCCCGCAATTCCATTGTGGGCCGCGGCAGCGGCAACGGCGCTCGCCGGCGCGGCGGTAGCGGCCGATTTGCGTCTGCCATTGGCAGTAGTCCTCGGCTTGGCCGCAGCCATCAGCGCCCTGCATGGGTTCGCCAACGGCACTGAGTTGACCGCCGCGCCCCGCGGCCTCGTCGCGATTGCAGGGACGGCATGCTGCCTCGCGGTGGTCGTCTCGCTCCTAGCCGGACAGGTGACATCGCTGCGCGCGCAATGGGCGCGGCTAGCCGTCCGCGTCTGCGGCAGCTGGATCGCGGCAATCGGGCTCCTCATGCTCGGATGGTCCGCGCGCATGTAGGCGATCGGACATAGCCTGATTTCCGCAGTTCATCCGGTTCCCGCAAGCATGGCGACGATGCGGTCGATCGTCCAAAACGCGCCCAGAGAACCGACAACATAAGCCGGCATCATGCGCACCGGCAGCGGCCAGTCGATGTCGAGCTGATGGAAGGAACGCAGCAGCAGCAAGATGAGCGCTACGAACGACAGTTGGCCGACCTCGACGCCGATATTGAACAGCAACAGCGCGAGCGGAATATCGCCTTGCGGCAGGCCGAGGCTGACCAGCCCGCCGGCAAAACCTAATCCGTGAATCAAGCCGAACACAAAGGCGACCAGCCATGGCTCACGCAGCGTCAGGCTGGTCTCGCCGCGCCATGACCGCAGTACCTCGACGCCGACGAACATGATCGACAGCGCAATCGCGGCGTTGAGCGGCGGCGCCGGCACATGCACGTAGCCCACGGTCGCCGCCGCCAGGGTGATACTGTGCGCCACCGTGAAGGCCGTGATCGTCTTCAACAGCATCCATCGGTCGCGAACCATGATGATCAAGCCGAGGACGAACAACAGGTGGTCGGTGCCGAACAGAATGTGCTCGATGCCCTGCATGAGATAGGCGCGGGCAACATCAATGATGCCCTGGGAGGCTGGAATCTCGACCCACGGCTGCGACGGATGCACCAGCGTAGTGGTGTACGTGCCGTCGAGCGCCTGCACCCGCACCAGAACGTCGGTGATGGTCGCCTGCAGTCCGACGAATTCGATGCGCTTGCCGGCCAGGCCATTGTTGCCGGCGTCGATCAACCGGCGTTCGAGCTGCTGGCCGGAGAACTCCCTGACCGATGGCGGGATCATGTTGCGTGTATCGTTGGGGAGTTTTAGCTCGATCGGTAGCTGCATGCCGACGCTGAGCGGGGTGCGCCACAACACTTCATAGCGCCCCGGGGCGGTCTCGTTGATCTCCAGATATGCCGGACGCGACTCGTGTGCGTGGGCGATCGAGCCGTGAATCAGGCCCCCAAATAGGAAGCAGAGAAGCAGCAGTCGAGTGAACACCAAGGCTCCTCGGGCGGGCTTTAGCGCGATGGCGCGGTGGCGTGGGCCGCGGCGCCGCTCGGTGTCGGCGGAGCGGCCTGCGGCGGCACGATCTGATAACGGGCTCGCATAGTCTCGAACATCTTGCGCTTGGCCGCCGCGCGTTGCTCATCCATCCATTCCGACTTCACCGTCGCTGCGATCTCCTCGAAGGGCGGCACGCGGCCGGGAATCTTCGCTTCGACCCAAACCAGATGCCAGCCCAATCCCGACTCGATCGGTCCCTGCCACTGTCGCTCCTTGAGCTCGAGTAGCGCCTGCGCGAAGCCTGTCCCGAATATGCCGGCAACCTCATCGGGCGAGCTTTCGGCATAGAAGTCCTGGAACATGAATGGATCGGAAAGGCCTACAAGCTCAGGTGTGTCCTCCGGCTTGCTGGCGGCCTTTTGCAGAGCCGCCGCGGCATCATCGCGCGCGTGCGCGCCGCGCCGATCGGGCGAGAAATAGAGGTGGCGGAAGGTCACCAGGCTCGGCAAGGCAAATCGTTGTGGGTTTTGCTCGAACCAGCGCCGCAGTTCGTCGCCCGTCGGCTCGCGCAGCGCCGCAACATCGTCCATGACGAACTCCATCTTTTGCGCCAAACGGCGCCTTATGATGGTGTCGTCCTTGTCGAGACCCAGTGCGGTCGCCTCGCGGGAGAGCACCTCCTCCCGGATCTTGCCATCGAGGAGGTTGTGCATCTCGTCCGGCGTGGGCGGGCGCTGCCACTGGGCCATCCAAGCTATCTGCAACTGTGCGAGGTCGTCCGTTGTAATCACAATGCGATTGGGCTCCGGGCGCTCGGCAGCGCCGGGATTGAGCGCGTCGTAGACCACGAACAGCGTCGCCCCGATCAGCAGCACATGCAGCAGGGGTTCGCGTAGCCATCGCCGCAGCGGCGATGGCACGGGCTTCGCAAGATGCGGGCTCATCCAAACCCAGGGCGGCGTTCCGTCGGCGGCCTATCGCTCACGGACTTACCCGTTGGACCTCATAATTGGCATATCCGAACTCGTTGCTCCGTGCGGCGAAAAGCTTGTCGCCGAGAGCGTATGCGGTCACCTCGAAGGGTGTCCCTTCAATCGCGGTGACGATACGGCCGTCCCGAATCTCGTACTGTGCGCCCAATCCGCCGGGGTGCATCACGTCGCCCATCTGCTCAGAATCGGGCAGCTTGCCGTCGACGCTCGAGATCAGGCGCCGGCCATCGACCCCGTAGGTGATCTCGAACCGGTTATCGGTCACGATGTTGTGGACTGCGACGGTCTTACCGACGATCAGCTCGCGCAACCGCGCGTCGTCGAGCGCCGTCGCGCCGCGCTGCGTCAGATCGGTCACGGTCGGGCTGTGCACCGCCTTGGCGCGAAGTTCGGCTGTTGGCGTGTACCAGATCGGCGAAGTCCAGGCGCGGTCTTGGATCGTTGCCGGCACGTTGCTCGGCGGCGGAACGCCCAGGCTCTTGGCGTCGTAGGTGGTCCAACGAGGCGTCGGGATCTGCAGCACCCGTGCGTAGTAGAAGGCGTGCAGGCTCGGATCGAAATCCGGGTCTGTCCACACCGTCTTCAATTCCACGGCGCCGATCGTGTTCTTGTAGGTGGCGGTCTTGATGTCGACGGTATTACCGACTAGGGGCAGGATCATGTCGTTGCCGCCATAGAGAACATTCTGGATCGGAGCGCGCGCGAGCTTCCGGTCGCCTGACCAGGCGACATCATAGACCTTCTCGAAGATCTGGCCGCTCTTGGTCCAGCCCTTGACGATCTGGATGCGATCCAGATTGGCTTCGTCGGGGTCCTTGACCGCCCATACGATGAAGGTCGGGGCCTTACCCTTCGGCGGCGGCAGGTCGCCGCCCATCGGCACGCCGTTGGCGTATCCGGTCTTGACCCAGTCTTTCTGCTTCAGCACGTCGGGCCCAAAATCCCAGCCACCGAACAGCCGCACCTTGATGCGCGTGCCGCTGGTGCCGAACGTCTCCTTGCGCTGCATGGCGGCGAAGATCGACTCACGCGTATTCTCCTCAGCCCAGACGCCGCCGAGGCCTGACACGCTGATCTGATCATTGGTCAATCCGGCGGTCTCCGCTCCGCTCAAGCGCGCCTGCGGTGTCGCGTCGGTGAGCCCGTGGGCACCGAAGAAGTGCGACGCATCGTAGGCGACAGCGGTGTCGTGCGAGTCGCTCGCACCCACGACGCCGAACTTGTAGGGGTTGTAGCCGCGGGCGTCCTGCATGCCGAGGCCATTCTCGTAGGCCTCCCGAATATAGCTACCGTGGACCTTTGGCGCGCGGGTGGCGCCGCCCAGCAGATAGGTGAGAATCTCGAAGCCGGAGAATTCATCGTTGGGCGAAAGGCTCGGATGCGTCTCCGACGTGCCTTTGAGCTGGGTGATTTCCGACAGCGGCTCGTTGTTCATCCGGTCCTGAGCCCAGGCGGCGTCGATCGGACGTCCTTTGCTGTCGACGTCCAACGGAAACATGATGCCGTCAGACAAATTGGCGTTGTGCGATATCGCCAGTAGCTCGTTGCCCGTTTGGCGCTGCGCGTCCATCCAGGCCCAGAGATCCTCGGGGTGGTCTGAGTCGATGGAGCTGAACGGAACATCCGGCACCTTCTTCGTATCCCTGAAGATAACGTTCCGATGCATGTTGCTGTTGTTCGGCGTTGAGGTCCATTCGTAAGCAGCAAACGTCGTGAACTTCCCGGGCTGGTAATACTTGTCGGCGATCGCGACGGTATCTTTCCAGATACTGCCGGCTACTTGAGGGTCGAGCAGTTCTTTGATCGGCTGGTTCTTGAGTATGGAGGCGCCGAGGAAAAGGTAGACTTTCTGGATGTCGTCCTTGCTGTGGACCTTGAGTTTGTCGGCAATCGGCAGCTTGCTGATGGCGGAGCCCGGGTCATTCGCCAACCTGACCGTGCCGACATATTCGGCGTGATCGGTCACCGCCTGGAAATCGAGCGGCCGCTTGAGCTGAACCATGTAGCCGCCTGGGTGCTTGATCGGCTGGCCGAGCGCATATTTGTACGCCTCTTCCGGCCCGGTGATCGTGTTACCGAACACGTAGGCGTCGAATGACCAGCTGGTATGGACATGAGTCTGGCCGAAATAGACGTTCCGCTCCGGGTTGCCTTGAGCCAAACTTGGCGAAACGGCGAAAACGCCAACGCCGAATCCGAGGACGGTTGTCGCCAATCCGCAGCGAAAAGATATCCGCGAAGTCATAACCTCACTCCAGCGTTGACTCTGGTGGGCTCAAGTTGCCAGGCGCGGCTTCGGGTGAAGGACGCCCGGCGCAAGATCGGCTTCCACACTGGCTGGCTAGCCGGCATAACTGGTTCGCGACATGTTCTGGCCACAACAACACTGCCGCTCACGGGCCCTCGCATTGTACGAGTTTAGCCGCCGTAACCGTCGCCCCAGGCGTCATTCGAAGCGTTGATAGCGGAGATTAGCGTTTTTGCATGTATGGCACAACGGTGCCGCGAACGGCTGGCGTCTGAGCAGCCGCAGTGTGATGAGACGGCAACTTTCCGGACCAAACACAAGCGGCAAACAGATTAACAGCTGTCCTTTCCGAAAATCATATCCGCGCGTACCGATGATGAAGGCCCGATAGAACAGGCATGACGATAATGATTCCGTTGCGCTGGACTGCCCGATGTAGAGGGGCATCCTTCTGTAACGCCATGTGCGTGCGCGCTTGATTGTAATACGTCATATAGGCAGAGAGAATTCGCCGTAGGTGCGCTTCCCCAAAAACCAGCATTTGGTCGAGGCACTCGCGGCGCAAGGTGCCGATCAGGCGTTCCGCAATCCCATTTTGCCAAGGTGAGCTTGGGGAAATTGGCCTGTCGCGGATACCCATGGCTCTGACCCGGCGCTGGAAGACGAACCCATAGGCGCGGTCATTGTCTCGCACCAAGTAGATTGGCGCTGATGCCCACGGGAAAGCTTCGGTGATTTGTCGTGCCAACCACTCGGCCGTCGGACGCCGTGTCACCTCGAACCACAGCAAGTGTCGCCGGCCGTGCCCGAGAACCAAGAAGGCAAAAAGAAGTTCAAAAGCCACCGTTGGCACAACGCACATGTCGATGGCGGCAATTGCCTCGCCGTGATTACGAAGAAATGTCTTCCAGGACTGCGACGGCGGATTTCGACGCCGTACCATGTATTTCGAGACCGTCGACTGAGCGACTTCCAACCCGAGCATCAGTAATTCGCCGTGAATCCGGGAAGCACCCCATAGTGGGTTTTCGGTACTAATCCGTCGGATCAGGTCACGCAGGCCCCGATCGATTTTCGGCCGCCCTGCCCTGTTTCTGGACTTCCACCGCCGAAACACCCTAAAGCCCGTACGATGCCATCGAAGAATGGTCTCCGGCTGAACCAAACGGGCCATACCGACCAGGTTCGGCCAGAGCTTGGTTATCAATGCGAGCAACGCGCGGTCACTACCGCTCAATCGAATACGCGATGGCACTCGCCGCAACGCGATGTTGAGTTGATGACGCAGAAACAGATTCTCGGTTTGGAGCCTGCTCCTCGACTTGAACAGGTCAACGACGAAAAGCCAGAGTGTGAGCAGGATCGCAGTCATCGTCTAAAATGATGCGATGATTCTGCCCTACCGTGCCAATCCATTCCGGATGCAATTTTCGGAAAGGACAGGTCCGCCTTCGGGGGCGGCGGCTGCGAGCTCAACCCCGGTGGAGGGTCGGAGAACTTCTGTTTGATGGGTGTCGCCGTCACGCACCAATTCACGACCAAACTGCAATTGGGGCTGGAAGTATTCCATCAGACGCCGGACACACAGGGAGGGCTGACCACAACGTCCTTAGGTGTCGGGCGCGCTATGACTTGAACGATAATTTTCACCTGCTGGCTTATCTTGGCCGTGGCGTGCAGAACACAGGGCATACGGACCAGCTAAACTGGTACACCTCCATTCTATTTACGTTTTAGATCGCCCATTTATTTTGCAC
>JBAUCK010000428.1:0-5626 GCA_049677525.1 Xanthobacteraceae bacterium
GTGTCATCCACAATGCAGACGCTGGTCTCCTTGACCGATACGTCCAGTCCAGCAAAATGGTCCATGCTGCGCTTCTCCTTCTGATGCTTGAGGCCCGTAACCACGGTGACCTCGTTTCACCATCAGCCTGAAGCGCAGCACCCAATATCTTCAGCTATCCACAAGCTGCCGGCCGATTACCCCATCTTTACCCCCGAAAGCTGCCACCGCTTCGGCTGGCTGGCGCGGCAGCTAAGCGCAACACAAGACACCGCGCTGGAATAATGCAGCAGTTTCGGGTTACAAAAGCGATGCTGCCAAATCGTGACACTGCATAAATTGGGAGGACCAAATGGCGATGCTGACACGACGAACACTCGGCATGGGCGCCTTTACCGCGCTCTTTGCGGCTTCATTGGCCGTCGCGCAGTCTCCTCAGAGCGTGCGGGTGCGCGGCACGATCGACAAGGTTGATGGCCAGACTTTGACCGTAAAGTCACGCGACGGCAGTACCTTGACGATTAAGCTCGCCGATAATCCCCGCGTAACCGCGCTGGTCAAGACTTCGCTCGCCGATATCAAAGTGGGAGATTTTATCGGCGTCACCGCCATGCCGCAGCCAGACGGCAGCCAGAAGGCGATTGGGCTTCACATCTTTATGGCCGCGCAACGCGGCGTCGTGCCGGCAAAGTTTTTGCCGTGGGACCGCGAGCCAGGCAGCACGATGACCAATGCCGATGTTGAATCGAGTGTAGCCAGTATCGACGGCCAGATCATGATGGTGAAGTATTCCGACGGCGAGAAGAAGATCATCGTGCCGCCGAACACCCCCGTCGTGCGGTACGTCCCGGGCAACATGGACGACCTCAAGCCAGGCGCACAAATCTTCGTTGTTGCCGGACAAAGGATGCCGGACGGAACGATCACGGCGCCGGCGATCAATGTCGGCCGCGATGGCGTCGCACCACCGATGTAAGCGATCACCACAGGCTGGGCCCTGTTAAAGACTGGCTTGCGATGTCCGCTTTGGTCAAAAGCTGCCGACGGGCGCGCCAATTACTGGTGTCCGCTTTGCCTCGAAGCTGCCGCGTCTGTCGCCGACCAGCGCCGCCGCTAAGGGCCAATACCGGTCTCATCGCGCGACAGCGACTTCTCGACGCGTCCGCGACGGGGTACTGTTCAGCACTATTTCAGCGGAGCCGTTCGCGTGGGTAACGCTCGAGCTTACAAGATATTGATTGTTGCTGTTCTCATCTGCGCCACTGTGCTTACGATGATAGTCGTAAATTCGCTTCGATTTAATCCCGACCCGAGTCGAGACCAGGACTTTATCGCACGTGCGCAACAAAAATCCGTGCCCGGCATCAAAGTGAAGGCCAGCGCGCTCGGCGGGAGCGAAAGCCGGCGAAGCTTCGGTGAGAACTTGGGGAAGTATGGCATCCAACCAATCTGGCTCGAAATTGAAAATGAAACAGACGATCAACTCGTCTACCTTCAAATTGCAACAGACCCGGATTATTATTCGCCGTACGAAGTCTCATATAGGTTCCATGGCATTTTCTCGCCTGCTGCAAACCTTGCGCGCGACGCCTTTTTTCTCAAACGGCAAATACCGAGCGTAGTCCAGCCTCATTCGCATTCGACCGGATTCGTTTATGGAGAAGCCGACTCCGGCATCAAATATGCGCGGTTTGTTATCGTTGGAAGTAACCGCTTGGAGACATTCGACTTCGCTTTATCGGTTCCGGGGCCAGCCTTTGTCGGAACAGGGGTTCACGCTGACACCATTCCGCGTGATCAGAAGGTCGAGGATCTTGATATCGACGCGCTTAGAAAGGTCCTGACGAAGATTTCCTGCTGCACCACAAATTCCGACGCCACGCGATTGGGGGATCCCCTAAATCTCGTCATCGTGGAAGGCGAGCGCGATCCGATTATTCCGTTTATCGCCCGCGACTGGCATCTAGCCCAAAAGCTGGACATAGCGAGCATCGTGGAGACCGCTCGGGCATTCATATTTCGCGACGAATATCTCACTTCGCCCGTGAGTCCGCTTTTCGTATTTAATCGCCGAGAGGACGTGGCCATTCAGAAGGCGCGATCGACTATTAACGAACGAATCCACGCCAGGCTGTGGCTGACGCCATATACGTTTCAGTCGCGCAGAATATGGATCGGTCAAGTGAGCCGAGACATCGGCGTGCGGCTGACGGATCAAACCTGGAATTTGACCACGCATAAAATCGGCCCGGACGTTGATTTTGATCGGAGCTATCTCTTGCAAGATCTTTTGATGTCCGGGCTCGTCGAGCGATACGGATTCGTCGGTGGTGTCGGCGCGGCCACCATGTCCGATCCCCGCAGGAACTTGACAGGGGATCCTTATTATACCGACGGGTTGCGGCTGGTCGCATTCCTGTCAAATCAAACACGGACACTGGGCGATATCGAGCGCCTGCCTTGGGAACAACCGCCCGCACCGAGCGACGAAGCCCGCTGACCTGTGTCCCGGGGGACGTCGCAGCCTCGGGAATGTCCACTTGGGTCATGTGTGGACGGCGCCTTTGGCAAGAACTCTCTGACGTTGCTGCAGCATTGGTCGGGTGCGGTCATGTGTCCGGCCTGTTTGTGCGGCCGATATGGCCGCTGGCTTCGAATGAAAATTTGATTTTGAATTCGGCGGTGCGCAACCCTGAGACCTTGGGTGGAAAATATCCTGAACGGAGCGAGGGCAATGGAACTCGGCCTTGCCGGCAAGACGGCGCTCATCACTGGCGGAAGCAAAGGGATAGGTCTCGAAACGGCACGCGCGCTCGCGCGGGAGGGCGTGAAAGTCCTGATCTGCGCGCGGCGGGAAACGGCGCTCGCGGAAGCGGCACGCGACATTATGCAAATGACGCAAGCGAAAATCGAAACGCATCCGCTTGATGTAACTAAAGTCGAGCAGATCGAAACGATTCCGCGCATCGTCAAGGACAAACTGGGCCGCATCGATATTCTCATCAACAATGCCGGCACGGCCACCTATAAGCCCTTTCTTGAAGTGACCGATGAAGAACTCGTCGAAGGCATGGCCATCAATTTCTTTGCGCAATTTCGTATCTGTCAGCGTATCGTGCCGATGATGATCGCGCAGGGCAGCGGCCGGATCGTCAACGTGAGCGGCCAGACCGGGATCATGACGCTGAACCCGCCGTTCCTGTCCTCCTGCACAGGCCCCGCAAAATCGGCCGAGATTCGCTTCTCCAAAGTGCTCGCCAACGAGCTTGCACCGCACAACATCCGCGTCAACTGCGTGATCCCAGGCTTCATCAACACGCCGGAACGTTTTGCCAAATGGGAGCGCGAGCTCGCCAAGCGGAAGCTCGATCCGGAGGCCGCCGCGCACGAGCGGTCGCTGTGGTCGGGCAATCAGGGCATGCGCGATACGCGCTGGGGTAGGCCCGAGGAGATCGCCAATCTCATTGTCTTTGCTGTCTCGGACGCAGCGAGCTACATCAACGGCGCCGAGCTTGTCGCCGATAACGCAATGGATAAATCTTGAGAATGATCAGGCGGCCATTGCGTCTTGTAGAATCATGTCGGCGCCCTTCTCGCCGATCATGATCGTAGCCGCATTGGTATTGCCGGAAACGACCGCCGGCATGATCGAGGCATCAACAACACGCAGGCCGGTAAAACCGCGGACGCGCAGACGTTCATCGGCAACCGCTTTCTGATCCTGGCCCATCCGGCAGGTGCCTACCGGATGATAGGTGGTCGAGCCGCGTTGGCGGATGAAATCGAGCAATTCGTCGTCGTTATCGCATTGCTTGCCCGGTTCGATCTCCTCGGCGATATAGCGGGCCATGGCGGGTGCCTGAAAGATGCAGCGCATGGCGGCGACGCCCGCGACGATAGTCTCGCGATCCCTTTCTGTCGCCAAATAGTTTGGGTTGATGGCCGGAGCTTGTCGCGGGTCGGCGGATTTAATGCGCACATAGCCGCGGCTTTCCGGGCGCAGCAACACGCAATTTCCGGTTACGCCCGGGAACGGATCCAGGTCGCCGCCGATGACGCCGGCGGAGAACAGAGAAATCGAGCATTGCGAGTCGGGCGTTGAAGAAGCTGGATGTGCGCGCACGAAGCAGCCGGCAGAGACGGCCGGGATGGCGAGATAACCGCGGCGGGTCAGAAGATAGTGCAAGCCGTGGGTGAGCTTTCCGCCTAAGGTGCGCACCGCATCATTGAGGGTAATCGGTTCCTTGCACCGCAACATAATGCGCCCTGAGATATGGTCGTTGAGGTCATCGCCGATACCTGGAGCATCTGCGACCACATCAATCCCGTGCGACTTTAGGAGCGGGGCCGGCCCCACTCCGGAAAGCTGCAGCAGCTGCGGCGAATTGAAGGCCCCCGAAGCGACGACTACCTCGATATTGGCGCACGCGTTGTGCCTGTCATTGTCGACAAGATATTCGACGGTAGTCGCACGCCGGCCGTTAAAAAGAATGCGCGCGGCAAGCGCCTTCGAGACCACCTTTAGGTTGGGACGGCGGCGCGCCTGCTTGAGATAGCCGGCCGCCGTCGACGAACGCACGCCGTTGCGCATGGTGGTCTGGTAATAGCCGGCGCCTTCCTGCACCGGCCCGTTGAAATCGTCGTTGCGCGGATAGCCGCATTGCTGCGCCGCCTCAACATAGGCATGAGCGAGTGGATGGCGGTCACGCAGGTCCGAGACCGCGAGCGGCCCACCCGCGCCGTGGAATTCATCGGCGCCACGCTCATTATCTTCGGCCTTGCGAAAATAGGGCAATACATCCTCGAAGCTCCAGCCGACATTGCCGAGTTGCCGCCAAAAATTGAAGTCCTCGGCCTGCCCACGAATATAGATCAGTCCATTGATGGAACTGGACCCACCGAGCACCTTTCCGCGCGGCGCAATAACCTGGCGATTGTGACATTCGGGTTGAGGCTCGGTCGCGTAGCACCAATTGTACCTGCGATCGGTAAAGAGCTTGCCGAAGCCGAGAGGAATATGAAGCCACGGGTGCAGGTTGCTGGGGCCGGCCTCTAACAGAAGCACGCGATAGCGGCCCGATGCAGTCAGCCGGTCGGCCAGAACGCAGCCGGCGCTCCCGGCTCCGACGATGACGAAATCGAACGCCTCTGAATTCGGTACGCGCTGTTTCCGGCCCACGCGGCCCTCGGAATGTTTCCTCGCCACATGACGGCCGGGCTCGTTATCCGCAGGGAGCGTGATGGCCTTGGAGAAGCGCTCTAGACAGTTCCCCGGGCCCGGATCATCATGTGGTCACCATAATAAGACGCGATCCTGCAATGCGCTGCAAGCGTTTAACAGACTCAAGTCCAAGAAACGCCGCTACAGCAAAAACCAGGACAAAAAACTCCAGTTCAAGAAACTGAAGTCAATCAAGCTCAAGAAAATTTGGGAGTGAAATCGAGACCAGCTCAAGGAGACGCTCAAATGTCGATGACTCGTCGTCAAGCGCTTGCGTCTGGCGCCGCCGCCGTTGTTACCGGCGGCCTAGCCAACCCCGCAATCGCCGCAAAGGATCCGATCCCGGTTGGCTATCTGCCGGCGCTCACAGGTCCCTCGTCGTCCACCGGTGTTGGGATCAATCGCGGAATCCAATTGGCGGTGCAG
>JBAUCK010000429.1:0-8414 GCA_049677525.1 Xanthobacteraceae bacterium
ATCAGGTTGCGCGAGATGTCGTGGCGTTTGGCGAGACCGTGGAGTGTCTCGCCCGCAATGAAGTCCTGGGCGACCTGTCGTTTGAACTCGATGCTGTGGGAACGGTGCTTGGCCATGGCTTTCATCCTCTGAAAGCCCGGCAGCGTCGGTCAATTCCCAACTTGCAAACTGTCCACCGTCACGGGCGCACTCCAATCCGGGGGTCAAATGGCGTGCCTGTTCGAACCTCTGACCTTTGCCTTCGGAGGGCAGCACTGGGACAGGTCGAGGGCGGGAACGCCCGCACAAACTGCGTTCGGTTCTGCCGCCGGAAGGCGGATCGTCACAGATCGGCGCTCCGCCACGTCCCAGGAAGCATGGCATGAAGCCGCACCTTGGCGATGAATAGTCCCAAGGGAAGAGCCGTGGTGGAACGCCGACAGGCGAGCGTGCTCCGCAGAACACGCTGCCGCGCTCGCAAAGCGCGGACGGTTGGATACGCGTCTGTCGGCGTTCCGCTTCCCGTTTTGATTTCGTTCTTTCCCTTTCGTCATTGCCAGGCTTGACCCGGCAATCCATGCGGCGCCGAAACTGGATTGTACTTTCCAATCGGATTTCAAAAGCCGCGAGTCAGTATGGACCACCGGATCAAGTCCGGTGGTGACGAGGAGAAGGCGTGGCTGTTCGACATCGAAAATCAGAACGCCTGCGTGCACACGCGCTGCAGTGCCGCTATCCGCTGTCGAACCTCTTGTCGCGATCGAGCAAAGTTGGCGGCAAATGGTTAAGCCGATGGCGTTTCCTGGGCGCGTGGAACGGTTCCCACTGCGCGCGCGTTATGAATGTAACGACGAGTAAGTCCGGGAGACTGCAAATGGAAGCCGATCTGAAGCCTGCGTCCGCCATCGTGGACGCGCAATCTGCCGTCTCCTGGGCCGCGATTGCGGCGGGTGCCGTTGCCGCCGCGGCATTGTCTCTTGTTCTGATCGCATTCGGAGCCGCGCTTGGTCTTTTGGCCGTATCGCCATGGAGCGACAGCGGTGTCTCGGCAGCGACGTTCAAGACCGGCTCCGGCATATATCTCGTGATCGTGGCGGTGATGTCGTCCGCGGTCGGCGGATATCTCGCCGCGCGCTTGCGAACAAAATGGACTGGCGTTTACACCAACGAGGTCTTTTTTCGCGATACCGCCCACGGGTTTCTCGCCTGGGCCTTCGCCACGCTTATTAGCGTCACCGCTTTGACCTCCGTCACCGCGTATTTGGCAAATGGCGCTGCGGCGGGATTAGGCGGTGCGGCATCGCAAGCGACGCGAACCGTCAATCCGGCGGACATCTACGTCGACAAGCTTTTCCGCACCAGCGCGCCGGCACAGACCGCACAACAGGCTGCACCTGCGCCATCCTCGCCGGGTGACTCCGGCGCCGCAAACGCCACGCCCGCCGTAAACAACGCTGCGCCGGCCGCAACAAATCCCGGACAAACGCGGGCGGAAGTCCTGCGGCTGTGGACGGCCGATTTTCGCAGCGATCAAGGTCTGAGCACCGCCGACAAGACTTATGTGGCGCAGCTCGTCGCTGCGCGCACCGGCTTAAGCCAGTCCAATGCCGAAAAGCGGGTCAATGATGTGATCATCGAAGCGAAAACTGCGGCGGACGACGCGCGCAAAGGCGCCGCGAAGCTGTCCTTCTGGCTGACCGCGGCCATGTTGTTTGGAGCATTCGCGGCGAGTCTTGCTGCAGTCGAAGGCGGCTCGCTGCGCGACGGCACGTGGAATGGCCGCGTTCTCACCCCCCGGGAAATATAAAGGAGCACATCATGGGTAGAGGTATTCTTCTTTGGCTGCTTGGCGTCCCAATCCCCATCATCATTCTGCTGGCGCTGTTTTCACATTGATATCGGCGAATAAGACGCTGCGCCAAACGGCGAAGCTGCTCTTGAACACGCAAACATAAAATCGGAGATCATTTCATGTCGATCGGCACAATTCTTATAATCATCCTGGTCATCATTTTGCTTGGAGGTTTCAGCGGCTTTGGCGGCGGCCCGTTCTACGGCACCGGGTATTACGGCGGCGGCGGACTGGGCCTTGTCATCGTCATTCTCCTGATCCTGGTTTTGCTCGGCAGAATCTAGCCGCGGCCAGCGACCACACGTTTCTCGCCAGGCGACAGGTCGGTGGCAACAGGCATGCCAAAGCCAGACGAGCGCCAACAGATCCTGATCCAGATTCGGAATCTCAAGATGGCGCGATCCGCGCACGGCTACGTGCGCGGCAGCACCGTCAAGTTTTACGAATGGCTCGAGAGCAGCAGTCGCTGCAATTTGCCCGAAGGGCCGCCAGTCTGGATTTGCGGCGACTGTCACATCGGCAATCTTGGTCCGCTCGCCGACGCGAAGGGACACGTTCTCATCCAGATCAGGGATCTCGATCAGACCGTGATCGGCAATCCCGCGCACGATTTGATCCGGCTCGGCCTCTCGCTGGCGTCTGCGGTCCGTGGATCGGACCTGCCCGGCGTCACGACTGCGAGAATCATGGAGGAGCTTGTCGCCGGCTACCAAGAAGCGCTCTCGACCGATTTCGAGACGGACAAGGATAAATCGCACCGGCCGAAGTCTATTCAATCGCTCTTGGCACAATCGACGCGGCGCAGATGGCGCCATCTGGCCGAGGAACGTCTCGAGACCGTGAAGCCGACGATTCCACTCGGCAAAAGGTTCTGGGCGCTGACGCAGGAAGAGCGCAAGGCGCTCAGCCAGATGTTCGCAAGCGATCCGATCAGGCTCGCGCTCACCGCGCTTCGGGGCCGCACCAAGGATGAGCCGATCGAGCTGCTCGACGCGGCTTATTGGATGAAAGGGTGCAGTTCGCTCGGCCGGCTTCGCTACGCAACGTTGCTCGGAATCGGAAGCGGCAAGAATTCGAGCGTTTGTTTGGTGGACGTCAAGGAAGGCGTGACGGCAGCCGCGCCGCGGGCGCCGAACATCGAGATGCCCAAAGATAATGCGGTCCGCGTTGTGACGGGCGCGAAAGCTCTCTCGCCAAACCTCGGACAGCGCATGATGGCGGCAAGGCTGCTTGATAAGGCCGTCGTCGTCCGCGAGCTGATGCCGCAAGACCTGAAAATCGAGATCAATCGGCTCAGCCGCGAGGAAGCCATGAGCTTGGCGCGTTATCTCGCGGGCGTCGTCGGTCGCGCCCATGGCCGCCAAATGGAGCAGAGCCAGCGCCGCGCGTGGCGGGCCGATCTGGCGAAAAACCATAAAGCGTCGCTCGAAGCGCCGTCCTGGTTATGGACCAGCGTTGTCGAGCTGATTGCTTTGCACGAGGCCGCGTATCTCGATCATTGCCGGCTGTTTGCGCTGTCCGAGGCGGCTTGAGGAGAAGACGCCACGGACAGCGTACGGAAGCGGCGGGAAAAGTTTCAGCTCTTCAGCGGGTCTTTGACGTCCGGGAAGGTCTCGAACTCCTTGGCCCAGAGATGCCCGTCGATCTTCTCGACCTTGCGGATGTAGATGTTGCTGACGATGTCGCGCGTCGCCGGATCGATCGAGATCGGGCCGCGCGGGCTTTCGAAGGCCATGCCTTTCATTGCCTCGATCAACTTGTCGCCGTCGGCGTCGCCGCCGGTCTTCTTCAGCGCCTCGTAGATGAGATGCAGGCCGTCATAGGCGCCGAGCGAGGTGAAGTCGGCGCGCAGGTTGGCGGCTTTCTGGAAGTCGGCGACGTAAGTCTTGTTGAGCGGCGAATCGTGCGCCGCCGAATAATAGCCGGCGGTGATGAGCCCGATCATCTGATCGCCGGCATTGTCGAGGCTGTCGTCGTCGCAAAGGTCGCCCGGGCCGATGATCTTGATGCCGGTCTGGCCGAGCCCCTTCTCCTGGAACTGCCGGGTGAACACCGGCGCCAGCGGGCCCGGAAAGTAGACGAAGGCGGTGTCGGGCTTGAGATCGGCGATGCGCTGCAACGGCGGCGCAAAGTCGGGGTTGGCCAGCGGCACGCGCAGCGATTCGATGATCTCGCCGCCGACCTGGGTGAAGCGCGTCTTGAACGAGGTTTCGGATTCCACGCCCGGCGCCCAGTCGTTGACTAAGGTGACGACGCGCTTACTGCCGTTCTTGATCGCCCATTCGGCGAGCGTCCAGGCCTGCGGCGCGACGATGAAGCCGGCGCGCACAAAATACGGCGACTTGGTCGTGGTGATCGAGGCGCCCGAGCTCAGGCACAGGGTCGCCTTCTTCGCTTCGGTGACAAGCTGGGCCACTGCGAGCGTCGTCGGCGTGATGCCGACGCCGACGATGTCGACCTTGTCGTTGACGATCATCTCCTGAACGATGCGCCGGGCATTGTCCGCGGCGCCTGCATCGTCGCGGATGACGATTTGGATCTTGCGGCCGGCGACGCTGTCGCCATGCTGCTGCTGATAGACTTTCAGCCCGCCGGTGAGCAATTTGCCGACCGCGGCGAAGCCCGCGCCGGTGAGCGGCATGCTGCAGCCGATCGTGAGCGGAGTGTCGGCGGCGATGGCGGGACTTGGAAACGGACGCGCCAACACGCTTCCCGCGGCGCTCGCGGCAATTCCCTTCAACACGGTACGACGACGCAACATCGAACTTCCCTCCCGTTATCTCTTCGCGTCTTGTCTCTTCGCGTCATGCCCGGTCTTGTGCCGGGAATGACGGCCGAGTGTGTATCTCACGCCATCTCCCTTTCGAGATGCGGAATTTCCGGACGCTCGCCTTGCGCCTTGCCGGTGATCGGCGGCCGCGGCAGCTTAGCCGTGCCGCTTTCCATGACGAAGTTGTGCTTGAGTGAATACCACGGCGCCTTGACCTTGGGCGAATTGTTGTTGGAGTCGTGTGGGCACGCGCCATCGTGACGCACATAGTCACCGATAAGATGGCGAGTCACGCCGAACTGCGAGTCGGTCTCGAGGTTCTTGTCGTTCGGATCGTAGACCTGCGAGATCAAAGTCTTGAAGCCGGGCTTGTAGACCAGAAAGTGCAGATGCGAGGGCCGCATATTGTGCCGCCCTGCCGCCCGCAACAGCTCGCCGACCGGGCCGTCGATCGGGATCGGATAGCCGGCGGGCTTGATCGAGCGGAAATTGATGTGGCCGTCCTTGTCGGTGGTGAACTGGCCGCGCAGGTTCATGTCGGCCTGCACCGGATCCTGGTTCTCGTAGAAGCCTTCGGTGGAGGAATGCCAGATGTCGACCTTGGCGCCTTCGATCGGCTTGCCCGCTTTGTCCTTGAACCAAGCGTCGACGAACAGCTCCTCGCCCGGCGTCGGCGAGCGCACGATCGTGTCGCCGTTTTTGGTCGGCGGCGAATCCATGCGCCAGAACGGCCCGAGCAGATTAGCGTCGGTCTCGGTCTGGCCGTGATCGCCATTGTTGAGGAGACAGATCAAGGTCGAGAAGCCGAGCGAGCCCGACATCAGGACAGCTTCGTTGTGCGTCTCGCTGGAATTCTTGCCGATCGCGTTGATATAGGCGGCGGCCGCCTGGAATTCCTCTTCCGTCAGCTTCACCTCGCGGGCAAATTCGTGCAGGTGGCGAATGAGCGCCGCCATGATTTCGCGCAGCCGCGGATTTTTGATCCGTTCGTATTCCTTCAGCACGACCTTGGTGACGTCTTTCTCACTGTCGATAATCATTCTTCTTGCTCCGTGGCGTTTTACGAGCTTCCGCCGTTAACTCGCAGTTTAATTCATCGCTCTGGAAAGTGCCAATCGGCAGGAAGCATACGGTTATTCGTCCCCAGGAGGCGGTACAGGCCCCTTGCCGGCCGAGCTTTGGCAGATTGGGTTTCAGCCCACCTACATCAGGCGAAGCTACATAAGGCCAAGCTCGCGCAATTCGCGCCGCAGCGTTTCCGGCATGGCGGCCGCCCCTTTGACGACCTTGGCAAGGTCGCGCGGCGCGTCCTTGTCGGCGAGATAGCGCCAGCCCTGGAAGGCGCGATGCGGCCGCGGCTCGACCAAAACCGGTTTCGGCTCGAGCACGATGCCGCAGCGGCCGATGCCGTCCTTGTCGACGAAGGGCCGCACGTCCTTGATACGCTGGCGGCACATGACCTCGCCGCGGATCACCCAAAACAGCGAGCCGCCGTCGATCAATTCCTCGGCGCGCTTGGGCACCATGCGGGTGCGGTGAATGTGCTCGGGCTTCTCGCCGCGTTTGCGTTTCTCTTTGAGCTTCAGCTTGATCCAGTCTTCGAGATCGCTGACGGAATCGGCGCCGACGCAGAGCTTAATCAGGTTCAGAGGCATGAATTATTCTATCGGCTTCGTATCCGGTTTGAGCACCATGATTTGCGCGCCTTCCGCAACTTGAGCGCCGGCATCCACAGCGACCTGCGTCACCTGCCCGTCGAACGGCGCGAGCAATGTGTGCTCCATCTTCATCGCCTCAATCACGGCAAGACGTTGGCTGGCCGTCACGCTATCCCCAGGCTGAGCGAGGATTTCCAGGACCTTGCCGTGCATCGGCGCCTTGATGACGCCGTCGCCGGTCGCCTCGCCGGCTGTGGCGACAGAAAAGTCCTTCAGCTGCACGCGGGTCTGGCGGCCGGCCCGCAACACATAAGCTTCGTCGGCCGCTTCGAACACCTTGGCGTCGCCGGCCGCCGGCACGCCGCCGACGGCAACCGACATGCCCCAATTGCCGTAGGTGACGGTCGCGGTCTCGCTCTCGCCGTCGACCACGATCGGCAGCGTCACGACGCGCGCGCCGCCGAGCTGAAAGCCATCGCGCACCGCCCAAGGGGACGAGACGGAATCCGGCGGCGCGTCATCGGAGAGCAATGCCTGGTCTTTCGCCGCAAGCAGATGCGCGGCCCCGAGCGCGGCGGCGGCTTTGTCAGGCGGCTGCGGTTCGGCGCCGAGCGCCGCAAGATTTCGCTCGATGAAGCCGGTATCGACCTTGCCCTGCCGGAACTCGTCCGCCCGGTAGAGTTTTGTGAGGAACGCCAGATTGCTGCGCGGACCCGCGATCAGAGTCTGATCGAGCGCCGCCGCAAGCTTGTCGAGCGCAGCCTCCCGCGTCGGCGCATGCGCAATGAGCTTGGCGATCATCGCATCATAAAACGGCGTGACCTCGCCACCGGCTTCGACGCCGGAATCGACGCGGATGTTTTTTGCAAATTCAAGCGCCACGATCTTGCCGGTCGAGGGCAGAAAGCCGTGCTCGGGATCCTCGGCGTAGAGGCGGACCTCGACTGCGTGGCCGCTGAGCCGGACCTGGTTTTGCGTCAGCGGCAGTTTCTCGTTCGCAGCGACGCGGAATTGCCATTCGACGAGATCGAGCCCGGTGATCTCCTCGGTCACCGGATGCTCGACCTGAAGCCGCGTGTTCATTTCGATAAACCAGAAGCCGTCGGCGCGCAGCCCCTTCGCGCCGTCGGCGACGAATTCGACGGTGCCGGCGCCGCTATAGCCGGCGGCTTTCGTAGCGTTCACGGCGGCAGCGCCGATCTTGCCGCGCAGCTCTTCGGTCATGCCCGGCGCCGGCGCTTCCTCGATCACTTTCTGATGCCGCCGCTGCAGCGAGCAATCGCGTTCGCCGAGATGGATCGCGTTGCCGAAATTGTCGGCGAAGACCTGCACCTCGATGTGGCGCGGCGACAAAATGTATTTTTCGATCAGCACGCGGCCCGAGCCGAAGGACGACTGCGCCTCGCGCACCGCGCCTTCCAGCGCGGCATCGAAATCGGCGTGCTTGTCGACGCGGCGCATGCCGCGGCCGCCGCCGCCGGCGGCGGGCTTGATCAGCACCGGATAGCCGAGCTCGTAGGCCTTCTCCTTGAGAAACTTCGCATCCTGCCGTTCGCCGTGATAGCCCGGCACGACCGGCACCCGCGCTTTTTCCATCAGCCCCTTGGCGAGATCCTTGAGCCCCATGGCGCGGATCGCATCGGGCGGCGGCCCGACAAAGACGATGCCGGCTTTGGCGCAAGCCTCGGCGAAGTCCGCGTTCTCCGACAGGAAGCCGTAGCCGGGATGGACGCATTGCGCGCGCGCCATTTTGGCGGTCGCGATCAGGCGTTCGATGTTGAGATAGCTCTGCCGCGGCTCGGCCTCGCCGATCAGATAGGCCTCGTCGGCGAGCCGCATGTGCAGCGCGCCCTCATCCGCCGTCGAATAGACGGCGACGGTGCGCATCCCCAGCCGCTTGGCGGTCTTCGCGATGCGGCAGGCGATTTCGCCACGATTGGCGATGAGGACGGATTCGAACATCGACGCGGAGCTGGATTGCGACATGGACTTCAACCTGGCCTGCGCATCCTAGCGGGCTTGCCAGGCCTTGCACCATGGCTCGTCTCCAGAGGAGGCGCCGTGTCGCGTCACTGCCCTTGCGGCGAGGTGAACGGATTGAGCTGGACCGGCATTCCGGCAAGCGGCACGCCGGACGATGCCGAATGCGCCGGTG
>JBAUCK010000430.1:0-1819 GCA_049677525.1 Xanthobacteraceae bacterium
CGAAGCAACATACGACCGGTGGCAAGGACAGGCTCGGCAGTATCACCAAGCAGGGCAATCGATACTTGCGATGGTTGCTGGTTGTCGGCGCGATGGCCGTCATCCGCTATGCACAGAAGCATGGGACCAAGAACCGGCCGTGGCTCGCACGATTGATGGAGCGCCGACCGACCAGGGTGGCCGCCGTGGCGCTCGCCAACAAGATCGCACGGATGGCCTGGGCCATCATGGTTCACGGCGACAGATACAAGGAGCCAAAGCTGTTGATGGCGGCATGACAGACGCCAGGAGATGGATCGGCAACACCAATTGGCGAGGGCATGACGACGTAATGCAGATACGGTCGTTCCGGGGATCGGGAGAACCCGTTTGGGTCAACGCATAGTCAAATGCGTGTTTTCGATTGGGACCCGTTCCGCGCAGAGCATTTGGGCCAGCGGCCGTACCCGCCGCATCAACAGGCCGGACACGTGACCGCACCCGACCAATGCTGCAGCTACGTCAAAAAAATCTCTTGCCAGGGCGCCGTCCACACGTGACCCATAGCGAACACGAGAGGCTCTTTCGGCCCTCATATACGCCCCTTATGATTGGGATACTCGGACAGCCGTCATCATTTCGGCGGCAATATCGCGATGGCCTCGACTTCGAACAACGCGCCGGGTCGCGCCAGCTGCGGCACACCCAAGGTGGTGCTGGCCGGCGGCGAAACCGTATTCACGTACTTGTCCCGCACCTCGCGGTAATGGGCGAGATTGGCGCCGATATCGACGACATAGTTGTTGAGTTTGACGACATGCTCAAAACCGGCGCCGATAGAGGCGAGCGCCGCCTTTACGTTCTCGAACGCAATTTCCATCTGCTCGCTGGCGTTGGCGCCCATCTTGCCGGACTTGTCGATGCCGAGCTGGCCAGCAAAGTAGACGGTGCGGCCCGGTCCGGTGACTTCCGCGACGTGGCTGTAGCCTGGCGGCTTCTGCATCGTATCGGGGTTCGAGAAGCGGATGTTGTCGGGCATGTTTGGTCTCCTTGTCGCTTGACGGTGCAGGGTCAAATTAACACGCCGGAAGCAGCCGAGTCAGCGTGGGTGCCGGGTCTTTGCGCGGCCCGGTTCCGGTTAGTGACAGCCGCGGCAGCTTTTGGGGTAAAGCAGACGCGACACGGAATAAGTGTCGCGGCAGTTATTGACCAAAGCGGACACGATTGGCGGTCTATGCGGCTCGCGTCGCGCTTTCGAGGGTGGACATCTTGTTTGGCCGCAGCGGGCACGGCAACTTGATGATGGGACCGACGGATCCGCTGGAGACCAGTTTTTGCGGACTTCGGGCGGCGGGCAGGGAGCCGGTCGTACCGCGGTCGTACTCGCGTCGTTCCGTCAAGCGTGAAAATGTCCGCCAAATCGCTCAAGGCGGACATCATTCTTGAGTTGTCTAAGGTCAGTTAAATGACCCAATTGAGACAAGAAATGCTCGGTGTCTTTGGCGCGGTTACCAGGTCGCTGGTGAACGACTCTGCCGTACATACGCGTACCGGAACCGCTCACCATCCGCCTCTACGCGTCCCGTCGTCGGATGCGGGAAGTGGATCGGCAGTACAAACGTCCCAGCCCCAGCCGTCTCGCCGAGGAATTTTCGACGTGATCGCGCGGCTTGTGCAGGATCCCAATCGAAGATCGTCGACCAATCGGGCTCACGACATTGCAAGGCGTGATGCATCAGGTCGCCGACGACTACCGCATGTTGTCCGCGGGAGCGGATGTTGACGCAGCAATGGCGCGGCGAGTGGCCGTGTGTCGGCGTCAGGGAAAACGTATCGTCGA
>JBAUCK010000431.1:0-14211 GCA_049677525.1 Xanthobacteraceae bacterium
ACGTCGCGCGATGAAACATTTTCGGCCTCGATCATTGTTTAGTCCTAGCTTGATGGGCTCGCGAGGAGTCACAAAGCATCAATTGACGCGCAGTCGAAATCGAAATTCAATCCTCAGCGGCGCCTTCAGTCTTACATAGATTGATTTGCGGAGCCACCTGCATTCGTTATGGGCGGCAGCGTTGCCACGCCGCGACAGCCTAAAGAAGCCCTTGCGGACTTGCAGCAGCCGTTGCAGATTCGATGTCGCGTCGTTTCGATATTCGTGTGGGATGTGCTCGATGAATAGCCCCGTCGATATGACCCGCGTTGGTCTCCGTAACTCATTGGCACGCGACGCATTGGCACGTGCGGCGAGTTTCTTTGGATTTTGGTTGATCCTTTTCGGCTCTAACCCCGCCGATCTTTTGGTGGGAGCGCTGGCCGCGATTGTGGCAACGTGGACGAGCCTCCACTTGTTGCCACCGCGACAGTGGAGCCTTCGTCCCGTTGCTTTAAGCCGGCTCCTGTTCCGCTTTTTTCCTCAATCCATCGCCGCCGGAATTGACGTTGCGCGGCGGGCGCTCGATCCGCGGATGCCATTGCGGCCGGGTTTCGTCGTCTATCAATCGCGCTTGCCCGCAGGTCCGACGCGAAGCGCGTTCTGCACAATGGTGAGTTTACTGCCGGGTACGCTCCCGTCCGGCTCCGACGACGGCAGTGGCCTTGTCATCCACTGTCTCGACATCGGGCAGTCCGTGGTCGAACAGTTGGCCATGGAGGAAGCTCTGTTCGTGCGGGCATTCGGGAGGGAGCGCGGCGGTGGGTAACTTTTTGATTGGAGCGGCCGGCTTTGTGCTGGCGATGGTGGCGCTGGGGTTGTTTCGCGTTATTCGTGGCCCCACCGAAACCGACCGCATGATGGCAGCGCAGCTCCTGGGCACTGGGGGAGTTGCCGCACTGCTCCTGCTGGCGGTGGCCTCGCAAACGTCGTCCATCGTTGATGTCGCATTGCTGCTGGGGCTCCTCGCCGCATTCGCCTCGATAGCGTTCGTCAGAAGCGCATCCAATTCGGTGGCACGATCCTCAGATACGACGGCCCTCAAATGAATCTTGTGCTCAATATTTTTACTGTTCTCGCCGTCTCAGCGGGTGCTTTCTTTTTCCTCGCGGGCACAGTCGGACTGCTGCGATTTCCTGACGTGCTTACGCGTCTGCATGCATTGACCAAGGCGGATAATCTCGGCCTCGGTCTTATCATCTTGGGGCTATTGCCGCATGCAGAAGGACTACTCGGCGCGCTGAAGCTGATCAGCGTCTGGCTTTTGGTCCAATTGTCCGGTGCGATCGTGACGCAGCTGATCGCAAGCCTGGCACGAGAAGGCACGCCGGACGCATGACCATCGCGCTGGCCTTCGATATCGGCCTCGGCATTGTGCTCCTGGCGATCGCCGGGTGGGCTATCGCCGCACGCGGTAGTTACGCCGCCGCGGTTGCATTCGTTGTCTATGGATTGCTACTGGCGATCGTTTGGGTGCGGCTTTTTGCGGTGGATGTGGCGCTGACTGAGGCTGCAATCGGCAGCGGCGTGACCGGCATGCTGTTGCTCAGTGCAGCGGCACGCCTGCGAGTCACCGAGCCGACAGCCGGAACGGCCGGCATGCCATTGCGCATAGTGGTTGGCATCTTTTGCGCTCTCATATCGGCGGCCCTGGCAGCAGCTATTTTATTCCCGCCCGACGCCGTGTTCACATTGGCGCCGGCCGCAATGGCACACTTGCCGGAAAGCGGCCTCGGTAATCCGGTCGCGGGTGTCCTGTTCGTCTACCGATCGCTCGACACGCTGCTGGAGAAGGTGGTGCTGCTGCTCGCTCTGCTCGGCGTCTGGTCGTTGGCGCCGGATCGCTTTTGGGGCGGCATTCCGGGGCTGCAAGTTTATCCTCAACGCAACGCCATTCTGGGTTTCTTCGCTCAGATCTTGCCGCCGCTGGGAATCATGGTGGCCATTTATATGACCTGGGTGGGCGCCGATCATCCGGGCGGCGCTTTTCAAGGCGGCGCGGTTCTCGCCGTCATGTGGATCCTAGTCATGATTGCAGGCTTGCGCGACGTGCCTCCGATCAGTCGGCGCGGGATGCGGCTATTGCTGGTCATCGGGCCGATCGTCTTTCTCGCCATCGGACTTGCCGGCTTCGCGCTTGCGGGCGCCTTTCTCGGCTACCCCGCAGGCTACGCGAAACCTTTAATCATTGTGATCGAACTCACTCTGACGATTTCAATCGGTGTAACGCTTGGGCTGCTGGCAGCGGGTCCGCCGGAACGGACACAGCAACAATGAATGCCGCCACGCTGTTCGGGCTTTGTGGCGCCGCCCTGGTCGGGCTCGGATTGTTCGGCCTCGTCATAAATCCGCAGCCTCTCCGCAAGATTCTCGGATTTAATCTTCTTGGGTCAGGAGTCTTTCTTCTCTTCGGCGTCATCGCCCGCAGGGGCGCTGCGGCCGGGCTCGGCGCCGATCCGGTGCCTCAGGCATTCGTCATCACCGGCATTGTCGTTGCCTTCTCGGCCACCGCATTGGCCGTCGCATTGCTACTGCGGCTGTTCGAGGAAACCGGCAAGGCCACGCTGAGCGCAGATGACGCCAAAGAGGGTTCCTGATGACGGCGACGGTCTTGACCGACGCTACGACCGCGGGCGGATATTTGCTTGTGCTGGCCATCATATTGCCGGTGACGGGCATTCTCCTCTCGCTGGTACTCGGCGGACGCTACGTCGAGCGCATCGCTCTGATTCTTATGCCAGCGGGTCTTGCCGTCGCGGTCGCGACCTTCGCGATAGTCTGGCGCAGCGGCAAGTCGCTGGTTTACATCGTGGGCGGTTGGCAACCTCCGCTCGGGCTTGCGCTCCGCGCCGACGGAATTTCGGTAGCGATGTTGGTGACCGCTGCCGTTGTGATCTGTGCCACGGGTCTGTTCGCCCGTGAGGAATTCCGCCAACCGGCGGGGCAGCCCGAAGCCCGCGCACCGCTCGTGTTCTGGATCTTGCTCTTGGCAATCTGGAGCGCGCTGAATGCGCTTGTCCTCGGGGACGATCTTTTCAATCTCTACGTCGCGTTGGAGCTGCTCACCTTCGCGGCGGTACCGCTCGTCTGTCTGAAGGGTTATGAAGAAACGATCAGGGCGGCGCTGAGATACCTGCTCTTCGCCCTACTCGGCTCCGTGCTTTATTTGCTCGGGACGGCGTTGCTTTACGGCGCCTATGGCACGCTCGACATTGTTCTGCTGTCTACTCGGCTGCGTCCTGAGCCGGTCTCCTGGATCGCTGCCGTCCTGATGACAGCCGGACTCCTGGCAAAGACGGCGCTCTTTCCGCTGCATATATGGCTGCCGCCGGCCCATGCCGGTGCGCCCGCTCCCGGCAGCGCCGTGCTTTCGGCCCTCGTCGTCAAGGGCTCCTTCTTCCTGATCGTGCGGCTCTGGTTCGACGCGATGCCGGGCCTGATGAATTCTGCAGCCGCACAGTTCCTCGCGACGCTCGGCGCAGGAGCAATCCTCTTCGGAAGCGTCCTGGCATTGCGCCAACCGCGGCTCAAACTTCTCATCGCCTATTCGACGATCGCACAGATCGGTTATTTGTTCTTCATTTTTCCGCTGGCGATGGGCTCAATGGCAAGCGAGCCTTGGGGCAATGTGGGGTGGACCGGCGGGTGGATCCAACTGTTCTCTCACGCCTTCGCCAAAGCAGCCATGTTCATGGCGGCCGGACTGATTGCCGAAACGCTTGGTCATGACCGGATTGCGGGATTCGCCGGCGTCGGCCGCGTCCTCCCGATCACCACATTCACCTTCGGGATTGCCGGCCTTTCGCTGATGGGCGTACCGCCGACCGGCGGATTCGTAGCAAAATGGCTATTGCTGCAAGCGACGGTGATGGAAGGTCAATGGTGGTGGGCGGCGGTGATGCTCATGGGAGGCCTGCTTGCGGGCGGATACATTTTCATGGTGCTCGGGAAAATGCTTTGCAGCTCGGGCGTGCCGATGAAGGTGTGCGTGTCGGTGACCCGAAGTCGTGAAGTCGTGGCGCTGACGCTGGCGCTGTGTGCGGTTCTGCTGGGTCTTGTGCCGCTGCGACCGTCCGCATTGCTGCAGATCGGTCGCCCGGCAATGCCGGCGGTCAATTCGCGATGAACCTCGTGTCGTCGCTGATTCTGCGGAGGCGTAAAGTGTGATGGATGCCGGAATGCTGCTCGGTCTCACGCTGGCGGTCCCGCTGGCCATGCTCGCGGCCTGTCTGTCACAGCGTTTGCGGCAACACATGCCGGGGCTTCTAGCGTTCGCACCGGTGCCGGCGGTCGCAGCGGCGCTGCGCGCGTTCGACGGCACGACTCTGGTTCTGCCCCGCGCGCTTCTTGGCCTGACATTTGAACTCGACCGATCAGGCGCGATGCTGCTCGGAGCCTCCGCGTTGCTGTGGATTGCGGCGGCCATCTATGCAGCCGCCAATTTGCGCGGCAAGCCGGAGGGCGGCCGCTTCGCGGTTTGGTGGCTGATGACGCTTACGGGTAGTCTCGGTATCTTCATCGCCGCCGATCTAGTGAGCTTCTATCTGTTCTTCACGCTGGTCAGCCTCGCTGCTTATGGTCTCGTCGTGTTTGACGACACTGCGGTCGCCAGGCGCGCGGGCGCCGTGTACGTCTCTCTCGCCGTGTTCGGTGAAGCTTTGTTGCTGATGGGCTTTGTGTTGTTAGCGGCCGCCAGCCCGAACGGCAGCCTGCTGCTCCGTGACGCCGCTGGGGCGCTGTCAACATCGCCGTGGCGCGACGCCACTATGGCATTTCTCGTTCTGGGATTTGGACTAAAAATTGGACTCGTGCCTTTGCACGTCTGGATGCCGTTGGCCTATACGGCGGCACCGATTGCGGCTGCCGCCGTGCTCAGCGGAGCGGCCGTAAAGGCCGGCGTGGTCTTCATCCGTTTTCTGCCATTCGAAAACCCAGGGCCGGGTTGGGGCACGGCGCTCGCCGCCGCTGGTCTTTTCTCCGCATTCTATGGCGTTGCGGTCGGAATAACGCAATCGAATCCGAAGACCGTGCTGGCCTATTCGAGTGTGAGTCAAATGGGACTGCTTGCCGCTGTGATCGGCATGGGCATGACGGCGGGTGATCCGGGTGTGGGGACGGCGGCCATCTTCTATGCGGTTAATCACACGCTGGCTAAAGGCGGCCTATTCCTTGCCATCGGCGTGGGTGCGCTGACGCGGCGGCGCGGCCTGTGGCTGGTATTGCTGCCGGCGGCAGTATTGGCGATGGGGCTTGGCGGCTTCCCACTGACCGGAGGCGCGCTGGCGAAATTGGTCATAAAAGTCCCGTTGGGGGACGGAGTCGCGGGCACGCTCGCCACTCTGTCGGCGATCGGAAGCACCGTTCTCATGCTTCATTTCCTGTACCGCCTCGCAGCAGAGATGTCCCGCGATATGCAGATTGCAGCACCGATAGGTCTTGTTGTGCCTTGGCTCGCGATTGTATGCGCTGCCGTTGCCGTGCCCTGGCTGCTTTATCCAAGAATTGCAGGCGGCACTTTGCATGATGCGCTCGCCCCGAAAGAACTTTGGGCGGCATTCTGGCCGGTCCTCATCGGCGGAGTCCTGACCGTCGGACTGCGACGCTGGTGGCACCTGTTGCCGCGCATACCGGCGGGCGATGTGCTGGTGTTTGGCAAGCCTGCGACTTGCGCGGCCAACAACCTGGGTGCGGCGATGGAAAGCATCGATTGGCATTTGCGCCAATGGCCGGTAGCTGGCGTGGTGTTGCTGGTGGTGACGATAATTCTGGCTGGAACAGTACTCGCAGGCCGCTGATCAGGACCTAACAATGCTCAACAGCGCGCAGCGAAGCCGCCGCATATCGATCGTCCTCGGTCTGATGGTCGCGTCGCTTGGCGGACTACTCCTGGTGCGGCCGATCCTACAAGATCCTGCCTATCACCAGTTCGCTGATCAGCGCACATTGCTCGGTACGCCGAATTTCTGGAACGTTGTTTCGAATTTTCCCTTTATCTTGGTCGGCGCCGTGGGGCTGTGGCAATTTCGCCGCGCTTCCGCAACCGTCGCCCTCTTTCTGGGAATCCTGCTGACCGGCTTTGGCTCGTCCTATTATCACCTCGATCCTAACGACCGCACCTTGTTCTGGGATCGGCTGCCCATGGCGATCAGCTTCATGGCGATCCTTGCCATTACGATTGAGGAACGCGTGGATACGAGAACAGGGTCGCTTCTGCTGTGGCCGCTGATCGCAATTGGCGTGTTCAGCTTATTGCTGTGGCGTTGGACCGGCGACTTACGACTCTATGTCTGGGTGCAATTTTTCCCCTGTCTCGCATTGCCGCTAATGTTCCTGCTATTGCCGCCGAAATATAGCGGCACAGTTTACTGGCTTATCGCTGCGGCGCTTTATGCGTTTGCGAAGTTATTTGAGTTCTATGACGGCGCGATCTATTCGGCCGGCGCCATTGTCAGCGGACATACGCTCAAGCACCTCGCCGCGGCTGCCGCCTGCGTTGCTATCCTACGATATTTCCAGAAACGCCAGCCGATCGCGACTTTAGACACCGCGTCTAGCTCTCGGCGCTAACTGAGATGCGTCGCCGATTCTTCAGGCGATATTCGCGACTATCGACAGTCATATCGAATGCGGCAAGCTGGAATTGGTGGGCTCTTCCTTGTCCCGGAATACGGCCACATACAGCGCCGGAAGGAAGATCAGCGTGAGAATGGTCGCGACCAGCAGCCCTCCCATAATCGCGTAGGCCATCGGCCCCCAAAAAATAGTGGCTGCAATCGGTATCATGCCGAGCACCGTCGAGATCGCTGTCAGCATAATCGGACGGAAGCGAGACATCGCGGCCGCGATCACCGCGTCCCATATGACCTTGCCCTCCCCGCGCTCGGCCTCGATCTGGTCGATCAGGATGACGGCATTGCGCGCAATCATTCCTAACAGCGCCAGGATCCCTAGGATCGCGACGAAGCCGAGGGGTTTATTAAAGAGGAGGAGCGCCGCGACGACACCGATCAGACCCATCGGAACTACGCTTAACACCACGAATAGACGGCTGAAGCTCTGTAGCTGCATCATCAGGAACGTCATCGTGATGAACAGCATCAAAGGAACGACGGCGTAAACGGAGGCTTGGGACTGTGCGCTCTCCTCGACGGTGCCACCCACGTCGACATGATAAGAGTTCGGCAAGGCAGAGTTGAATTTCGCAATCGCGGGAGCAAGAGCACTGACAACGGCTTCGGGGGATGCTCCCTGGGTCACATCTGCCTGTATCGTCAGCGTTGGCGCGCCGTCCCGGCGCCAAATCAGGGGAAATTCCTGTCCGAAATCCAAGGTCGCAAACTGGCCGAGCGGGACGGTCCGGCCATTCGGCAGCGCGAACTGCAAGTTACGCAACGTCGACAGCGAAACGCGTTGTGCGTCGGTCGCCCGCATCACGACATCGACCAGATAGATGCCGTCCCGCACCTGGGTAAAAGGCAGGCCTGACATCACGGTGTTGAGCTTCGCCGCGACGGCGTCCGAGCTTAATCCCAAAAGTCGAGCCTGATCCTGATCGATACGAATGCGGACCTGACGGGCCGGCTCCATCCAGTCGTAGTTGATCCGCCGTGTCCGCGGGTCGCCGGCAACGATCTGGGCAAGCTCGAGCGCAACATCGCGGACCTGGTTCAGATCCGGACCGCTGACCCGATATTGCACCGGCCAGCCGACCGGTGGCCCAAGTTCGAGCGGAACGACTCGCGTCACAGCGTTCGGATAATCCTCCGCAAGGGCGCGCTCAAGCTTGGTGCGAAGCCGCTCGCGGGCGGCAATGTCCTTGGCGATCACCACGAATTGGCTGAAGAAACTATTGGGCAGTTCAACACTGAGCGGCAGGTAGAACCGGATCGCGCCGCGTCCGACATTGGTGCTCCATCGCGCGACATCGGGATCGCCCTTGAGGATCGCGTCGATCTTGGCCGATGCATCGCTGCTCGCGTAGATTGAAGCGTTTTGCGGCAGCCTCAGATCGACCAGCAATTCCGGCCGATCCGAAGACGGAAAAAATTGCCGCGGCACGAAGGGGATTGCCGATAGCGCGACCACAAAACAGGCGACCGTGATCAGAATGGTCAGCCAGCGCAGCCGCATCGCCGCGACGAGAATGCCGCGGAAGATGCGAAGCACCAGACCCGGTTCGGTCGATGGCGGCGTCTTTGGCTTGGACAAGAAGGCGACGCCAAGAAGCGGAATGAAGATCACCGCAACCAGCCACGACGCCAGCACCGCAATGCTGACGACCGCGAAAATTGAAAATGTATATTCGCCAGCGGCACTTCTGGCGAAGCCTATGGGTACGAAGCCGGCCATCGTGACGAAGGACCCGGTCAGCATCGGAAACGCCAGGGTCCGGTAGGCGAATGTGGCCGCGCGCTCTTTCTCGTCTCCCAGCGCGAGACGCATCGTCATGGCGTCGATCGTGCTCATGGCATCATCGACCAGCAGCGACAACGCGATGATCAGCGCGCCGAGCGATATGCGCTGCAAATCGATGCTGACATATTGCATCACCGGAAATACGACTGCGAGCGTCAGCGGAATCGCAAACGCCACGATTGCGCCGGCTCTAAGCCCGAGGCTGATGACGCTCACCGCCATGATGATAGCGATCGCCTGCCAGAGCGACTCCATGAACTCGCCAATTGCGCTTTGCACGACGGACGATTGATCCGCCACGAGAGTCGGCTCGATGCCGACAGGCAGATCGGCGATGATTTCACTCATGGCCTGACGTATGTTTCGGCCAAGCGCCAAAATGTCGCCGCCGTCTCGCATCGCGATGGCAAGGCCGATGCCGGGAGTTCCGTTGATGCGAAAAATCGGCTGTGGCGGGTCGACAAAGGCGCGCCTGATGTCGGCGATGTCGCTCAGGCGCAGCAGGCGGCCGTTTGTGACGATGTTGATCGCAGCAAGATCCTGCTCGGAATTGAAAGCGCCGGAAACCCGGAGCCGCAGCGTTTCATCGCCTGTTTCCAGAGTGCCGGCCGGACTCACGGCGTTCTGGGCTTCAATTGCCGCGATCAGGGCAGCGCGATCTATGCCGAGCCCGGCAAGTTTCTCGGTCGAAAACTCGATAATGATCTGCTCATCCTGGGCGCCGAGGATCTCGATCTTGGAGACGTCGGGCACGCGCAATAGCCGCGTCCGAATTTTTTCGACATAATCGCGCAACTCGCGATGCGTAAAGCCGTCCGCGATGAAGCCGTAGATGATGCCGAAGGTATCGCCGAACTCGTCGTTGAACCCGGGGCCGACGACGCCCGCCGGCAGGGTGCGGCGGATGTCGCTCACGCTCTTTCGAACGTGATACCAAATATCCGGCACTTCCTTCGCAGGCGTGCTGCCTTTCAGATTCACGAATATGGTCGTTGAACCGGCGCGGGTGAAACTGCGCAGAAAGTCGAGATTGGGCGTTTCCTTGAGCGTTCGTTCGATACGATCGGTCACCTGATCGAGCGTGTCGTTGAGGGTGGCGCCCGGCCAGGCGGCCTGCACGATCATCGTCCTGAAGGTGAACGCCGGATCTTCATTCCGGCCGAGACGAAGATACGACATCAGACCCGCAGCGATCGTGACGAGCATGCAATACACCACGAAGGAGCGATGTTTGAGCGCCCATTCGGAAAGATTGAACCGCGTCACTGAACCGTTCCCAGCAGTCGGGTTTTCTGACCGGGGTGAAGAGCCTGGACTCCAGCGGTGACAACGATGTCGCCGGTATCGAGCCCACTGGAAATGGCGACGGTCGATGGATCTTGGCGCAACACGTCAACGCTGCGCAGCGAAACTGTGAAGGTCGACGGATCGACCAGCCAGACTGCGGGCCGGCGATCGTGTTCGGTAAGCGCCGTGGCCGGAATTTCGACGGTTTGCGCGGTATCGAGATGCATGCGTCCAACAACGGTCGCGCCGAGCCGCATCGCCGCGGGCGGATCGGTCAGTCCGACTTTGACCTCGAAGGTCCTGGTGACCGGATCGGCCTGCGGCGCAACCTCGCGGACACGTCCGACGGTGGTCACCGTAGGATCGTCGGTGAGGCTGACGTCGATCAGCGGATCGTGCGGCGCCGACCTCAGCACTTGACCCGGAATATCGAACACGGCATCGCGCCCGCCCTTCGGCGCCACGCGGACGATCAATTGCCCGGCCTGGATCACTTCGCCGGGTTCGGCCGCAGTAGCGATCACCACGCCTCCGGCATCCGCTTTCAACTCGGTATCGCTCAACTGATCCTGGACGACTCTCAATTGTGCTTGCGCGGAATCGAGCTGAGCTTGAGCGGTTTTGCGGGTCTGTTCGGCGCGCTCATACTGAGCGTGCGAGGCAACATCTCTGGCCAGAAGAAAGCTCTGGCGATCATAATTGCTCTGAGCTTCGTTGAATTGCGCCTGCGCCGCAGCAACAGCTGCCTGTGCCGACCGCAACGCGTTCAATTCATCGCGCGGCTCAAGCTTGGCGATCACCTGCCCGGGCTGCACCTGATCCCCGACATTGGCGCGACGCTCGACCATCCGCCCGCCGATGCGAAACGAAAGACGCGTCTCGTTTTCAGCTTCGATGCGTCCCGTATATGTGATGGTTTCACCGAGGTCGCGCTTCGCGACGGTCACCGTCCGAACCGGACGAGCTTCGGGGGCAGCTGTTTCGGATTTCTGTCCGCATGCAGCAAGGAGCGCCGGGACCGCCAACACCAACAATACGGTCCGTGACAGGGGGCCTATAGCGTTCGAGTAGGCTATCCACGCCAACATGTTCTACCGTTCTGTTTCGTAGTCCAGCACAATGCCGAGGGGCTGTACGAAAATTATAGGCAATTTGTGTAGCCAAGCAAAGCGATGGAGCTTGGGCGATGTTAAGTCATCGGCACTTACTTTGAGGAATTGTCCATGAGGCCAGGCAGATTCGCCAATGTGATTTGGTCTGATCAGAATTTCCAATAAAGTGGAACGACAACCACAGTCACTATCAGCGCCCAGATCGTGACGGGGAGGCCGATTTTCCAAAAATCCCCGAACCGATACCCGCCCGGCCCATAGACCATCAAGCTCACTCCATTGGCGAAGGGCGTCAGGAATGACGCACTCGCGCCCATGGCAACGCCCATCATCATGGGAAGCGCTGAAACGCCCATCTCGGTGGCAGTGGCCAGACCGATTGGCATCATAACCAGGGCCGCCGACGTGTTGGAGATGAATTGGGAGATCACCGCCGTCACCAAAAAGATTCCTGCCAACACAACATGGGGACCGCCACTCCCAAGCGCGTTGACGACATAATCTCCAATCAGCGTAGCTGCACCGGTTTTGCTCATGGCCGTTGCGGGCGGTATCATCGCTCCGATCAAAATACATGTATTCCAATCGATGCCTTTATAAAATTGCGGAAGCGTCAACACGCCGGTGACAAGCATGAGGGCCGCACAAATTACGGCTGCAATAGGGGCCGGAGTGATGTCAAAACTTAATAAGACCACAAGCAAGATCAGGATGGCCACGGCCGCGCGCGCGCCTGGTCCCAATGCCACAGCTTGCTTCTGTAAAGCTTCCGGAGCGTCGACAACGAGCACCTTCGGATCCGAAAGGTACTGGTCCAGACCTTTCCAAGTACCTTGCAGTAAAAGGTGATCCCCTGCGCGCAAAGTCACGGCCTCTTGGCGCATTTCAACACCGCCTCGTTGAATTGCCAGGACCATGAGATCAGCATGTTCTGTTGTCATCCCTGGGAATACCGATTGCCCGATCATCTTGGAGCGCGTCGGGATAACGACCTCAGCCAAGCCCGAGCCGCGGTTAAGTAGCGCATCGGCGACGGGAGTTGTCATATCGTCTTCACGAATTGAAAGATTCATATCTGCTGCAAACTGTCCTGCTGCCTCCGCATTACCACGCACGAGTATGCGGTCACCGTCAGCGATCTGATCCCGTTCCAATGGAGTGGCACTGGCCCCATCTAGCAGAGCGACAAGGTGAAGGCCTGGATAGTTCTCGAGGTCGACTTCGGCCCGCGACTTACCAACGTAGGCCGATGTTTGCCGAACGCGAAAATGGTGCAGGCCATCTTGCAGGCGGTATTGTTCGACTAGAGTGTGCGCGTGTGTGCTCAGATCTGCTGGGATAGACTGCCCCCTTCTCTCCGGCAGCAATGACTTCCCGAACAGGACGATGATCAGGATTGTGCCTGCTAGGAGCGGAACGCCCAGCACGGACCACTCGAAGAAGCCGATATGGCCCACTCCAGCTTCGTCAGCCTGCGCAGCTGCGATCACGTTAACAGGAGTACCTAGCAAGGTCAGCTTGGAGCCGGCTAGGCAGGCAAACGCGAGCGGAATCATTAGCCGCGATGGCGCTACACCGGTTCTGACAGCGACCACCACCGTAACCGACAACATCGCCGCGACGGCCCCATTCATGCCGATCAATGCGCTAAATATAGCGGCGACGATCATGATGGCGACGATACGCCACGTGTCACTTTTACCAGTGTGACGAATAAGGAGTTGGCCCGCCCAGGCGCCTACCCCAGCTATTTCTAAGCCGGAGGCGATAGCGAGCAGCGCCGCAATCAGAATGACCACTGGGTCGCCAAACCCGCCAAGAGTTTCTTGCGTTGTCAAAATGCCTGCGAAGTAAAGTGCTAGCGATGTACCGACCGCTACTACCGCCGCAGGCACGCGATTCCAGACGAAAAGCACCATCGCCGCAAAGATGATCGACAACGTAATGATTATTTGCGCGGTCATGCGGCTTGCACCATATTATGCTCATTGCGACCGATGGGTATCTCGGACTCTCCAGGCAACAACAAAACGGTTCGATTGATCGCATGCCTAAAGCGTTACGTTCCGAATAAAATAAGCAGCCCCGAACAGCTACATCCCGACGTAATCGAACGTTTGCCTCAATACCCCAATGCGGCACCGTCGCCCCGCGGGTCGGCTCCTCCTTCCAGGAGTCCTTGTTCGTAATCGACACGGATAGCGTGAGCGTGTCCCATATTGTCGTTCCAGTCCGTGACCATCTGCACTGGCTGCCCGCGTCGCTTTAGTTCCCGCACAACTCCATCAGGGATTCTTCCTTCAAGCGACATGTTGCGCGAACGCGTGCCCCAGGTTCGTCCCATCAGCCAGCGCGGCGCCTCAATCGCCTGCTGAACATCGTAACCGAAATCTATAATTCGGGTCGCGAGTGCGGCGTGCGATTGTGGCTGACCTTCGCCCCCCATCGATCCGAATGCGAGATAGGGCTTTCCATCGCGCGCCAACAGGCCGGGAATAAGCGTATGGAAGGTGCGCTTCCCGGGCTGCAAATGATTTGGGTGTTTCTCATCGAGCGCAAAAAAAGCGCCACGGTTCTGCAAAATGATCCCGGTATCGCCGCCAATGACGGCACTGCCGAAGTCGTGATAGATGGATTGAATCAGCGAAACGACCATTCCGTCTCGATCTGCAGCGCAAAAATAACATGTATCGCCGTCGGGCGCGCGTCGTTCGTGCGGATATTGATAGGCAATGCCCGCCGGTACCTCTGCAATATTTTGAGCCCGCAGAGGGTCGATTAGGCGACGGCGTTTCTCCGCATATTTCTTATCAATTAGTTGTTGAACCGGAATATTGACAAAACGCGGGTCTGTCAGCCATTCCTCCCGATCCGCAAAGGCAACCTTCACCGCCTCAGCCATATAGTGATAGTAGTCTGCCGTGCCGTCGCCCCAGGCAACTACATCATAGCCCTCGATGAGATTAAGTATCTGAAGCGCAGTGAATCCCTGCGTATTAGGCGGCAGCTCATATACTTCGTAACCACGATACGTGGTCGTAATCGGCTCAACCCACTCCGCCTTATAGGTAGCGAAATCGTCAGCTCGCAGCGGCGAGCCCTGCTTCTCAAGCGCTCCGCAAATACGCCCCGCGAGCGCCCCTTCGTAGAACCCGGCGCGCGCACCCTCGGTCGCGATTTCCTGCAGCGAACGGGCCAGATCAGCTTGAACTAGACGTTGGCCCTCAACAGGAACGCTACCACCAGGCAGAAATATAGCGGAAGTCGCCGGGTACTTTGTCAAAATAGGTACGTCTTGCACTAACCAATCAGCAAGTGAACGGCTAACCGGTATCCCGTCACGGGCATAGGTGATTGC
>JBAUCK010000432.1:0-2089 GCA_049677525.1 Xanthobacteraceae bacterium
TCCACGGCGGAAGCGGCATTCGCGCCCCCGCCGCAATAGGATCGATTTCACGAGGGACCAGCATGGCGAAGTCGCCCGGATGATGGATGTGACTAGCTACTTGCCGCGCGCGGTCTCCGGCGCCCCAAAAAATATCCGCGCGAGCTGGACCAACGATTGCCGAGCCGGTGTCCTGAGCAATCATCAAGCGTCCAAAGTTGACGCTTCGCTTCTCGTCAGTGATCGGCAGGTCGGCCTGGATAAAAAATGGCGTGCCGTACACATGTAATGCATTGTCGACAGCGATCGAGCGTCCTGGGGTAAGCGATATACCTTGGGCGCCAATCGCCTCGCGCTCGCTCGGAGCCTCCTGGACGCCAGTTGGTTGCCGATTATCTGATAGTCCGACTATCCGGAAAAACATAAGAGATCGATTCAGACGTGATATTTCCTCAGCGCTTTGTGGGTTGACGCGTATCCACTCACGAACTCGATCCGGCGATATCTCCTCGCGCGGGATGATGTTGCGCTGGACGAGAATGCGGCCGAGCGGCACAAACGGATATCCATTATGACCATCATAGTTGATGCGTAGTATGGCTCCGTCTTCAAGGCGCACGCGCGCTGATCCCTGGATCTGGATCGCAAGAGCATCAGTCTGACTCTGGATCCAACAGATCTCGAGATGTTTTCCGTCAAGAGCGCCGTCGAGAATCTCGCTACGATCATAATAGGGTACCAGAGTGCCTTTGCCCGTTCGCCGCAATGACTGTCCCGTGTTGGGAAAGCCCGGACCAGTACCGTGGGGCGGCACCAGATCAGGCGGGCGGCGATAGATTGGGACCTTAAAAATTCCGGTCGGGAAACGCGAGCCATCCACGATTGGTTCGTAGTAACCGGTCAAGTATCCTGCGTTGTCACCTAGCTTCGTTATGCGCAGCGGGCGGAAACTGTGCTCGAAGAACAGCCGCGACTGATCGTCCGTGAGTTGACCCGCGGCAAGCGCCCGACTGCACACCTGCGTCAGTGCACCGTACATCGGGCGTTTTTCGCCGTCTCGCGGGCTGGTTCGAACGAGAGCACGGCAGCTCTTCAGAAAAGTAGCAAAGGCCGCGGTGTGATCATCCGCTGCCCATCCCTTCAGGGCGTCCCACTCAATCGGCTCGAGCGCTGAATAGGGGAGCATGAGCGGCTCGGGTTGTGCTGTTGGTGGTCCGAATATCGCGGGCGGGGAAGTGGCGAGCTGGGATTTCCGTTCCAACCCCGGAGCAGCGTGGGCCCAAAGGCCAAGCAACTGCGTAACAATTCCCACAATCAAGACCGAGGAGGTCGCGATCACGATCTGATCGCGAGCAATTTTGAATGAGCACCTTCCGCTGACCCTGAGCATCGCCATCCGCGTGTCTATCGGTCGCGGAATTTAGCCGTCGGAAAAGCGATAATTTTATGATCGAAGCGACGATCAAGCTCGTACGCTCTGGTGTCGTGGGGCACGGCGACAGGTGCGCCCGCTGGACCATCGGAGTCGCGCGAGGCCGTAAGAAGCGCCACGCACGCCAACCGACATCGGTGCCCATGAGAGCATTCTGCGCAAATTGTAAGCTGGTGCGTGTAAAATAAATTCAGACAAAGCCGAAATCGAGTTGCTAAGAAACGCAAATTGGCGTCATATTAGCTAATCAAACAATCATTTCAGAACCGTGCAATCCCAGTGATAGGCTATCATTATGGGGTGCCATATGGCGTCGGCGCAGAACTTCCGCGACTGTGCAGATGAATGCCTTGAATGGTCCAAAACCGCCAAGTCTGACCGAGAGCGAAAGATGTTCCGCCAAATGGCGGCGACATGGTGGAACATCGCGCGCCTCACAGAGCAAGGCCGCTCGTTAGAGAACTTGGCCGATATTTTTCCGGTGCTCGTTTCGACAGCCGAAAACGACTGCAAAGAGAAACTGGATCGGGACGTCGCCTAGCCCGCCGGTGTAATCAGGAATCGTTCGCTTGCTGCTTCGCCGCCATATCGCGACGAACGAAATCCTCCTCACTTTCGGCAGTCAGGATCAATAATTGCGCCAGTTCGCGGTGGCATTTTGCGAATAGTGGCGATGCC
>JBAUCK010000433.1:0-1524 GCA_049677525.1 Xanthobacteraceae bacterium
CTTATGCCGTTCGGTAGCTAAATCGATGACCGCGTTGGCTGCGGCGAGGATTGGTTGTGTAGAGCGATAGTTGCGGTCCAGTGTGATGATATTGGCTGGCGGACTAAAGTACCCTGGAAAATCCAGAATATTCCGCACCGTCGCCGCGCGAAACGAATAAATCGACTGGGCATCGTCGCCGACGACCGTCAGCCCGTTGCCGTCAGGCTTGAGGGCGAGCAGGATTGAGGACTGTAGGCGGTTGGTGTCCTGGTACTCATCCACCAGGACATGATCGAAGCGCGAGGACATGTCGCCTGCGATATGCTCAACCTGCATCATCTGCGCCCAGTAAAGGAGCAGGTCGTCGTAATCGAGCACGTGCTGCCGTTGCTTTGCCTCGACGTAAGCGCCGAACAGCGTCTTCAGTTCGGCCTCCCACCCGGCGCACCAGGAGAAATTTGCCCCAAGAACTTCCTCCAGCGGCGACTCTGAATTGACCGTGCGGGAGTAGATCGCAAGGCAGGTATTTTTGGCCGGAAACCGCTCCTCGGTTTTCGACAGGCCGTTGTCATGGCGCACAAGGTTCATCAAATCGGCAGAATCTTCACGGTCATGGATGGTGAAGGCCCGATCGAGACCGATGTGCTCCGCGTATTCCCTTAACAGCCGTGCGCCAATTGCATGGAAAGTTCCAGACCAGCTCAACGCGTCGACGATCAGGCGCGCTTGATCGGGCAGGGCGCTCGCTGCAATGCGCTCTACCCTTCGGCTCATCTCGCTAGCGGCCCGTCGGGAGAAGGTCAGAAGTAGCATCCGGCGCGGATCGGCGCCCTCGACGATGAGATGGGCCACGCGGTGTGCGAGAGTGTTGGTTTTGCCGGAGCCGGCGCCTGCAATAATGAGGAGCGGCGACGGATTATCGACACCATGCTCAACGGCGCGGCGCTGTTCGGGATTAAGCGTGGCGAGGTATGGCGCCGTCATGAAGGGTGCTGTGGCGAATCACCAGTGCACCAGGAAGCACGGCTTTTCTAGTTCCCGCAACAAGGCAGCGATTAGCTGGCTTTCTGCTGGGTTAATCGTTCAGCCCGAACGCTTTGGCTGCCGCAAGCAGCCGTCCCGCCACTGAGGAACCCAATCGTCGGCATTACTGATTGCTGCGCGCGACGCCGTGGCCCAAGAGGCTGCCGTTCCGGCGAGAATGCCGATGAATTCACGCCGTCTCATTGAACCCCCTCCAATCTAACAAGGCCGTCTGCACAGATTAGAACACTGAGAGAGGCCGAAAATGCCATTAGGCATCGGTCCGCGTCTGCTTTGGGTCAAAAGCAGACATTCAACCGTTCATTCGATCAGTTCGTCCGCGAGGGCGAGGATCGAAGGCGGTACGGTAATGCCGAGCGCTTTGGCGGTCCTCAAGTTGATGAAGAGTTCGATTTTGGTTGCTTGCTGCACCGGCAGGTCGCCCGGTTTCTCGCCTTTAAGAACGCGGCCGGTATATAGGCCTAATTCCCGGCAGCCGGTGAGAAAGTTTGCTCCATA
>JBAUCK010000434.1:0-13316 GCA_049677525.1 Xanthobacteraceae bacterium
CCGGCCGTTTTAACGGCCGGGGTTCCCCTTATGAGAGAGCGGGCGGCTGGATCTCTCTTGGAACATGATCTTATCCGAAAACCGGTATCCACTTTTCGGGATCATGCTCTATTCGCGGACCACCAGATCGTCGCGGTGGATCATCTCGGCCCGGCCGGTAAAGCCCAATATTGAATCAATATCCGCGGACGCGCGGCCTCTGATCTTCTGCGCGTCCTCGGCGTCGAAGGCGCTCAATCCGCGGCCGATTTCAGCGCCGTCGGGTCCGCGGATCACCACGGCGTCGCCGCGCGCGAATTCACCTTCGACCTTGACCACGCCGACCGGGAGGAGGCTGTTGCCGCGCCGCAGTGCCGCGACGGCGCCGGCATCGATGCCGAACGTGCCTTTGGGTTCGAGCGAGCCGGCGATCCATTTTTTCCGCGCCGTTACCGGATTGGCGCCGGTGACGAACCAGGTGCAGCGCGCGTCTTTGCTGATGGCATCGAGCGGATGTTGAACGAGCCCTGAGGCGATGACCATGTGAGTGCCGGCGCCGGTCGCGATCTTGCCGGCTTCGATTTTGGTCTGCATCCCGCCGCGCGAGAGGTCGGACCCCGCCGACCCCGCCATGGCTTCGATCTCCAGCGTGATGCGCTCCACCAGCGGAATATGCCGCGCCGAGGCAACAGTTGCCGGCGGCGCATCGTAAAGCCCATCGACATCGGAGAGCAGCACCAGCACATCGGCGCTGACCATGGTGGCGACGCGCGCGGCGAGACGGTCGTTGTCGCCATAACGGATTTCGGTGGTCGCAACCGTGTCGTTCTCGTTGACGACCGGCACCGCGCGCCACTGCAGAAGCCGGTCGATGGTGGCGCGCGCATTGAGATAGCGCCGCCGCTCCTCGGTGTCGCCGAGCGTAACCAGAACTTGGCCGGCGGTGATGCCGCGCCGCGACAGTGCCTCGGTCCAGTTGTGCGCCAGCGCGATCTGGCCGACCGCGGCGGCCGCCTGGCTGTCCTCGAGCTCGAGCCGGCCCGGCGGCAATTTGAGCACGGTGCGGCCGAGGGCAATGGCGCCTGAAGACACGACCAGCACGTCGCGCTTGCCGCCGTGCAGCACCGCGAGATCGGCGATCAGCGATTCAAGCCAGGCTTCCTTGAGCTTGCCGGCTTGCGCGTCCACCAGCAGGGAGGAGCCGACCTTGACGACGATACGGCGAAAGTCGGCGAGCCGAGGGGTTTCCGTGTTGGTTTTCATGGCGGGTGTTGTAGCGGGACTGGCGGGCAGGCCAAAGAGGGATAAGAGCGGCAGCCGCAGAGAAGCGCGCGCGGCGCGGGGTTAGAGTTCGGCCTCGTTCCGCAATTGCTGTTTGTCTTCCAGGCAATAATAGCCTGACAGCCGGCTCACCAGCTTGCGGCGCTTCCAATCGTTGAGAATGCGACTGACATTTTCGCGCGCGATCCCGGCCATGGCGGCGAGGTCGCTTTGGCCAATCTTCTGGCGGATGACGATGCGGCCGGAGCCGACATCCTGGCCGAAATCCTCTGCCAGTTCGAGAAGCGTACAGGCGACGCGGCCGCGCAGCGGCAGGAAGCTCCCGGCAGCGATCACGGCGTCGGTTTCGCGCAAACGGGTGGCGAGCAGCGTCACCAGCGATTTGTAGACTTCGGGATGCTTTTTGGTGAAGTCGTCGAAGGCTGCGCGGCTCAAAAACGACAGCGCGGAACCGCGCACCGCCACGACCGATGCCGAGCGCGGCAGGCCGTCGATGATCGACAGTTCGCCGACGATCGCGCCAGGACCAAGGAAGGCGAGAATGCGCTCGGTGCCGGAGCGCGATACCATCGTGACCTTGAGTAGCCCGTCTTCGACGCGATAACAGCCGTCGCCCGCGTCACCGGCGAGGAATAGAACCTCCTCGGCGCCGAGCTGTTTCGGCGTCGCGCTGCCGAACAGGTTCGCCGAAAGGTGCTCCGGCAAGCCCGAGAGCAGGCTTGGATTGATACGCGTGGCTGGCATGACGCCTGTTGTCGCGTTGTTTGCCTTGACCGGTCCCCGGGTCGGCGGAAGCAACAATGCGGCAGAAAGGGCGGCAGCGCAATTGCCGCGACCCTTACTTGCTTGAGGGTCTGTTATGTCGCGGCGATTGAAGTGGTGTCTGCGCCTTAAGCTTTTGAATGCGAACGAACTTTCCAAAAATCTTCGGCGATGTTTGCGCCCGGCCTGGCGTCGGGCGGCAAATCACGCGGCGCCGCAAAGAAAAAGCCCGCCCAGGGGGGACTGGGCGGGCTATCTGACCCCTGCTTGAGGGTCATCGGGGGGTGGATGGGGACCTACTTCACCCCTCAGACGTCACGGTCATCGGGGGGCTTCGGGGGGGACCGACCAGATGACGTCCAATTCGATGGTCGGAAGCTAGGGCGTTCGGCCGGTTGGCGAAGTGACGGGTATCACAGAAAGTCACTTTGACTTAAGTGCCTGGAATATATCGCTAAATATCAAAAGCCGAGGCCGCGAAATGCAAAAAATCGCTGCCCGACGCGGCGTGGTGCGGGGCGCGGCCGGTTCACGGCGTGTCGCCGATGCGTGAGCTGGTGTCAGTTGTTGGGCGCGCGGATCTCGACGCCGGCGCGCTTCTCCAGGGGCTGCACGATCTGCGTCATGTCCTTGTCGGGGCCGAGCTCGTCGCAGGTGAGCTTGAAGATCGCGGCCACGGCCTCGATCACGCTGCTCGACAGGCCGAGCGCCTTGGCTTCCGACAGGAACAGGTTCACGTCCTTGAGCATCAGGCCGGCGGTGAAACCCTGATTGAATTTCCGCGGCACGACGACCTGCGGAAACTTCTGCTCAGTCGCCGTGCTGCGGCCCGATGAAACGTTGATCACTTCGAGCATGACGCGCGGATCGAGGCCGGCCTTCACGCCCATGAGGATCGATTCCGAAGTCGCCGCCATCCCTGCAGCAGAGAGCACGTTATTGCAGAGCTTCATGGTCTGGCCCGCGCCGGGCTTCTCGCCGATGAAGAAGAACTTGCCGATCACTTTGAGCGCCGGCTCCACGGTCTCGACATCGGCGCGCGGTCCCGACGTCATCACCGCGACCGTGCCTTTCTCGGCGCCGATCACGCCGCCCGATATCGGCGCATCGATCTGTACGATGTTGTGCGCACCGAGCTCCTTGAAAATCCGCTGCGCCATGACCGAGCCGGTGGTCGAAAGGTCGACGAAACGGCGCACCTTTTTGCCTTCGATTACGCCGTCAGGCCCGGTTGCCACTTTGAGCACGATGTCAGGCGTCGGCAGGCTCGCCATCACGGTCTCGACCACGTCGGCGACTTCCTTCGGCGAGCGTGCCGCGACCGCGCCTTTCGCCGTGAGATTGCCGATCGCTTCCTGGCGCGTGTCATAGACGATGACTTTGTGCCCGGCTTCGATCAGCCGCCGCACCATATGTCCGCCCATATTGCCGAGACCGATGAAGCCGATGTCCATGGCCTTCCTCCCAGTTGTTCGCGCCAGTCAAAGATTTCCTTTGAGCATGAGCTTATCCGAAACCGGCATCCACTTTTCGGGATCATGCTCTTAGACGCTTTTTTGGGCGCACTCCGCTGGCGATTATTTTGCTGCGGCAACAGTTGGCTTAATTATTATGCAACTCGTCTGATAATTAGGCGGCAGCCGATGGGGTGCGTCACTCTGCGCGGCTCGAATTGGAAAAGGCTCCACGTCGGACCGGTTTCACCGAGGCGTTCAAGGCCTGACTTGACGCTGAATCCGGGCCCTTCCTCCGCTCGGAGGTCCATTTGGCACGCCCCTTGATTACCCCACGCGCGGCGGTGCCGCGACGGGGGGCACATTCCACCGCGGTCACCGCACAGTCGACGGGGAGAACAGATCAATGAAAATCGTCATGGCGATCATCAAGCCGTTCAAGCTCGATGAGGTTCGCGACGCTCTGACCAAAATCGGCGTTCAAGGACTGACCGTCACCGAAGTGAAGGGCTACGGCCGGCAAAAGGGCCACACGGAAATCTATCGCGGCGCCGAATACGCCGTGAGCTTTCTGCCCAAGATCAAGATCGAAATCGCGGTCCCGTCCAATCAAGTGGACCGGGTGATCGACACGATCAGCGCCGCGGCAAAGACCGGTCAGATCGGCGACGGCAAGATTTTCGTCTTCGGTCTCGATCACGCCGTGCGTATCCGCACCGGCGAAACCGACGCCGCAGCGCTTTGAGAAACGCAGCCAGAAGCAGCATCAGGGACAGGAGTTGAAGCGATGTCGTTGAAGAGATTCTCCCGTGCGGGACTGATTGCCTGTGCAGGCGCGATCCTGCTTGGGATCATGCTCAGCCTGCCGACCTATCAATCCTCCTACGCGCAGACGCCGAGCGCGGCCCCGGCCGCGGCCCCTGCCGACACCGCAGCGCCGGCCTGCAGCGCCACGGTTCTGGAAAAGTGCACACCCAATTCCGGCGACACCGCCTGGATGCTGACCTCGATGGCCATCGTGCTGATGATGACCATTCCCGGTCTCGCGCTGTTCTATGGCGGCATGGTGCGCAAGAAGAATGTCGGCGACACGGTGATGACGAGCTTCGCTATCACCTGTCTGATCAGCGTGCTCTGGCTGTTATTCACCTACAGCATCGCCTTCCGTGCCGGCTCGGCGTTCATCGGCGGTTTCGATCGTGCCGGACTGCAAGGAATCCTGAGCGATTTCGCCAACGGCATCGGCAATCCAAATCCCTTGGCGCCGACGATTCCGGAATCCGTCTATTCGATGTTCCAGCTGACCTTTGCGATCATCACCGCGGCGCTGATCGCGGGATCCTTCGCCGAGCGCATGAAGTTCTCGGCAATGCTGTGGTTCATCGGGCTGTGGGCGATCTTCGTCTATTCGCCGGTCGCGCATTGGGTGTGGGGACCCGACGGCTTCCTCAACTCCGGCAACAGCAACGCCTGGGTCAAGGTGCTGGACTTCGCCGGCGGCACGGTGGTGCATGTCAATTCCGGCACCGCCGGCCTGATGGCCGCCCTGATGCTCGGCAAGCGCAAAGAGAGCGGCCCACCGCACAACGTGGTGCTGACCATGATCGGCGCCTCGCTGCTGTGGGTCGGCTGGTTCGGCTTCAATGCTGGCTCGGCGGTGAGCGCGGGAATGCAGGCCGGCATGGCCATGCTGGTGACGCACACTGCCACCGCGACGGCGGGCTTCACCTGGATGCTGCTCGAATGGATGATGCGCGGCAAGCCGACGGTTCTCGGCATCTGCTCAGGTGCGGTCGCGGGGCTCGTCGCGATCACGCCGGCCTCAGGCTTCGTCGGGCCGATGGGCTCATTCGCCATCGGCATTGCTGCTGGCTTCATCTGCTACTGGGGCTGCACCGGGCTCAAGCACACGTTCGGCTATGACGACGCGCTCGACACCTTCGGCGTGCACGCCGTCGGCGGCGCGGCGGGCGCGATCCTGACCGGCATTTTCGCCATCAGCGAATACGGCGGAACGTCCGGCGCCATCGAAGGCAATTGGGGACAGGTGGCCAATCAGTGCATCGGCGTCGGCATCGTCTTCGCCTATGACGTCGTCGTGACATTGGTCATCCTGAAGGTCGTCGACCTGGCGATCGGTCTGCGCGTCGCCGAAGAAGTCGAACGCGACGGTCTCGATCTCGCGCTGCACGGTGAGACGATTCAGTAGAGCATGATCTCAAAAAGCGCGAACCGGTTTTCGGAAAAGTCCAACTAACTTGAATTGGATCGGGACAGCTTTCCCGGCACCGTCCCGTCCACCGAGATGGCACCATTGAGAGGCCCTTGCGCGAGTCGGGGCCTCTTTCTTTTTGCAAGTCTTTCCGCGTTGCTGGCATCCGCCAAGGGGTGAACGGCCGGGCAAAACCTGCTAATGCACTCGCCAAGAGCTTATCCCCTTAACAAGAACCCATCCCCTTAAGACGCCAGCGAGGACACGCCACCATGAGTACCAGTTACGCCAATCTCAAGCTTTACATCGACGGCAAATGGACCGGCGGCAATGGCCGCGGCGAGGACGTCATCAATCCGGCAACCGAGAAGCCGCTCGCTCGCCTGCCGCATGCGAGCGTGGCCGAACTCGACCAAGCGCTCGAAGCCGCCAAGAAAGGCTTTCTGGTCTGGCGCGCCACTTCTGCTTACGACCGCGCCAAGATCCTGCGCAAGGGCGCCGACCTGATACGCGAACGCCACGATGCGATCGCGAAAATTCTGGTCCAGGAACAGGGCAAGGTTTATCCGGAGGCGCGTGCCGAAGTCATCACCTCGGCGGACATTATCGAATGGTATGCCGAAGAAGGCCGCCGCGCTTACGGCCGCATCGTGCCGGGCCGCGGCAAGGGTTTGCGGCAGATGGTGCTGCAGGAGCCGGTCGGCGTCGTCGCCGCGTTCACGCCGTGGAATTTTCCGACGCTGACGCCCGCCCGCAAGATCGGCGGCGCGCTTGCCGCCGGGTGCTCGCTCATCCTCAAAGCATCGGAAGAAACACCCGGCGCCTGCGTCGAGATGGTGCGCTGCTTTGCCGATGCCGGCGTGCCCGCTGGCGTGCTCAATCTCGTATTCGGCGTGCCGGCCGAAATTTCCGAACATCTCATCGCCAAAGACGACGTGCGCAAGATTTCCTTCACCGGCTCGATCCCGGTGGGCAAGCATCTGGCGCAGCTTGCCGCCAAAGGCATGAAGCGCGCGACCATGGAACTCGGCGGCCATTCGCCGGTCGTCGTCTTCGCCGACGCCGATCCGGAAAAATCCGCCGAGACGATCGCCGCGTTCAAATTCCGCAATGCCGGCCAGGTCTGCATCTCGCCGACCCGCTTTTATGTGCAGGAGCCGGTCTATGACCGCTTCCTGTCGCGCTTCACCGAATATGCAAAGTCGATCAAGCTCGGCGACGGCATGGAAAAAGGCATGACCATGGGGCCGATGGCCAATGCGCGCCGTATCGACACGATGGACAGCTTCGTGCACGACGCCAAAGACCGCGGCGGCAAGATTGTCACCGGCGGCAATCGCCAGGGCAATCAAGGCTATTTCTTCGAGCCAACCGTCGTCACCGATGTGCCCGATAATTCCAAGATCATGACCGAGGAGCCGTTCGGCCCGGTAGCGCCGGTGGTGCGGTTCAAGACTTTCGACGAAGTGGTCGAACGCGCCAACTCACTGCCCTATGGACTTGCTTCTTACGCCTTCACCAGTTCGGCGCAGACCGCGACCTTGATCGGCGACGCTCTGCAATCGGGCATGGTGGGGGTGAACTCCATCGCCATCTCGACGCCCGAGACGCCGTTCGGCGGCATCAAAGAATCCGGCTATGGCAGCGAAGGCGGCCTCGAAGGATTGCAGGCCTATTTCAACACCAAGTTCATCTCGCAGATGTGAGATGGGCGACCGGGTCTTTTAGGACTTTTTGTTTCTTAGGACCCGTTTGCTTTTTAGTACTATTTACAAAACTGTCTGCGATGCCCGACCCATAGATGCCGGGCATTTGCTTTTTACTCGCCTATCGCGGCGGTGGACCCGCCGGCCGACGTTCTTTGAACCCGATATGGTGACCGAGCGACAAACCAACGCCACCTATTCCTCGCCTTTTTTGGAACGAAATTCTGAGAAGAAACATTGTAAAGCGGGCGGGTGGTCAGGGTCGGTTTGTGTAGATGGACATTTTGGCACCCGTATTCGCGTATCTCACCTGCGTCGCCGGCATCATCGGCGCGTTCGTTGTGTCGTTTTTTATTGTGTTTTCCGCACCTAATGGGGCGGCCATTCCACAGCATGACTCAGCGATCGTGAGCGCAACTGCGTCGAAATCCGACATGCTCGCGGATGCAAAAAAGCCGGTTCTGAAAAACGCGCCGGCCGATAATTCAGCTGTCAACCACGTTGCGACGACTACACAAAAGCGTGAAGTCGCGCTACCGACGAAGACGCCACCGCAAGCCGTCGCCAGCCAGATAACCGCGGCGCAAAAATTGACCGCTTTCGATGCACGTCCGAAGAGCAAGATTTCGCGCGCGCAGTGGCGCCAGATGGTCGCGCAAGAGCGCAGCCGGCGTGTCGCTTATCAGCAAAATTCTAACTTCGAGTCGCGCTTCCTTGGCTACGCCGACTAGCTTCTCATCTCAAGCATAAGATCGTTCCAAGAAGGCCACGGCGTCGTCGGCGAGTTCCGCCGCATTGCGTTCGCCGCGCTGCGCCATCTCGATAATCCGCTTGGCGAGAATCTCCTGCGCCGCGCGCTTGTAACGCGGCGAAGCGAGCTTGCTTCCCGACTGCTCGACCTTCTGCCAGGCGTTTTCGAACACCGAGACCAGGGTCTCGATCGTTTCCGGCTCGAAGGCGGACTGCGCAAGAAGAGGAATGATCGACATAATATCTCGTTCCGCGTTTGCACTTCCGGTCTTAACTCGCGACGAAGAGGTTTGACGTCTCCGAGCGATCGAGAATCGCCGCAGCGGTATTGCCGAAAAACAGCGCATCGCCGGGGCGGCGGCTAACGCCGAGCACGATCAGATCGTAACCGCGTTTAGCTTCCTGTAAAATGGCCTCGTCGGGCGCCATATTCACCCGCGTCGTACTACGCAGGTGAACCTCATAGCGATCCGCCAGCGCGCTGATGTCCTCGAGGACCGCAAGCTCACTGCGCCTATTCGCTTGCGCACGCTTGCGTCCGGCGCCATTCGCGTTGGCCCGTGTGACGTAAAGCGCGGTGACCCGCGCATCGTCGGCGCGCGCCAGAGCGAGGGCAACCTCCACGGCGCGCCGCGACACGTCCGTTCCATTCACCGGAATGAGAATTCTGTCGTAGCGCTCGGCCTTCTGTTCGCCGCGCGCGCGATGACCGTCGACGATCGCAAGCGGGCCCTCGAAGCCCCGGGTGATGAGCGAAACGTCCTTGCTGAATCCGCCTTTGGGATCATGGGTCTTGTCCATTCCGACAACCAGAAAATCGTAGCCCTTGCGCGCTTCGCCGGCGACGGCCTCCGGAGTGATCGCCTTGAGCTGCCGGGTCACGATATCGACGGTGCCGGGCTTTTCTTCGTCCGGATGGGCTTCGAGCGTCGTCGCCGCCTCGGCGGCGGTTCTCACCCCACGTTCGGAATGAGTACCGGTCACGGGTCTGAGTGCGTTCTTTCCTTCGATTCCGTTTTCAGATCGAGCTTTTTCCGGCGGCCGTTCCAGCTTGCCGTTGGCCGCTTTTCCGTTGCCTTCGGTTAGATCGAGAATGGTGGTCGGTTTTTCGCCTGAACCGGCTATGACGCCGGTCAACCGCGCCGCAAGTCTGCCGTTGGCACTGTCGTCTGCGGCGAGAAGCAGCCGCTCGAGATTGGTCACAAAGCCTCTGGCATCGAGTTCCTCGCGTTCGAGGCGCGACCGCTCCTTTTTTCGTAGTGGCAATCGGTTGAGTGCCCAGCGCAGCATTGTCGGCATTGCCATCGTGGTGACGACCGCCATCGTGACAATGAGCGTGAACAGATCCTGGCTAAGAACGCCCATGGATAGGCCGATGGAAGCAACGATGACCTCGGTCGATCCGCGCGCATTCATGGCGCAGCCAAGGGCCAGCGATTCCTCTCGCGTCAACCCGCTGATTTTGCCGCCGAGAAATGCGCCGGAGAATTTTCCGATGCTGGCGATGGCGATAAGGCCCAAGGCGAGCAACGCCAGATTCGGGTTGCGCAATATCGTGATGTCAGCGTGCAACCCGGACAGTGCAAAAAATACTGGCATGAACAGCGCGACAATGAGACCACGGATCTGCTCGTCGATATGTTTTGTCAGGATCGGCGATTCGCCGACCAGGACACCGGCAACGAAAGCGCCAAGCACGGTATTCACGCCGAGCAGCTGCGTTATCAGCGCCATCACGCACATCACGATCAAAGTAGCGGTGACGACCGGAAATTCGCTCTGAAAATTGTCGTTTGTCCACCGGATCACGCGGAACACCACGTGCCGCCCGATCGTAAAGCTTGCGACCATGAACAGAGCGGTGCCGACCACCGCGCGGGCGAGCGACCACAGATCGACTGTACCCGCTGACGCCAGACCGAATGCGACCGCGATGATGACCCAGCCGATCGTGTCCTCGAGAATAGCGGAAGCGACAATGATCTGGCCAAGGTCGCGGCGCATGAAATTCACCTCGCGCACGACCATCGCGACGATTTTCACCGAGGAGATGGACAGTGCCGTGCCGATAAAGATCGCGGTGACGAGCCGCGCCTCGGGTTTCGGCAAGATGGCCACCGGCAACATCTCGCCGAGCGCGAAGCCGCAGGCGAAGGGCACCGCAACACCAGCAATCGCGACCGTTATCGCGGCACGGCCGACCCGGCGTACCAATTGCAGATCGGTTTCCATGCCGGTCAGCAGCAGAAGCATCAATACGCCGAGCTGCGACACGGCATCGATCATGCTCTTCTGGGTGCCGGAGTCGGGAAACACCGCGTGCTGAGCGCCCGGCCAGATCGCGCCGAAGACCGATGGCCCGAGCAGCAAGCCGCCGATGAGCTGGCCCATGACCGCCGGCTGTCCGATCCGCTGCGCTGCCTCGCCCATGATCCGGCCGACGAGGAGCAACAGCCCAATCTCGACGACAAATATGGTTTCGGAAGCCGAGACCGGCGCTTGGCCGCCGACCGCAGCAGCCCGCGCCGGACCGACGGCAAGCAAAAGAAGGCTCGACGCAACTGAAAGCGCGCCGGTTAAATGCCATGAAGGCACCCGACGCCGGTGGCGGGAAGGGTCTCGCCCTGATCCGGTCATCGCAACCACGGGACAACCCTCCGTGCCGCAGAACAACGCGCAAAGAGGCGTTACGATCCACGCGTTTTGATGCGCTATCTTATTGATACGGAAAGCGATTACGACCCGCTCGCTCGCCGCATTCCGCAAAAAGCATTGCGCTACACAGCATCCACGCGCTCTTGTCTCGCGCCGACTCCGCCGCTAGATACTGCGCCACCCGCTTAAGCCTGTTTGCGCCGTCCGGAGAGGTGGCAGAGTGGTTGAATGCACCGCACTCGAAATGCGGCATACGGGCAACCGTATCGGGGGTTCGAATCCCCCCCTCTCCGCCATACCTCACTGAAATCGCTATATATTTTGTTTTATTATCGTTTTAACACCCGGATTAGCACCCTTATGAGAATGGCGGCTGTTAGCTGGTTGGTCGCTGGTTCGAATCCGGCCCGGGGGAGCCACTCGCAGAATTCGTCATTGATCTAACATTCGTTTCTCCTCTGATTGGCTAACTCTGCGTCTGGTTAGCCACTGGATGTTCTACTTTTCACCTTAGCCATCGCCGACGCGGCCAACCGCTTTCGATCTGCTGTCGCTGTATAGCGAACGATTTCTTTAAGGCTCGCATGGCCGAGTCCAGACCCTAGCACTACTTTGGCAGATTACTCACGCGGCTGGTTGTGAATCCATTTTCGGCAATGCGGACATCGCCGCGGCGGTGGTCGAGCGATGAGTTCGAGAATGGCGTGGCGCACGGCGGGTAAAGTCGGCTGCGGCGGTGGCCCGTTATCGCTCAGATAATGAGTGGATGGTTCCGCAATGCCGTGACGAGTGCTGCCGGAAGGCTCAGTGAGGCATTGTTGGCAAGGATGCGCGAATGCGCTCCGAGAAATCGGATGCGCCATCGGCGGCGTGCGCGGCCTCGTTAATCAGGGAGCGTCGCCGCAGTTCGTCAAACGGCAGCGTCGAGTTCATCCGGCCCGAATAATAGAGATAACCATCGATCAGACCGTTGAGGATATGGCGAATGTCGAGCCGGCCAGTTCTTCCGGCGGCGTTGGCGTAACGTATGATGTTGATCGTGCAGCTGTTGGTCAGCAGGTTGTAGAATTCCGGGTGATCGGCAAGTTCGTTGATCCGCGCAAGATAAATCAGCAGCAGCCGTCGTGCGTCGTCGGCCGAGGTGTTGAGGCGATAGAGATACACCGGCTCCCGCCGGTGATTGACCCGCACACCGACAAGGTCGCGCTCGTCACCGACCACGTAAATCAATTCGAATTGCTTGAACATGGAGGCAACCGGCGCAAAGCCTTCGCCGACCTCCGGCCGCGTCTCGATCGAGATGCACAGCGGCGGTGCATTGTCGAAAATAAAGCTCACGAAGGTGTGCCCGACCGGCCCTTCGGTAAAATACGACACGTAGAAATCGAGCGCGACCAAATGCGACAGCGATACCTCGCGCTCCTCGTAGCGGACGGTGAAATCATTCCGGTTGCGGTAGTCGAAGTTGCGCACGCCGGAGATGCGCACGCGGTCGCCGTCGATGACGGCTCGCGGCATCACCGCGACTTCGGCTCGCCAGTTGCGGTCATTGTGCGGGGGGATCGCGATCCACCATGCGATCACGCCAAGAAACAGCGCGGCCGCTACCGCCGGCATGTGCCGCCGGCGCGAAAACCATAGAGCCCAGACCGCGAACGCCGCAAAGACCACCGCCAGCGCGAGGCGTGCCCAGGCCCACGGCAGGTTCGAATAGTAGATGGCCAGGGTGCCCCATGTGATGAGTAGCGCCAGGGACAGAAAGCGTATTGCCGCAATCAGCCAGCGAAGAGACGTGGACAGGAATCTGCGAAGCAAACTCATGGGGTACTTCCGCTTGTTTTCAACTGCCGAATCGCATCACGGCATCGACGCTCGCGAAGAGATATTTTCCATATCACGATCGAAAGCGGCTTGCAGGCAACGTACATCGGCCAAGCTCGCGCGCATCGCGGGTCCGGCGACGCGACTGTTGATGTCTAGGCGGCATCGCTTTTAAGGCGACGCAGCCGGGGGCCCTACCGGGGGTTAAGGGTCGTGATCGGTTCATCGAGTCCGAATTTTCAGGACTTTATCGCCACCTTTGGGCGGCCGCGGCGGCCGCCTTCGACCTCGGAAGTCGATGTCTGCCTTGCCCCCGAAAGCGGAAATTGATTGACGCCGTCTCGATGTCCGCTATGGGCCAACAAGAGACTCAAGCGGGCAGCAAATAGCATCCTCATTCGATCACCCTCGTCGTCATCAGCCGGCATATGCCTTGTCGAGGTCGGCGATGATGATCTTTTGCATCTTCATCATGGCCTGCATGGCACGATCGGCCTTTTTGCGATCGGGATCGCTCAGGTTGACCGTTTCGACCTTGGCATTGGGAAACACCGATTTGTAGAAGGCGACAGCCTCGGGCACATTGTTGTCGAACCAGAGGAACGGCGTGATCGAAGTCATGGGGATGTCCGTGTGGTTGGGTTAGGTTGAGATGCCCCCGCGCTCACGCGGAAGCCTTGCTGGCCAGCATTGTCG
>JBAUCK010000435.1:0-5937 GCA_049677525.1 Xanthobacteraceae bacterium
CGGTCACAAGCGGGTGTGTGACGCGTCCCGCGGTCCCTCTCGTTATACCCACCCCTTTTGGCCAGCAGTTGCTGCTACGCGTGACGGCGTCATAAGGAGGGCACTGTTGTGACGGGGGGCGGTCACCAGTGACGGCGGAGGTTCGGACATCAGCGGTGCAGCCTGGAGTTGGCCGCCACGCGTGCAATCTCGTGGCCTTTGAGTGCACCCAACTTTTCCCGGCTCATGTCACCGTGGTGTTCGGCGATTTCGCAAGGAATAGCCGTTTCGATCCGACCTCCGTTCTGAAGTCTGTCGATGCACCTCCCAATATGGGACACTGGTAAAAATCCAATGACCACTCCCCTTGAGGATGGTCACCTCTCGCAGCAGATTGAGGTTGTGTTCGTCGTCCAGCGGGTGGCATTCCTATTAGTGGGACGTCGTGGCGGCCAACTGATCTGTCCGAGGCCCCGGTCGTACATGGCAAGTCGCCGAATCGCCTTGCGCCAAACGTTCGGTTCGCTTGGGTTTATTCCTAGACCGCGGAGCAACTCGGCTTCTTGTTCATGAATCCGAGCCCCGTATTCATTAATAAAAGCTTGTTGGACATTACCGGGCTCCGCCGTCTTCGCGGCACAGAGGTTTGCTCGTGCAGAAATAAGGGGCAAATCTTCGGGTATGTCGTCTCTTTGGTCCGCTATCGGGGCACAACGGACTCCCGCAGGCCTTCCGCCCGGCAGATTTATGGATTCACGAATTGCTTCAAGATTCTGGCGCAAGATTCTTGAGTTTTACAACAGCCTGCGGCAGAGGCTGGATGGCGGCGATGAAGGTCATGATCGGGATTGCCGCCGGCATCCTGAGGCACCCGCTCGGCTAGAGCTGCAACGTTCGATTGATGCTGCAAGCATGGAAAAGTCGACGACTGTCGCGTTATAAGATGCCGTCAACACGGATACGCTGACGCTCTTTGGCCTAGCGGACGGTACGCTATGCTCGTGAGCCCCACGCGTGATACCTTGCCGTCACCCCACACCCCTACGTAGCTATTCCCCAACGGAGGGTCGTCATGAAATTCTCCACTGCTTTTGCTGCAATGCTGTTCACCGCGTCAGCAGCTTTCAGTGCCCCTCTCACGCAACCACCAAAAAACCCCTATCTGGCGGATTCCGGGTACAGCATGGGCCATGGAAATTCCGCCCAGACCGATTCGACCGTAGATGCCGGCCCCACCGGGCCGACACGCCAGCTTGGCGATGACGAGATGCGGTATCACGATCTCGGGATGTTCAATCTCGCCTACGTGATCTCGAGTCCCTACAAGGATGGCAAGCGGGTGATCTGGACGAACGGCAGCCAGTTCATGACCAAATTCGACTACGACACGTTCGACATCATTTCTACCCTCCGCGTGCCAGGGAATGACCATGCTGATGTGCTCACGCACGAACAATTCATAAAAGTGTTCGACTCGAAGTCGAGTTTCGATCGGAAGTGGGCAGCCGTGCAGGAGTCCGGATATCCACCTGTTTCTGGCGTTTACACCCTGCTCGATAAAGACAATCAGTATGTCGTCGCGGGCAAGGGGTTTATCCGGATTTACGGCGATGCAACGCCCGGCGATCGGCTCTCGGGCGTAGTCGTGAAAGCACAGTGGGACCAGCCCGCCAGCATCACCGGCGAATTCATCGGAATGAACATGACATTCGATGGGCATATCGTACTGGCGACGTCAGACGGCTATGTCGTGGCGCTTTCGCGCGATTTCAGCGACGTCCAAACGATCCGCCTGCCGGGTGCCGAGGCAGAGATACCCAGGCAGCCCAAAGGCGTGGCATGGCTTCGCAATAGCTTCGCGGTCGATGAGAAAGGAGGGATTTACATCGCCTCCCAGCAGCACCTCCACAAAGTGGTGTGGACCGGTTCCCGTCTCTCGACAAGCGAACAGGACGGCGCGTGGAACGAGCCATACCGTAACTCGCTCGGACGAGGGAGCGGCTCGACCCCTACGTTGGTCGGATTCGGAAACGATCCCGACAAGCTGGTGGTCATCACAGACGGTGACAACCTGATGAACGTGACGGCCTACTGGCGCGATGACATTCCATCTGACTGGAAGCAGCTACCCGGCGCGCCGTCGCTGCGGATCGCTGGGCAGCTTCCCGCCAACTTCGGCAACCCTAAACTTGCTGCGGCGCAGTCTGAGCAGTCGGTTGTGACTTCCGGATACGGCATGCTGGTGGTGAACAACGAGCCCCATAACGTGCCCACCGCGATCCTGGGCGACCGGCAATCGAAGCAGATGTTCCTCGGATATCTCTCGTACCTGAAGGAATATGAACCGCAGGGAGTACAAAAATTCGAGTGGGATCCGAAGACACGAACACTCCATCCGGCCTGGGTCAACAACGACGCCAGTGACATTAACGGCGTGCCCTTTGTCTCGACCGGTTCGGGCATCGTATACATGATGGGTGCGCGAAACGACCAATGGACCCTGGAGGGCATCGACTGGGCCACTGGAAAGTCAAAATTTCATTACGTGCTCGGCGGCGCTCGCTTTAACAGCTTCTACTCGCAACCGGTGATCGATGCCAATGGACGCGTGATGGCCAGTGCGCTTTACGGCGCATTGCGGATACAGCCGAAGCAGTGAAGAGCCTGCGCGACCGCGCAAAACCGTTCAAACAAAACCCCGCTGAGTCCGGTTCGGGTCATTCGCTACAGGGTCGAATCGGCAGTAAATCCGGCGAAGTCCGCTGGGCCGCCGGAAGCGGAAGTATTAGCGGCCCCGCTGCGGCCATTTCGGGTTGATGATGCGCCTGTGGCCGTGATTCAAGCTCCGCAACCGGGGCCTCGAATCATGCGCTATGAACTCAGTGATTATGAATGGATGGCGATCAGGCCGATGCTGCCCAACAAGCCGCGCGGCGTTCGGCGTGTAAACGACCGTCGCGTAATGCTCGCGCGTCGATGGGTACCGGATGTCCGGTACTGTCTTCGCGCTTTTGGGATGGCTTGCCTCCTGCTGACAGCCATTTGTCACCCGAGTCGGCCTACTTCGTTCTTAGCCTCCCCCCCGGGCCCTCCTTTTCACTTGCATCAATGAACTCGACGCCTGCCGCCTCCAGAGCGCGGCGGACGGCAAGGTCGTTTGCTGCCGTGAGCCTGGTTGCGCTGCGCAATTCGGCGCGGCGGATGGTGGCGACACCAAGCGCGCTTTCCTTCGCCAATTCTTCGGCGCTCCACCGGATGAGCGCGCGGGCGGCACGGATCTGGCCGCCGGTCAGCGCCGGCGGGTGACTGAAAGATTTCGTCGGAGGTCTTGCGGGCACGCAGCAAGCGAACATCGCGAATTGAAGCCGCCGTGTCGCCTCATGACCCAACAGCAACATTTGGCGTCGCTCAAAATTGGTTGTGCATTTGCTAGCTTACTTCTATTGCACTATGTCTAGTGACGCCTTGTCAGAGCCGGGGAGCTCGACATGAAACGGCGCAATTTCATCACACTATTTGGTGGCGCAGCTTTTGCGTGGCCCTATGCTGTCCGCGCGCAACAGTCGGGTAAGCCGCTGACTATCGGGGTGCTTGGCGCGGATGCGGCGGTCTGGGCTCCGTGGACGGCTGCTTTTGCGACACGCTTGCAGGAACTTGGTTGGGCTGAGGGACATGATATCGCGATCGAGTATCGCTGGGCCGAGGGCAGCTCCGAGCGTGTCAGCGAGATCGCGGCCTACTTCCTGCGACAGAAAGTTGCCCTCATTGTCACATATGGCGCCGCTGCCGCCGTAATAAAGCAGGCGACCACGGTGACCCCTATCGTCTTCGCGGTGGCGATTGACGCGGTCCGCGGCGGCCTGGTTCCAAGCTTGGAGCGGCCAGGCGGCAACCTTACCGGAATGTCGATCCAACAGTCCGATCTCGTAGCCAAGCGGATCGAACTCTTGCGCGGGGTTATTCCCGAGGTCCGCCGATTAGCAATCATGTTCGACGCTGGCAATGCCATTTCCGTGATGGAAGCCAGCGACACCAAGGCCGCGGCCCGCACGCTCGGGCTCGACTTCGCGTCGCTCGAAATCCGGCGGCCCGAGGACATTCCAACGACCTTCGAGGCGCTCCAGGCCAAAGTGGATGCAATTTACATCGTATCCGATGCGCTCATCGCCACTAACCGTACGCGCATCATCACGCTTGCGCTCAACGCGCGGCTGCCGACCATCTTAAGCTACCGCGATTATGTGGTAGCTGGAGGACTCATGTCTTACGGCCCGAACTTCGTAGACCTTTTCCGGCGATCCGCCGACACAGTCGACAAGATCTTGCGCGGGACGAAGCCAAGTGACATCCCCGTCGAGCAGGCAAGCAAATTTGAATTAGTCATCAATCGTGCGACCGCCAAAACACTCGGCGTGCAAATACCGACTACGCTGCTCGCCATCGCTGATGAGGTGATCGAATAGCGGTTCGTCACCGGAAGCGTCGCGCGGCATCGGCGCGCAACTGTCGAAAGCCTATCGGCACATCGGCTATCAAGTGATCGCCAGTTCTCGTTCAATGCGCAAGCGCAAACATTTCTTCTAGTAAACCTCAGCGGCGATGTTCTTCGTGGGGTAGTTTGGCAATAAGCACAACAAACGAAAGGGGCGACAATGGCAAAGATTGTGGCATTTATTTACGGTCTTGCAGCTTATATCGTTTTCTTCTTGACCTTCCTTTACGCCATCGGCTTCGTGACCGGCTTAGTGGTGCCCAAGAACATCGACAGCGGTACCGTCGTGCCGACGATGGAAGCGCTCACCGTAAATATCGTCCTGATGTCGCTGTTTGCCGTACAGCACAGCGTAATGGCGCGCCCGCAATTCAAGATTTGGTGGACACAATTCGTTCCGAAATCGGTGGAGCGCAGCACTTATGTGCTATTTGCCAGTCTCGCCCTTATCCTGCTGTTCTGGCAGTGGCGTCCGATGCCGACTGTGGTGTGGCAAGTCACCGAACCAACAGCCGCGATGGTGATCACTGGCCTGTCGTTCGTTGGCTGGCTGCTGGTGCTGACCTCAACGTTTCTAATCAACCATTTCGAGCTGTTCGGGCTGCATCAAGTCGCTAACAATCTCGTCGGCCGCTCGATGCCGGCGGTGCGGTTCAAGACGCCAGTGCTCTATAAGATCGTGCGGCACCCGATCTATCTTGGCTTCATCATCGCATTCTGGGTGGCGCCCGTCATGACGATCGGACACGTGCTGTTTGCGGTGGTGACGACAGCTTACATCCTGGTAGGCATCTTTCTGGAGGAGCGCGACTTGACCGAGCTGTTCGGCGACGAATATCGGCACTACTGCAAGCGGGTTTCAATGCTCATCCCTTGGCTTAAGTCGGCCGGATAAGCCGACGGGACTTTTCGTTGCACCGGCGTTGCAGCAGTTCGGCTGCTCGCCGCCGAGGCGCAGGCCACCGGTTGACAATTAGATTGGTTATCTATCCCGCCATATCATTTTCGGGAGCACCGGCGCCTCGGAAAAAATCTGTTCGACCCCCCGAAAAACCTTTTTCAACAGTATCGAAAGTAAGCAGCCGCGAAAGCGCGTAGCCGAAGTGGACTTAATTTCGCGCCGCCAAAATTACTTCGACCACACTGCGATTGTGGTCGTGATGGTTGTGGCTGTCTTTTGCACCAACCACTTATTGTCACCACTTGGAACAATGATGAAGCAGTTGGACCCCGCGTGTTCCCAACTCGTGCAGAAGCCCTTCGCGTTGAGCTTCCAAATGCCCACGTTTGTCTTTTCGGGTTGTGCGAGAGACTGCCGCGTCATCTTACCATCAGGTGTGAAAGTCATTTTGAATTTTGTGCCGGCGGGCGAGGCAGCACTAAATGGTTGTCCGTTGAAAAACGCCGCCTTGATATCGCGCGGCGCCATAGGCTCGGCAGCGTAAGCTGTGCTCGCTTCGAAGAGC
>JBAUCK010000436.1:0-28358 GCA_049677525.1 Xanthobacteraceae bacterium
CCGCGTGGCGAGCTCGGGCACGTCATAGATCGCCGTGATGAAGAGCGACACGCTTGTGGCAAAACTCAACCCCACGATTTTGCGGCGGAGCCGGCGCTCGCCCACACCGCCGCGATCAAGCGTGACGGCGCGATCCTCGACTGCGCAGATCAGATCGGCGTCGCGGATTTCGAGCCGCGCCAAGAGCGTCTCGCCGCAGCGGCTCAGCCGCAGCACGCCGTCGGGCGCCGACATTCGCCGCAGCTCGGCATAGGCCCATTCGTCGAGCAATTATCCGGCGGGCCTTTTGGCGACGATGCGCAGGCCGTCGGCGACCGCTTCGACCTTCACGTCGTGGCGGGCGCTGCAGGTGCCGTCGAAATAGATCGCCGATCCGCAAGGCGCGGCGGGCGCGCTGTCCGGGGTCAGCGGCGGCGATGTATCGAGCGTGATGGTCATGGCGCCAGATCCACATCAAATGCCTCCGACGCCGAGTGCATCGACGAGGCCCTCGCCGAGCGCCGAGCTCGGCAGCCCGGCCGCGCGCACCGAGTTGAGCGCATCGGCGCCGCTGAGCTCGGCGGTCTGCAGGCCAAGCCGCCACAGCGCGAATGTCACCACGACCTGATGCACGGTCGACGCGCCAAGCGCAATTACGACGTAAAGCCCAATCGTGATGATCGTCGCCAGCAAATCGGCGAGCCTTGAATCGTGGCGCGGGCCGACGAGCTCCGATACGGCGAACAGGCAGATACCCCCGCCACCGCCGTGAGCAGTATCAGCAGCAAGATATAAAGAACGAACCGCAGATAGACGCGATAGACTTGGCCGGTCTTGAGCCGCGACGTCACGGCAAGGTCGCCGAAGCGCAATCCGGAAATCCACCAGCGCACTCACCGCCTGGAACAGCGGATAAAGCAAGATCGCGGCGATCGCCGCGATGGCGATGCAGAGGAAAGCGGTGCCGACAGCAGCGCGAAAACCGGGGCTTGCTTCAATGAAGGCGAGCGTCGCCTGGTCGCCTTGCGCCATGGCAACGTCGAGCGTGTTCCAATCGATCAGCGTGCCGAGGAAGAAAAAGGCAAACAAGATTGGCCCGACCACCGCAAGCCAGATCGGCAGGCCGTACAGGAATTGCGTTCCGCCTTTGCCGGCGAACGAGCCTTCGAGATCGCCGTAACAAGTATGGCTCATCTTGAAGCGCTGCAGGCTTGCCTGCGCCCAAGGATAAACGAGCCCGAGCGTGACAATCGCGGCGCACCACCACAAGACCGCGTAGAGTGCATAGCGCCACGCCGCGCCGCGCTGTTCGAACTGCACGCCGCGGAACACCGTGCGCGTGAGCCGGTAGCGCCGCGCGCGATAAAGCGCGAATTCGGCCAAGAGCGTAATCAAGACGATACCGGCGGCGACCGATACCGGCGCGCGCGGGCTGAATTCCAACGCCCCAATAGCGAAGACAGTATAGAGCGGTACGAGGATAGCGACGGCGAACAGAAAGCCGACCAGAAGCTCGGTGGCAAGACCGGTATATTCGAGCGTGTCGCCTTTGATCTCGGTATTCGACCACAAGAAGCGGCGCACATCGGTGGCGAACCAGAAGCGATAGAGACCGAGCGTGAACATCAAGAGCGACGCGCCCTTGATGCGCAGACGCCAATAGGCCGTCTCCCGGCCGAGAAATTGTACAGCCCCGCGGATGCGATCGGGGGCATCAAACGCCGTCATGAACGCACCAGAAATGCCGTTTCAATCGGCCCTTCACAGCCCTTTACGGCCATTCGCGGCCAATTTGGCGGCTCTTCGCCGCCGCTTAACTGCAGCCCACCGGCAAATGTCCAATTTGCGACGGTGGAACCGCCCGGTCATCCCACTATAACGACGCAGGCCGATTATTGTGACCCATAGCTATAGTAAGCCATTGCGGCTTCGTATTTGGTCTAGAGGGAATTGCGGTTTCTCCCGCCGGATCTCACGAAGCTTAAACATTCGGCAAAAAATGCGCCGGCAAAAAACTGCACCGGCATGTCACATCCGGCCCAGTCCATCTCGTCTTGTCCATGCGAACAAGCCTCACAAAGGAGATGACGATGGAACCGAGACTGAACCCTTTCGCCGCTGCGCCGGCAGCCATGCAGCTCGACTACGGCAAAGCTGTCCTGCAATGCGGTCTGGAGGACAGCCTGATGGAATTGGTGAAAATCCGCGCCTCGCAAATTAATGGCTGCCAGTCTTGCCTGCACATGCACACCGTAAGCGCGCGCGAGCATGGCGAGACTGAAGAGCGCCTCTATTTGCTCGATGCCTGGCGCGAATCGCCGCTCTACAGCGCACGCGAACGCGCGGCTCTTGAATGGACCGAGGCCCTGACGCGGGTAGCGGAGACCCACGCGCCGGATCATGCTTACCGCGCGCTGCAGGCGGTATTCACCGCGGAGGAGCAGGTGAATCTCACCTTGGTGATCGTTACGATCAACGGCTGGGACCGGCTCCAGGTCGGCTTCCGCGGCGTGCATCCGGTCACGCTTCGGCAGGCCGCGTGATGACGGCAAGCTCCAACCAGGACGCCGCCGCCACCTTCGATCCGCTGCGTCCAAGATTGATCCGCATCGCCTATCGGATGCTGGGATCGGTCGCGGACGCGGAGGACATGGTGCAGGAGGCGTTTCTGCGCTGGCTCGATGCCGACCGCGACGCGGTGCGCAAACCGGAAGCGTTCCTGCGCCGCATCGTGACCCGCCTTTGTCTCGATCACCTGAAATCGGCTCGCCACCGGCGCGAGACCTATATCGGGCCGTGGCTGCCGGAGCCGGTCGTCGAGACCGCGGAGGACGAGATCGACGACGTCACCCTGCCGCTGATGCTGGCGCTCGAACGGCTGTCGCCGCTCGAGCGCGCCGCCTTTCTGCTTCACGACGTGTTCGGCCTCGGTTTCGAAGAGATATCCGGCACGATCGGCCGGGAGCCTGCAGCGTGCCGCCAGCTTGCGAGCCGCGCGCGCGATCATGTCCGCGCCACGCGCACGCGCTTTCAATTGCCCAAGGAGCGCGGGCTGCAGATCGCCAGCGCGTTCTTCGCGGCGTCGCGCGGCGGTCACATGCAACAATTGCAGTCGCTGCTCGCCGCCGATGTGACGGCCTATGCCGATGGCGGCGGCAAAGCGCGCGCGGCGCTGCAACCGATCGTCGGGCGCGACAATGTCCTGCAGGCCCATGCCGCGCTGGCGCCGATCTTTGCCAAGGACATGTCACGCATCGTACGTTACGGCTTCATCAACGGCCTGCCCGGCTTTGTCACCGTCGAGCAGGGCGACATATTGCAAACCACGGCGCTGCAAATCCAAGACGGCAAGATCGCCGCGATTTACGTGATGCGCAATCCGGACAAGCTGCGGCACCTGGCACCGCTTCCCACGCCGGACCTGGGCAGTCATGCTGTACACTGATTCACCTCCGACAGTTCAGGTGCGCAAAGGACGGAGCGCCGCGGCTTTGCTCGTGGCGCTTCTGGTGATCGCCGCCAATCTGAGACCGGCGCTGACCGGCGTCGGGCCGCTGATCGAGACGATCCGGCAGGATCTGGGTCTGTCGGCAACCGCCGCCGGGCTGCTCAACAGCCTGCCGCTCTTCGCCTTCGCGGCGTTCTCGCCGCTCGCCCATTTCGGCAACCGGATCGGCATCGAGCGGGCGCTGCTCGCGGCCATGCTGATTCTGGTCGCCGGAATTGTCGTCCGCTCGGTCGGCAGCAGCGCCGATCTGTTCGGCGGCACACTCCTGCTCGGCGCCGGCATCGCGGTCGGCAATGTGCTGGTTCCCAGCCTGATCAAACGCGACTTCCCGGATCGCGTCGGCGAGGTCACGACGGCCTATGCGGTCGTGCTAGCGCTGACCGCGGCGATCGCGTCCGGCGTTTCCGTTCCGCTCGCGCGTATTCTGCCTGGCGGCTGGCAGAGCGCGCTGGCGTTCTGGGCTGTACCTGCGGCGCTGGCTGTTCTGCTCTTCGCCGCGCGCCTGCGTTCGGCCGGCGCTGAAAAGCATAGGGATAGCGACACCACGCCATCCATTCCGATTTGGCGTTCCGCGCTGGCCTGGCAAGTGACGGCTTTCATGGGGCTGCAGAGCCTGATGTTCTATATCGTCGTCGGCTGGTTTCCGTCGGTGCTGCGCGACGCCGGCTACGCGCCGGGAACGGCGGGCTGGATCGTCACTTTGTTCCAAATCGTCGCGCTCGCCACCACGCTGGTCATGCCGGCCTTGATCCGGCGCGGACGCGATCAGCGCTTCCTTGCCGTGGCGACGCCGCTTATCGTCGTTGTCGCGATCTTCGGACAACTCACCGCGCCGGCTGCAGCCCTGCTCTGGATGGTTCTGATCGGAGTCGGCACCGGACCGACTCTCATCCTCGCGCTCACGTTCATCGGACTGCGCACCCGCGACCACCGCCAGACCGCTGCGCTATCGCTGATGGCGCAATCGGTCGGTTATTTCATCGCCGCGCTCGGTCCCATCGCTTTCGGATTTCTCCACGACCTCGCCCACGGCTGGACCGTGCCGCTGATCGCGCTCGCGGCATGCTTGTTCCTGCAAGCCGCTGCCGGATTCGGCGCCGGCAGGAACGCGCAGGTGTAGGAGATGATATTGCGGACGCGCGCCTAGTCCTCAAGCAAGCTCTCGAGTTCAACCTGAACGCTGTCGCCGGGCGTACAGCGGTGACCCGCACCCGAGGCCAGCAATGCGCGGGCTTCTTCCGGCGTTTCCGCCTCGACACACCATTCTTCCACCCGCGTCACCAGCATCCTGGCGTGAAACAGCCGCGTCGGCTGCGGCGCCGCTCTGAACTGCGGCGCTTCTTTGGGCTGCGGTTCTGTCTCGAATTGCGGGGCTGTTTTGAGCGCTGCGGTTGCCGGCATATGTCCACTCGCCAATGAGTTCCGCGCCATGAGTTTCGCCTGAAGAGTTCCAGGCGCGAATCGCTTTAACCGTGAAAGTGTAAGCGCGACCCCGGAAAGAACAAAGGAGAAACGGGAGCGCTTGTGGAACCCCGGTTCCCTGCTAGGGTTGACACCAAAGGCCCTCAAGCAAGTTCCCCAGTATATGGAGTAGTTCCGTGGCCCCGCGTCCGTATTGGAAAGGCTATCTGAAACTCTCTTTGGTCTCGTGCCCGATCGCGCTGTACCCGGCGACATCCGAACGCGAGAAGATCAGCTTCCACCAGATCAACAAGGAAACCGGCAACCGCATCCGCTACAAGAAAGTCGATGCCGAGACCGGCGACGAAGTGACCAATAGCGACATCGTCAAAGGCTACGAGGTCGACAAAGGCGAATATCTCGAGCTCGCGCCCGAAGAATTGGAAGCGGTCGCCATCGAGAGCAAGCGCATCATCGACATCGACGAATTCGTGCCGAAGAACGAGATCGACGAGCTCTATCTCCGCGATCCGTATTACATCGTGCCGGACGGCGATGTCGGCCAGCAGGCCTTCGCCGTAATCCGCGAGGCGATCCGCAAGGAAGGCAGGGTGGCTCTGGCCAAGATCGTGTTCACCTCGCGCGAGCACATCATCGCGCTCGAAGCGCGCGGCAAGGGCATGATGGGCATGACGCTGCGCTACCCTTATGAGGTGCGCGCCGAGGACGAATATTTCGACACGATCGAAGACGAAAAAATCCCAAAAGACATGCTCGATCTCGCCGTCCATATCGTCGGCACCAAAGCCGGCCATTTCAAGCCGGCAGCGTTCAAGGATCACTACGAGGACGCGCTGAAGGAGCTTTTGCGCAAGAAGCAGAAGGGCGAAAAGATCGAGCGGGCGAAGGAGAGCGCGCCGTCGAACGTCATCAATCTCATGGATGCGCTGCGCCAGAGCGTAAAGACGGACGGCGGCAAAGGCGCCGGCAAAAGCGGCACGGGCAAGAGCGGCGGCGCGCGGCGCGCCCCGGCGCGCGCCAATGCAGCCACGCCAAAAAAGGCGACCCGGTCCGGTACCCGGCATAAACGGGCGGGTTGATGCCGGGCAAGCGCGTGCAATTCGACGACGAGACCTGGCAGCAACTCGACTTGCTGGCGCATGACCAGATGAAGGCCTTCCAGGAGCTCGCCGACGAAGCCTTCCGCGATCTGCTGAAGAAGCACGGCCGTCCGGCAAACCTGAAAGAAGCGCTGCGGCGCAGCGCCGGCCTCGCCGCCACGGTGCACCGGCTCAAGCCCGGCAAGGCCAAAATGCCACGGCGGTAGTCTCCCTTCCTTTGTCATTTTAATGCCAGCGGCGCACCTGTATGGTCGCGCCCGGTGAATCGACGATTCGGGATTGGGGGACTGGAAAGATCCGTGTGGGACTGATCGCGCTGGCACTCGGCGCGAGACTGATGAACACTGCCAACGCGCAATCTGACCTGGTGAAACGCGGGGACTATCTGGTCAACACCATCATGACCTGTGGCAATTGCCACTCGCCGAAGGGGCCGCCGCAAGCGCGGTCGCCGGCAAAGAGTTTACCGGTGGACCTCCGTTTGACCTGCCGCCCTTCACGGTAACACCGTCAAACATCACGGAAGATAAAGAGACGGGCATCGGTACGTGGAGCGATGCCGACATCAAAAAGCTGCTGCGTACCGGCGTGCGCCCGAACGGTGTTCCCATTGCCTCGGTCATGCCGGTCGGCTTCTATGGCATCATCACCGACGCCGTCATGGATGCGATCGTTGCCTACCTACGAACGGTCAAGCCGGTCAGCAACAAGGTCCCGGATCCGATCTACCGCATGGCCGCCCGGCGCAAATCTTCCCCGGCTCCGAGCACCCCTACACCGAGGCCATGATGAAGGACCCGCTCAAAAAGGGCTTCTACCTCGCCACGATCGGTCACTGCATGGAGTGCCATACGCCGATGACCAAGGGGCACCATGACTTCGCCAACGACGCCGGCAAAGGCGGAATGGAATTCAAAGGTCCCTGGGGCGTGTCGGTTTCGCGCAATATCACATCGAGCAAGGCGAAAGGCATCGGCGATTGGACCGATGCCGACATCAAACGCGCCGTAACTCAGGGCGTCGACAAGGACGGCAACCATCTCAAGCCGCCGATGGGTTTCGGTTATTACGCCAAAATGGCCGACGCGGACATCAACGATGTGATTGCCTGGCTCAGAACGGTTCCCGCGAAGGAATAGCCCGACTTAACCTGAGCCGAACACCACGGCATACATGATGCGGCCGGGCCACAACGTGAACAGCCCGGCGATCACCAGCGCGCCGACGAAGAGACCATCATCGCCCGGCGATGACGCGGCACCTGATGCCGGTGCGCAGCCAGCACCGCAACCGGCAGCATGAGCAGCGTGTAGATCGCCAAAAGATGGATTGGCGACCACTCGCCCCACATCCGCAATTGATGGATGAAGAACGCGCTGATGCTGACGACCAGCATCAGCGCGATCCAGATCCAGCCGAGCGCGCGATGCGGCAGCGTGCCCTTGGGCGCGGAGAGCTGTACGAAGCCGAGCGCGAAGGCCGTCATGGCGGCGAAAGCATGGATCTGGATCGCAGGACTGGCCTGCAGCAGCGGCTCCAGAGTCATAAGCCACCTAAATCACAGTCCTAACAGCTTCTTGGTGTTGCCGCCGGCCAGCGCCGCAACCGTCGTTGCATCGAAGCCTTCGGCCGCAGCGATATGGCCGAGCGGATCGTATTCGGCCATGTCGTAGGGATAGTCGGTGCCGAGCAGCACGTGATCGGCACCGAACACCCGTACCAGCTCGGCCAGCTGGTTCGGCGTGAATACGACGGTATCGACATAGATGCGCTTGAGATAGCTCGTCGGCAGGTTCGGCAGCGCGCCATGGCTGTCGGAGCGCGCGCCCCAGGCGTGATCGATGCGGCCGGAATAGGCGCCGAGATAGCCGCCGCCATGCACGGCAAGAATTTTCAGCTTGGGATGGCGCTCCAGCACGCCGTCGAAAATCAGATAATGCAGGGCGATCGTGGTCTCGAGCGGATTGCCGAGGACATTGTTGAAATAAAAGTGCGTCAGCCGCGACGCCTCGGTAAAGCCGTTGGGATGCAGCATCACCAATACGCCGAGCTCTTCGGCCCGTTTCCAGAACGGCGCGAAGGCCGGATCCGACAATTCCTTGCCCGCAATGGTGGTCAGGATCTCAATGCCGGTAAAGCCGAGCTGCTTGACGCAGCGCTCGAGCTCCTTCACCGCCTCGGCGCCGTCGGTCATCGGCACCGAGCCAAAGCCTTTGAAGCGATCAGGCGCCTTGGCGCAAAACTCGGCGATGCCGTCATTGACCATCTGCGTCGCCTTGACGGCGATATCGAGCGGCACGGTGTAGTAGCATTGCGGCGGCGGCGGCGCGATCATCTGCATGTCGATGCCCATGGCATCGAGATCGGCAAGGCGATGCTCATGTCCGGCGCGCTCGCGGATATCGGCTTCCTGCTTTTGGCCCAGCGCCTTGGTCTCGGCATTGGCGAAATGGGCGAGCGGGATCGTCGCCCAATCGAGATGGGGCTCGACGAATTTCGCCGCCGCCGGCACGCCGACATGGGAATGGATATCGATCGTGACGCTTTTCGGCCGGGTTTCGCGGCCGGGCCGGCCGTGGCTGCGGGCCGCCGTCGAGGCGTACTTATTCCACTGTTGGGCCATTTCTCGTTTCCCTGTCTCGTTTTTCGCGCGGAAGTCTTCTCAAGGATAGGCGGCCGGCAATGTGCGTGAAGGCCCCGGCTGGCACAAGCAGCTTTTGGCAAGGTTTTCGAGGCGCCGTCGTGGCGGCATTCGCGATCTTTCAAGAAGATCAGCGCTGCGGCCCGGACAGGCTCAGATCGCGCTCGGCGCGGAAGACGTTGCTGTAAAGATTGGCGATCCATTGCCGGCCGCTCGACGTGACATTGAGATAGCGGATGGCCGACTGGACATGCGTCGAGACGCTGTTCCAATAAAATTGCGGATAAAGGTCGGTCAGATCGGCCGGCGACGTATACCCGAGTTGTTTGTTCATGCCGACTTCTTCGAATTCGTAATAAAGCGCATTGGCCTTGCGCAGATAATGCGGATCGCCGAGCTGGCCGATCAGGTCGGCGGCCCGCACGAGCATACCTTCTTCGCTGTCGCCGGCGCCGTCGCCTGGCGGCGACGGAAAGCGCGTATACTCGATGGCATGCGCAATGCGTCCGGCGTCGAGCAATTCCATCTTCGACAGCCGGTCCATCACGAACAGTTTCGAGCGGTCGACGTGATAGGGCAGAAGGGCGGCGTCGGAAGCGCCGCGCGGCAGCTTGGTCTTGTTGCCTTCGGTGTCGGTGATATAGCCGTCGGGGCCGTCTTGCTGCAGAATGCCGCGCACATAACCGATATCGTGCAGCAGGCAAGCGACCAGCATATGGGCGAAATCGCTGGGAAAAGTCGGCTGTAGCAGAGCCCGGCCCTTCATGATGTCATAGCCGACCAGCGTCACCAGCATCGTGTGTTCGACATTGTGATAGAGCGCGTCGCTGTTGCCGATGCACTCGATGGCGAGCCGCGCAACCGACGGCACGAGCTCGGTCAAATCGGCATGTGTCGTCCCGAACCTGCGGCTCATATGCTCGTGGAGGTAAGAGCCGAGACCTTCAGCCGCCAGTTCTGGAACGGTAATCAAGTAGCGCCCCCTTTTGGAAACGACCCGCTATCGTGACCGCGGGTTTGCCAATTTGCAATAACGATCGTGCGCGTCCGTTATCCCGCGTCAGCAAAAGAAACGTGACGTCGGGCCACGACAGTATCGTGACATGGCCATCGGCTTAGCGGTTAGAATACGCCGAGATGCTGGCGCAGGTCGAGGTCGTCAGCTTTCAAAGCCGCCGCAGTCGATAGCACGGCGACGCGGCCGGAATTGAGGATGACGATGTCATCGGCAATGTCGAAAACGAGTTTCGGGCTCTGCTCGACCAGCACGATCGAGAGGCCGCTCTCCTTGAGCTTGCGGATCGTCGCCATCACCTCGGCGACGATTTGCGGGGCGAGCCCCTCCGACGGCTCGTCCATCAACAGCACGCGCGGATTGGCCATCAAAGCGCGGCCGATAGCGAGCATCTGCTGCTCGCCGCCGGACAGATAACCGGCGAGCTGCGCGCGCCGCTCGGCGAGCCGCGGAAACATGGCGAAGACGGTGTTCATGGTCCAAGCTTCGTGGCGCGCGGCATAGCCTTTCTGCGCGGCGACCATCAGGTTCTCGCGCACGGTCAGGCTCTTGAAGATGCGGCGGCCTTGCGGCACCAGCGCCACGCCTTGCGCGGAAATGTTCTCCGGGCCCTGCCGCGTTACCTGCGCCCCGAAAACTTCGACGCTGCCGCCGCGCGGCGGCAGCAGCCCGATGCCGACATTCATGCAGGTAGATTTTCCGGCGCCGTTGCGGCCAAGGAGCCCGAGCAGGCGCCCTTCGCCGAGCTCGAACGACACGCGCTGCAGCACATGGCTGTCGCCGTAGAAGGCGTCAATATTGGAAAGCCGAAGCGCGCTATTCGCCAAGATACACCTCCCGCGTGCGCGGATTGCTCACGACCTCGGCGCGGGTGCCTTCCACGATCACTTCGCCGAAATGCAGCAGCGTGATGCGGTCGGCAAAATCCAGCGCCACGTCCATATCGTGCTCGATCATGACGATGGTCACGTCGCGCGGAATGGCGTGGAGGAGCTTGCGCACTTCCTGCCGCTCGTCGATCGAGAGACCTGCGAACGGCTCGTCGAGCAACAGCACTTTCGGGTTCTGTGCGAGCGCCATGGCGATCTCGACCCGGCGCCGTTCGCCGTAGGAGGTCTGCGCCAATGGCCGATGCTCAATCTGGTCGAGACCGACGCGGCTCAACGCGTCGCATCCCTGCCGCATCAAATGCTGCTGGCGTTCGAGCGGCCGCAACGGATTCCAGCGCAGCGGCGAGAGGCCGAGCAAGGCAAGCGTGACATTGTGCTGGATGGTGTCGCGCGTGAACAGCGTGATGATCTGATAGGTGCGCGCCATGCCGAGATGGGCGCGCTTGCGCGTCGGCATCCGCGTGACGTTGCGGCCAAGCAGCGATACGGTTCCACTATCGGGGGTGAGTTCGCCGGTGATGAGATTGAACAAAGTGGTCTTGCCGGCGCCGTTCGGCCCGATGATCAGCCGCCGCTCGCCCGGCTCGACATTGAGGCAGACATTAGTCGTGACGCGCAACCCGCCGAACGACTTGCAGAGACTGTCGACGACGAGCGCGCTCATTGCTTGGTCACCGCGAGCGAAGCTGCCGTCTTCTTCCGCGCCCTCGACTTGAGCGCGGAGCGGGCAAGGCGGACCACCCCCGGCACCAGCCCCTCCGGCATGAACACGACGATGGCGACGAATATGGCGCCGAGCATGAAATTCCAGCGCGTGACATAGGCGCTGACCACGTTCTTGACGATCACGACCAAAGCCGCGCCGACGACCGGGCCAAGGAGCGTGCCGGCACCGCCGGAGATTACCATCAACAGGCCCTCGGCAGACGCGGTGAGGGCCAAAGCCTGCGGGCTGATGAACTGATTGTAGTAGACGAACAGAATGCCGGCGGCCGAGGTCAGGAGGCCCGAGAGCATGAAGGCCCAGAACCGGATCATCCAGACGTGAAAACCGAGCGCGGTCATGCGGCGCGGCTGATCGCGGGTGCCGCAAAGCGCGGCGCCGAGCGGCGAGCGCACGAAGATCATGACCGCGACGACCGCTAGCAGAAAGACGACCAGCGTCGCATCGTAAAACCCCCTCGCCGAAGACAAGGCGAAGCCGAACGGCGCCGGCCGCGAAGCGACGCTGATGCCGTTATCGCCATTGGTGAGGCTGATCCAGCGATAAGCGACGCCCCAAATGATCTCGCCGAGCGCGAGCGTGATCATGATGAAGCTGATGCCAGTGGCGCGAAGCGCCAGCGCCGCAAAGCCCGCGGTCGCGACAAGCCCGATCGCAAGCCCGGAGAGGATCGCGAAGGCGTGGCTGTAGCCGGCGGCAAGCAGATAAGCGACGATATAGGCGGCGATGCCGAACAGGCCGGCATGGCCGAGCGACACCAGCCCGGCATAGCCGACCAGAACATTGAGCCCTAGCGCGAAGACCGCATACAGCAGGATCTGGCTTGCGATATTGACGTAATAGGTTTCGGTGATCGCATAAGGCACGGCGATCAACGCCAGCACGGCGATGGCGATCGCGATGCGCCGGCCAGTCAACGGGTTGGCGGCCGGACCGCTCACAGCACTTGCCCTCCGAACAGGCCCTGCGGGCGCAGCAGCAGCACCAGCACCATCGGCAGGAACAGAATGAAATAAGCAAGCTCGGGCAAGAGCGCCTGGCCGAAATTATAGATGAAGCCGATGATGATGCTGCCGACGAAAGAGCCGAGAAGGCTACCGGTGCCGCCAAGAATGACGACAACGAGCGCGAGCGGCAGCATGTCCTGATCGAGACCCGGATAGACCGAGAGGATCGGGCCGCCGATCATACCGGCGAAGCCGGCAAGCCCGGCGCCGAGCGCAAAGACAATGGTGAAGAGCTGCGACACGCGGATACCGACGACGCGCGCCATCTGCGGATCGTCGACGCCGGCGCGGATCATCGCGCCGAGCCTGGTGCGGTCGAGCATCATCCACAGCGCCGCGGCGAACACCACGGCAATGACGATCACCGCCATTCGATAGAGCGGAAACGCGGCCCCGCCCCAGCGCACGAAGCCCCCGAAGCCGGCCGGCGTCGTCACCGAGATCGGATCGCCGCCCCAGCCCATCAGGCAAAGGTCGGCGACCATGAAGGAGACGCCGAGCGTGACCAGCACCTGCGCCAAAGGCTGGCCGGCGAGCCGGCGCAGCAACAGCAGCTCCATTAGCCCGCCGAGGATTGCGACCCCGACCGCGGCGAGGATCGCCGCCACCCAGAAATTCAGCGTGAAGCCCAAGGCGCCGGACAAGAACGTGGTGCCGAGATAGGCGCCCACCATGAACATCGAGCCGTGCGTGAGGTTGGGAATCCGCATCAGCCCGAAGATCAGGGAAAATCCCGCCGACAACAAAAACAACAGGCCGCCGAACGTCACACTGTTGACGGTAAGCAGCAGCCAGAATGTCATGCGACCTGCCTTTCGCTGTCCCGGCTGCCAGCTGTGTTTGCTATTGTTGCCTTCTCAACACTTGGTCAGCGGCGGATAGTCGCGCGAATAGACCGGATGGGCGAGGAATTCGGCCTCCGGCCAAGTCCAGAACTGGCTGACATTCTCGTAAGTCTTGATGGTCTTGTTCCAGACTTTCAGGCCGTATTTGGCGCCTTCAGTCTGCACACGCCGGATGTAGAATGTACCGATCACGTTGTTGAGGTGATCGAACTTGAGCGGCCCGCGCGGCGTCTCGGTCAAGCTGACCGCCTTCAGCGCCGCCATGAACTTTTCTTTGTCGCTGGCGTCGCCTCCGGACGCTTTCAGGGCGGCGTCGACGACTTGGCAGTTGACATAGAGCAGAGCGGCGTATTGGCCCGGAATGGAGTCGTAGTTCTTGATCATGCCGTCGATAAAGCGGTGGTTGGCGTCGGTCTCAAGGTCGATCGTGTAAGGGCAGCAGCCGATCAAGCCGATCGCCTCTTCGCCGAAGTTCTTGAGCAAGGCGTCGTCGCCGCCAGTTTCTCCCGTCACCACCGGATACTTCAATCCGGTGCCCGCATAGGCCTTCATGAAGCGCAGCGGATTCGATCCGGCGAAGCCCTGACAGACGCCGTCACAATCGCTGATCTGCGCGACATAGGGCGTGTAGTCGGGCGTCGACAATGGCGGCCACAGCTTGTTGACGACGCAGCCGCCGTCTTTGGCGAACGCAGCCTGAAAACCGCCCATTTGCTCGTAGCCGAAGGCAAAGTCTTCCGTAACCGTGACGACACGCTTGAGCTTCAATTCGGTCGCCGCGTAATGCCCCATCGGCTGCATCGCCTGCGACGAGGTCGCCGACGCGCGCAACAGATAAGGATTGGGCAAGCGCTGGGTGAGATTGTCCGCCGCCGCGAGACTGAGCGTCGGCATTTTCTGTTCTTTGATGTAATCGCTGATGGCGTACAGCTCGAAAGCGGCGAGCGGGCCGAGGATAACGTCGACTTTGTCGCGCTCGACCAGTTCCTGGGCCTTGGTCTTGGTGCCGGCCGGATTGCCGCCGGTGTCGGCGGAGATGAAGTCGACTTTGCGGCCGCCGATCGTATAGTTGGTCTCTTTCAGATAGGTCAGGACACCCTGCTCCATCTGGATGCCGCCTTGCGCCAGCGGCCCGGTTTTCACCGTGAGCAGGCCGAGCCTGAACGGCTCGGTATCGGCGATCGCGGGCGTTGGAAAGCGGGCAACGGCCGCCGCGGCGCCCGCCGCAGTGCCGGCCAATACGGCGCGCCGGCTGACGCTCCGAGATAAGAGCTTGCGAGACATCGCGTTCCTCCCTGAGGCGCCTGTTTGCGGCGCCCCTTGTTGTTACGGCGCCACCTGGGCGCCGCCTTTGCCGCCGCGCCCCCAAGCGCAGCGGCTTAGCGCTATCATTGGCGAAGCACTCCGGCCTGTAAAGGCCGGTAGTGTCGCGGCTTTTAGCACTTGGTTAGCGGCGGATAGTCGCGCGAATAAACCGGGTGGGCGAGGAATTCCTGCTCCGGCCAGACCCAGAACTGGCTGACATTCTCGTAGGTCTTGATGATCTTGTTCCAGAGCTTCAATCCGTATTTGGCGCCCTCCGGACTGCAGCGGCGGATGTAGAAATTGCCGACCACGTTGCCCAGATGATCGAATTTGAGCGGACCGCGCGGCGTGTCGCTCAAGTTGACGGCACGCAGCGTCGCGATGAGCTTTTCCTTGTCGGTCAGGTCGCCGCCCAGTGTCTTGAGTGCAGCGTCGACAACCTGGCAATTGATATAGAGGCCCGCGGCATAGAAGCCCGGAACAACCTCGAAATTCTTCTGCATGCCGTCGATGAAGCGATGATTGCTCTCGGTCTCGACCTCGAGCGAATAGGCCGAGCAGGAAACGAGCCCGTTCGCCTCGTCGCCGAAGCTCTTCAACAAGGCGTCGTCGCCGCCGGTCCATCCCGTCACCACGGGATATTTCAGACCGGACTCGGCATAGGCTTTCATGAAGCGTAGCGGGTTCGAGCCCGCAAAGCCTTGGCAAACGACATCGCATTCGCCGATCTGGGCCAGATAGGGTGTGTAATCGGGCGTCACCAAGGGCGGCCAGAGCTTGCTGATGACGCAGCCGCCGTCTTTCTCGAAGGCCGCCTGAAAGCCGCCGAGCTCCTCATAGTCGAAGGAGAGATCCTCGCCGATAGCGACCGCGCGCTTGAGCTTCGACTCAGTCGCGGTGTAGTGGCCCAGCGGGTGCAGCGCCTGCGAGGAGGTTGCCGAAGCGCGCAATAGATACGGATTGGGCTGACGCTGCGTGAGATTGTCGGCAGCCGCCAGACTCATTGTCGGCATCTTCTGCTGCTGAATGTAATCGTTGATGGCGTAGAGCTCGAAAGTCGCGAGGGGGCCGAGCAGAACATCGATCTTGTCGCGCTCGACCAATTGCTGAACCTTGGTCTTGGCGCCGGCCGGCGCGCCGCCGGTATCGGCGGAGACGAACTCGACCTTACGTCCGCCGATTGTGTAATTGGTCTCCTTCAGATAGGTGAGGACGCCCTGCTCCATCTGATTGCCGCCTTGCGCAAGCGGCCCGGTCTTCACCGTAAGCAGGCCGATCTTGACCGGCGCCGGCTGTGCGACGGCGGGCGCCGGAAAGCGGCTTAATGCGGCGGCGGCACCCGCCGCCGTGCCGGCCAACAATGTGCGCCGTGAGATTTTCCGCGACGTAGCGTTACGCGATCGGTTACGCGACATACCACCCTCCCCTAACCGGCGCGGTTTCATTCTAAGACGCGTCCGCTGCCGTCCTATTATACGATGATCTTTTCAGTTTTTCCTTTGCACCGCCTCATTTTTTTCGCGCCGGTTTTTTCGAGGCCGGCTTTTTAGCGGCCTTCTTTGCCGCTTTTTTCGGCGCCGCCTTCGCGGTTTTAACGGCCTTCGGCTTTGCCGGAATTATGGGCAACAACAGATAAGGCCGCATGGCGCCGCCGAAATGCAGCCCGGTGACGCCTGAGAAAATCTCCGGCGGCCGGTCGCGCACATCGTCATGCAGGAACGGCCCACAGCCGGTGAGCTCGTTCTTGAAGTTGGACAGCCGCCCACCGCTCGGCCCATGATAGACGTAATCCTTGCCGCGGACCGTGAGCGCGATGCGGTGGCCGGCGGGCACCACGATCGATGTCGGCCAGATCTCGACATCGAGCGCTACGACCTGGCCGGGCTTCAACGGCTGCTTCTTGGTGTGGGTGTGATAGGGCCGGTACGGCGTCGACAATTTCTTGTCGAGTTCGCGGTGTGACGCACGCAGCCAGCCCTGCCCGATCGGCGCATGCGGATCGATAGCGCCCTGGAACACCACTTCATCCATGTCCGGAGTGAATACCCGCAGCACGGCAAAGATGTCGGCATCCTTGGTGGACGACGAGACGAACAGCTTGAGCGCCGACGGCCCGGTGATTTCGGTGTCGTGTTCGAGCGGCGGCGTCAGAAACGTGACACCGTCGCCCATCGCCTCGAATTTCAGCACCGATTTTTTCTTTGCTGCTTTGACGCCCAGCGAGCCGTCCGCCGGATCGAGATAGAACTTGGTCCATTTGGTGTGCTTGAGCGGCCATTCCTGTTCGTCGCGCTCGCCAAAGCGGTCGATATGGCGGACCTGCAATTGCACTGGCGCCTGCTTGTCCCAGCCATTTTTCTTGCCGTGCAGGAAATAATCGAAGAAGCGCAACTGCAGTTCGCGGCCGTAATCCGTATAGAAATGCGTCCAGTGCTCGATGCCATGCACTTCGAGCCATTTGTTTTTCGAGGCCGCCCGCACAAAACCTTCGAAATTGCCGCGCGGATGCAGCGGCTGGCCGCCCCAATTGGCCGCGGACAGGAACGGCACTTTCACTTTCGACCAGACCGGCGAGCGGGCGCGGTGATAATCGTCGTCGAGCGGATGCGACACGATATCGGCGCCGAAATGGCTGCGGCTCTTGGCGAGGTGTTGGTCCGACAAGGTTTCCGGACCGCAGACCAGCTCGCCGTGCACGCGGCTTCGTTTGCCGCGCTCACCGGCGCCGAATTGCACGGTCTTGACCTGCATATCGTACCAGTTTTCCCAGAACGTGCAGAGAATGCCGCCGTGATGCGTCATATCGCGATACCAGTCGGCGGCGCCTTCCCAGATGCACATCGCGGCAAGATGCGGCGGCTCGAGCGAGGCCACGTGCCACTGATTGATGCCGTAATAGGAAATGCCGTTGAGCCCGACCTTGCCGTTCGACCACGGCTGGACGCCCGCCCATTCGATGCAGTCGTAGAAATCCTTGGTCTCGCGTGGCGAGAAATGATCGATGAAGCCCGGCGACACACCGCAGCCGCGGGAATCCACCCGCACGCAGAAATAATTATGCGGCACCCATTTTTCCGGGTCGACCACTTCCCAGCTTTGATAAAGATTACTCGATCCCGCGGTCACATCGGGATGCTTGTCGGCCATGCGCTGCCAGGCGCTCGGATAACCGTCCTGGAAAGCAAGACCCTTGGCATAGGGTCCGTAGCTGAGGATCACGGGATATTGGCCGTCGGCGATCGGGCGGAACACGTCGGCGCGGAGCACCAGGCCGTCATCCATGGTGATCGGCACATCCCAATCGATGCGCATACCGTCGCGCGTCTCGCTGCGATGCTGGTGGGTTTTATGACCGCCCGCGCCTGACGCTATCCGGGCTTCACCTTCACGCACTGACATCGCCTTCCTCCACGCATCCACGCCGTGCCGTTATTGCCGGCTTAGCTTGCGAAGATTAAAGACGTGGATCGCCGGCACAAGACGGGTTACGGCGAAAAATGGCAGGCATGACGTGACGGCGGATCAGCGCGTTTTGGCGCGCGCCTTGCTCCGCTTCACCCCCGCCATCTTTTCCAGCACGGCGCAAACGGCCGCGGTGTCCTCGGCGCCGCGGCCGGCTTTGAGCGCCTTGGCATACATCGTGCTCGAGGCGTCGAACATCGGCGTCGGCACGCGGATCTTCTTGGCGTAGCCGCCGATGACGTCCATGTCCTTCTGCCAGACCGAGATTTTCATGGTGACGTTTTTGTAATTGTCCTTCACCATCATCGGCGCGCGCAATTCGAAGATGCGCGAATTGCCGACGCCTGCGGTCACCAGATCGAAAATCAATTGCGGCGGCAGGCCCGCTTTCATGCCGAGCACCATCGCCTCGGCGCTCGCCACGTTATGGATCGCGACCAGAAGGTTGGCGACATATTTCATCCGGCTGCCATTGCCGAATTCACCGACGCTGTGCACGGCGCGGGTAAAGCCGGCAAACACGGGACGGAGCTTTTTGACCTCAGCCGCGTCGCCCGAGGCATAGACGACGAGATCTTTCACCTTGGCCTGGGCGCCGGTGCCGCTCACCGGGCAATCGAGCATGACATGGCCGGCCTTGCGCAACACGGCTTCGGCGCGGGTCTTGTCCTCGAGCGTAAAGGTCGACATTTCGACGATGACCCGGCGCGGCAGCTCGGCCAAGTCGCGGGATTTGGCGATGGCGGCTGCAGTCTCGGCGAGCGCTTGCGGCTTCGGCAGGCTGGTCAGTACGACCTTCGCCTTACGCGCCACATCGACCGCATCTTCGGCGATCTCGACGCCGGCTTTTGCCAGCGCCCGCCGCCGCTCAGGAGCGAGATCATAGCCGATGACATGCCAACCGGAGGCCGTGAGGTTTTGCGCGAAGGCGCCACCCATGATGCCGAGACCGATGATACCGACAGTGCTCTTCTTTGCCGAAGCCATGCTGGTTGCCTTTTTGAATCAGAACGTATCGCCCTATGACATTGCGCCACGTGCCGAGCAAGCGGCTTCCGCGCCGCGCGCCGATCGCCTATGGTCCGCGCCACAAAGAAAACTCTTGGGAGAGCGCCGGATGCACGTCGGTGTCGCCGGTATCGGCAAAATGGGCGCGGCCATTGCCGCACGCCTGATCGAGGTCGGCCACGAGGTCGCGGTGTGGAATCGCACTCCGGACAAGGCCAAGGCCGTCGCAACCGCCACCGTGGCCGCGACACCCGCCGAACTGGCGCAGCAGTCCGAGGCGATCGTCACCATCCTCACCGACGGGGCGGCGATCGAGGCGGTCTATAACGGAGCTTCAGGTCTGTTGTCCGCCGGCGTGAGCGGCAAGCTGTTTATCGAGATGAGCACGGTGCCGCCGAAGGTGGAAACTGCGCTCGCGCCGAAGGTCGAGGCCAAGGGCGCAGCCTTTGTCGAATGTCCGGTCGGCGGCTCGACCACGCCGGCACGGCAAGGCAAGCTGCTCGGACTCCTCGGCGGCGATGCCGATGCCGCGGCGCGCGCACTGCCGATCCTCAACCAGCTGTGCCGCAAGGTCGAGCATTGCGGCCCGGTCGGCGCTGGCTCTTCCATGAAGCTTGCGATCAATCTGCCGCTGATGGTCGCCTGGCAGGCCTATGGCGAAGCCTTCGCCATTGCGCGCGATGTCGGCTGGGACCCCAAGCGCCTCCTCGATCTTTTCGTCGAAAGCAACGGCGCCAATAACGGCCTGAAAACACGCGCCGACATGATCGTCGCCATGATGGAAAACCGCGATCCCGGCCCGACCACGTTCAACATCGCCGACGCCGTGAAAGACCTGCGCACCATGGTCGATACCGGCGCTGCCAAGGGTGCCGACATGCCGGCGACGAGAGCGGCGCTCGCGGCCTTCGAAGAGGCCAACAAAAAGGGACTGGGCGACGGCGACGGCTCGCGGCAATCGGTCTATTGGGCGAGCCGCGGCAAAAAACCGTGATCGAGCCATCGTGAGAAAGATTTAGTTTCATCCAGAGCATCGGAGCCAACATGTCGGTTATTTCTCTCTCGCAAGCCTCCACCATCGTCGACGTCGCGCTGAAAAAGGCACGCGAAACCAATCTCGCGCCGCTCACCGTCGCCGTGCTTGACTCGGGCGGCCACCTTGTCGCTTTCAAGCGCGAGGATAGATCCGGCATCCTGCGCTACGACATCGCTGTCGGCAAAGCCTGGGGCGCGCTCGGCATGGGCTTTGGCTCGCGCACGCTTGCGGCGCGGGCGGCCAAGACGCCGCAATTCTTCACCATGCTGGCTGCGGCGAGCGACGGACGCATGGTCACCAATCCGGGTGGCGTGCTGATCAGGGATTCTGCCGGCAATGTCATCGGTGCCTGCGGCATTTCCGGTGACACCTCGGACAAGGACGAAATGTGCGCCATCGCCGGCATCGAGGCGGCCGGACTGAAGGCCGATCCGGGCGCGGACTGATGTTTTCCCCCCGGCTTGCGGGGAAGGAAAGCTAAAGGGAGAGATCATCATGAAACTCTTTTCGTTCTGGCGTTCGCTCGCGACCTATCGCGTGCGCATCGCGCTTAACCTGAAAAACATCGTGCCCGACGAGATCATCGACGTGAACCTGATGAAGGGCGCGCAGCGCGAGGCGGCCTATCGCAAGGTCAATCCGATGATGGCGCTGCCGGCTTTGACCGACGGCGACGGTCCGGTTCTGTTCGAGTCGCTCGCCATCATCGAATATCTCGACGAGACGCATCCGAACCCGCCGCTGCTGCCGGCCGACGCGCGCGGCCGGGCCAGGGTGCGCGGGCTGGCGGAAATCGTCGCCGCCGATTCACATCCGCTGATCGTGCCGCGGGTTCGCGAATATCTCGAGCACGAGTTCAAGCTCGACGAGGCCCAGCGCAACACCTGGTGCCGGCACTGGCACACCGCGGCGCTAACCGCGCTCGAAGCGCATCTGCAAAGCCCCGAAACCGGGCGTTATTGCCACGGTGACAAGATCACGCTCGCCGATATCTGCGTCGCGAGCCAGGCGGCGGGCGCGAAATTCTTCAATGTCGACACCGCGCCGTTCCCGGCCTTCGCGCGGATCAGCAGTGAGCTGGCGAAGATAGACGCCTTCGCGCGCGCCCATCCGCTGCAACAGCCGGGAGCGCCGGCGGCGGCGTAATTTCCCCTCCCCTTGTGAGGAGGGAGAAGCAAGCTCACCACCACTTACTGAAATGATGCACCGGCCCGTTGCCGGTGCCGACGCCGAGCCGGTCGGCCGCGGCAATCGCCGCGCTGACATAGGCCTTGGCGTCGCTGACCGCTTCGGCAAGCGGAAGCTTCTTGGCGAGCCCAGCGGCGATGGCCGAAGAAAATGTGCAGCCGGTGCCATGCGTATTCTTGGTCGCGCTGCGCGGCGCGGCAAACCGGTTATACGTCTTGCCTTCAAGCAGAAGATCGACGCTGTCCGGCCCGCTGCCGTGACCGCCTTTGATCAGCACGGCGCCGGCGCCAAGCGCGAGAAGCTTTTCCGCCTGCGCGCGCATCTCGCCTTCGTCACCCGCAACCGCCACACCGAGCAGCGCCGCCGCTTCAGGCAGATTGGGCGTAAGCAGGCGCGCTTGCGCCATCAGCTTGCGCAAGGCGTCGATGGCGTCATCGCGCAATAATTTGTCGCCGGAGGTCGCGATCATCACCGGATCGAGCACGACATCGTGCGCGTGATGGCGTTCGAGACCCTTGGCCACGGTGTCGATCGCCGCAGCATTGCCGAGCATGCCGATCTTCACCGCGCCGGGATGCAGATCCGAAAATACCGCGTCGATCTGCGCAGCGATGAAATCCGCCGGCACGTCATGGATGGCGGCGACGCTTTTGGTATTTTGCGCCGTCAGCGCGGTGATGACGGAGGCGCCATAGACGCCGAGCGCCGAAAACGTCTTCAGATCGGCCTGGATGCCGGCGCCGCCACCCGAATCCGAGCCGGCGATGGTCACGGCAATCGCGGCGCTCATCATGCGCCCCGTTTCGCCAGCGTCGTGTCGACAATGCCGCGCAAGGTGCGAGCGGCCGCGGTCGGATCGGGCGCCAGCGACAGCGCCGAAATGACGGCGACGCCGCCGGCGCCCGCCGCGATGACTTCGGCGGCATTGCTCGCATCGACACCGGCAATGCCGCAGATCGGCATTTCCTGCTTGCGGCGCTTGAGCACATCGATGATGCGCGCCAGGCCTTGCGGCCCGATCGGCGGCTTCTTTTGCTCTTTCGACAGCGTCGTATAGACGCCGCCCGAGCCGACATAGTCGATCAGTTCGACCGGCGCGGTCTCGGCCTCGGCCACCGACTTGACGGAGAGGCCGATGATCGCGCGAGGCCCAAGCAGCCGCCGCGCATCGGCGACTGCCATGTCCTCCGGCCCGATATGGACGCCGTCGGCGCCGGCAGCGAGCGCAACATCGACGCGGTCGTTGACCACGAAAGCCGTACCGAACGGCGCGAGCGCCTGTTTGATCGCCCGCGCCTTTTCCACCATGGCGCCGGTGTCGCCGTGCTTGTCGCGCAATTGAACAAGCGTCGCGCCGCCTTGCGCGCAGAGCCGCGCCAGCTCGGCAAGATCGCGGCCATTGGCGCGCTCCGGATCGACAATCGCGTTCAGTCTGAGATCAACCGTCATTGTGGACCTTCACATGCGCGCGCAAAGTCGCGTTGTCGAGACTATGCAGCGCGTCGATAATGCCGACGGCAAAGCTGCCGGGACCATCGGCGCCGCGTGCCGCGACTTCTCCGGCGACACCGAACGCAGTAAGCGCAGCGATGGTCGCGAGCCACGGATCCCGTTCGACCGCGAGTGCGGCGCAGACCAAGGCCGAGCCGGCGCAGCCCATGGCCGTCACCTGCCCCATCAGCGGATCGCCATTGGCGATCGTCACGCGCCGCGCACCGTCGGCGACAATGTCGACACGGCCGGTGAGCGCGACGATGGCGCCGTGCGATTTTGCCAGCCGCGCCGGCGCGTCACCCGACGGATCGTTGTTGGATAGCGCGGCAAACTCCGCCTGATTGAGCCGCACCACCACCGGCTTGCGGCCGAGAAGCCCGCGGGCAAACTCCGCACGCGCCGGCGAGCGCTCGATGAAGACCGGATCTAGAAGCCACGGCTTGCCGTTCGCGGCGGCAACGCTGAGCGCCGCCTCCACCGCCGAGCGGCGCTCGGCGTCGAAAGTTCCGAGATTGACCAGGAGCGCATCCGCGCCGGCGACGAAGGCGCCGATCTCCCGCGGCGACAGCGTCATCGACGGCACCGCGCCGGCGGCAAGCAGGATATTCGCGGTATATTGCTGGGCGACCGTGTTGGTTATGCAATGCACGCGCGGCGCGCGCTCGCGGATGCGCGCGAGGACAGCGGTGGCGATGTCGGCAAAGTCCGCAGAGCCATGCATTTTCTGGCCGTGCATTTTCTCAAGTCTTTCCAATAGCTTTCGTCACTCTACACCGGCCGCCGCGCCGCCGTCATGTTGCGGTTTTTCATCGGAGCATGATCTTTTCCGAAAACCGGCTTCCACTTTTCGGGATCATGCTCTGCCGCTCGCCTCGCTTCGCCGCCGGGGATGATATAAGTATTCCCCGGCTCGGAGGCGCGCATGGTTCCTTTTTTCGTGCAGATCAAATGTCAGCTCGGCAAGTCTTACGAGGTCGCCAATAAGCTTGCCGATGCCGAGATCGCCTCGGAGATCTATTCCACCGCCGGCGATTTCGATCTGTTGGCGAAATTCTACGTCGATCCGGGGACCGACATCGGCCATTTCATCGCCGAAAAAGTGCAGACCGTTCCCGGCATCGCCGACACGCGCACGATCCTGACCTTCAAAGCGTTCGGACCGACCTAGTTATTGATCGTTGGCGCATGATGTTATCCTAAAACCGGTATCCACTTTTCCGGATCATGCGCTAAGCGCCTGCGGCTCCGGCGCACGCAGCCGGCGCGCCGCCGGACCGACGACTAGTCCTTCTTTTCTTTCTTGGGCGGCTTGATCGGCCCGACCGTCGGCGGCAACGAGGCGATGTAATTTGCCATCGCGGCGCGATCATCGGCGCTCAGAAGAGAGGTATTGCTGATCACGTCGGCCATCGGTCCGCCGGCATAATCGCCATCAGGCATCATGCCGTCGCCGAGAAAGCTCGCGATGTCTTTCTCCGACCACACCTTTTCGCCGTCGCGCAGCCCAAGCGGGGTGATGTTCGACACCCAGCCTTTGCCGTCCGGCGCCGGACCGCCGGCGAAACGCTGGCTCTCGATGATGCCGCCGAGAAAATTGCGCGGCGAATGGCATTCGGCGCAGTGGCCGGGCCCGTTCACCAGATAAGCACCGCGATTCCACTGCGCCGATTTGGTCGGATCCGGTTGGAACGGCCCGCCGTGGAAGAACAACAGCTTCCAGCCGCCGAGGAGCGCACGCTGATTGAACGGAAACGACAGGCCATGCGGCGGCGATTTGCCCGGCACGGGCGGCAGCGTTTTCAGATAGGCAAAGAGATCGCGAATGTCATTGATCTGCATGTGCGCATACGACGTGTAAGGAAACGCCGGAAACAGATTATTGCCGTGCTCCGACGTGCCCTCCGATAATGCAGTGACGAAATTGGCCTCGCTCCAGGACCCGATGCCGTCTTTGGGATCAGACGAAATGTTCGGCACGTAGAATGTGCCGAACGGCGACTTGAGCGCGAGGCCGCCGCCAAGCCTCAAGCGATCGACCTTGTCGGGATTATCGTTCGGCACGGCGTGACACGACGCGCAGCCGCCGATATTGAACATCGTCTTGCCGTTGTCGAGGTTCGGATTGTATGGCGGCAGCGCGGAATCCGGCACCACTTGCGGCAGCGTCATAAACCACAAAACGGCTAGGCCCGCGACGACGCACGAGAGCGCCGTCAGAACAAAAGTCCGAAAACTCCGCCAGCCCCGTCCCGAAATCAACATCGCAATCTGCCTCCGCCTCGTCCCCGGAGCTTCTGGCGCGCGCCAAAACACCCGGAAGCACGACTCGCGGCAACTCGGATTTATTCCAATGTGCCGCGGCGCACAGCAACGAAACCGGAATAGCAAAGTATCGGCGCGTCATCCATGCGGATGACCGCCCTCTGACCGCGTGCTGTCGCGCTCAGCTCTTCTTGATGCGATAGTTCTGGTGGCAGCCGCCGCAATCGTTTTTGCCGATATTGCCGATGGCCGCTTTGAAACTGTCAAGATCCGTGACGGAAGCATCGGCCGCTTTGGCGTCCTCGCCGAACTTTTGGAATCGGGCTTTGAAATCGGCCATATTGTCCCAAATCTTGGGGTCGGCTGCGGTGTCGCCACCGGTCTTCGATGTGTCCGGGAACAGCCCAGGCATCTTCGCCGCCGCGTTCTGGAATGTCGCGAAGATCTTATGCGCGGCCGCCATATCGAATGGCACCGTGCCCTTGACCATGTCACCCGCGATCTTGGCCTGGTCGCCATTCGCCTTCATGAGCGCCTTACGTGCGGCAATCGGATCCTCTTGAGCGACGGCGGCACAAACGCCAAGCGCGACGGCACTGACTGCGAAAACGATGCGAAGCATGCGGTCTCCCCTCGATAGGCCTGCCCAGAATAGACACCAGTGACAAACACCAGGTCGGTCGCGTTATTCCAGCGCGACTCAGAATAGCCAACGCCATGCTTTCTCTGTGAAAATCCGCCGGAATCTATTCCGCCGGCTGCGGTTTGCCGGCCCGCTTGTTGCGCCAGCGCACCCCCAAATCGGCAATCCAGCGCGCCACGACATAGAACACCGGCGTGAAAACGAGCCCGAATGCCGTCACCCCGATCATGCCGAAGAACACCGCAGTGCCGAGCGCTTGGCGCAATTCGGCGCCGGCGCCGATCGCCCAGACCAGCGGCGTGACGCCGAGGATAAAGGCGAGCGACGTCATCAGGATCGGGCGCAAACGCAGACGCGTCGCTTCGACGGCAGCGTCCCAACGGCTCCGCCCCTCGTCTTCGAGCTGACGGGCGAATTCGACGATCAGGATCGCGTTCTTCGCCGCCAGCCCGATCAGCACGACGAAGCCGACCTGGGTAAGGATGTTGTTGTCGAGTCCGCGGATGACGACTCCGGTGATCGCGGCGACAAGACACATCGGCACGATCATGATCACGGCAAGCGGCAAGGTCAGGCTCTCATATTGCGCCGCGAGCACGAGGAAGACGAAGACCACCGCCAGCAGGAAGGCGAACATGGCGGTCGAGCCGGCCCTGAGCTGCTGAAAGGCAAGCGTCGTCCATTCAGTGGCAAACCCGTCCGGCAGCGTTTCCGCCGCAAGCTTGTTCATGATCGCGATGGCCTGGCCCTGCGAATAGCCGGGGGCTGCCGCGCCGTCGAGCTCGGCCGCCGGATAGAGAGTGTAGCGCGGCACGCGGTACGGGCCGGCAATATCGTCCACTGTGGTGAAAGAACCGAGCGGCACCGTATCGCCGCTGGCATTGCGGACCCTGATCTTGAGCACGTCCTTGACGTTCTGCCGGTCTTCGTCGCGCGCCTGCGCGGTGACGCGGAAGGTGCGGCCGAACAGATTAAAGTCGTTGACGTAGAGCGAGCCGATATAGATCTGCAGCGCGTTGAAGACATCGGTCACGTTGATGCCGAGAAGCTGCGCCTTGGTGCGGTCGATATTGAGATAGACCTGCGGCGTCGAGGTCTCGAACAGCGAGAATACGCCGGCGACGCCGGGCGTCTGAGCGGCGCGCCCCATCAAGCTCAAGGTCGCCTGTTTCAGCGCCTCGGAGCCGACACCGGCGCGGTCCTCGACCATCATACGGAAGCCGCCGGCATTGCCAATGCCGGCGACCGGCGGTGGCAGCACGGTGATAATGAAAGCATCCTGGATCGCGGAAAGCCGCTTGAACAGTTCGGCCTGAATGCCGGCGGCGGATTGACGCGGATCGCGGGCGCGCTCCTCGAATGGATCCAGCACGAGAAACAGCGCGCCGGCGTTGGGCGCGTTGGTGAAGGTCGCGCCGGAAAAGCCGACGATGTTAACCGCATGCGCGACGCCCGGAACCGAGAGCGCGATGTCCAGCGCGCGCTGCTGGATTTCGTCGGTGCGCGACAGCGAGGCCCCGGGCGGCAATTGCACGACGGTGATGAGGTAACCGCGATCGACTTGCGGGATGAACCCGATCGGCGTGGTGCGGAACGTGTTCAAGCCGACCGCGAGCACGGCCAGATAAATCGCGACCATGAGTACGACACGCCGCACCGTGCGCGAGGCGAGCCACGATATGCCGAAGGCGACCTTGTCGAAATAAAGATTGAAATAGCCGAAGAAGGCGTGGATCGGCCGCTCCCACCAGGTGTCGCGACGATTGGCCGCGTGCGGCTTGAGCAACAGCGCGCACATTGCCGGCGACAGGGTCAGCGACACGATCAGCGAAATAACGGTGGCGCCGGCGATGGTCAACGCAAATTGGCGGTAGAACTGGCCCGATATGCCGGTGATGAACATCGACGGCACGAACACCGCGCAGAGCACGAGAGCGATGGCGATCAGCGCCGAACCCACCTCGTCCATGCTTTTGCGCGCGGCATCGCGCGGCGACAGTCCGGACGCGATATTGCGTTCGACGTTTTCGACGACGACGATGGCGTCGTCGACCACGATGCCAATTGCCAGCACTAGGCCGAACAGCGACAGATTGTTCAGCGAAAACCCAAATGTCGCGAGGAAGAAGAAGCTGCCGATCAGCGAAACCGGAATGGCGACCAAGGGAATGATCGCCGCACGCCAGGTCTGCAGGAACAGGATAACGACCAGAATGACGAGCACGATCGCCTCGCCGATGGTCTCAATGACGGCATTGACCGACTGCTGAATGAACTGCGTCGGGTTGTAGACGATGTCGTATTTGATGCCAGGTGGAAACCGCTTCGACAGTTCCGCCATGCGGTCGATAATGCCTTTGGCCGTATCGAGCGCGTTCGAGCCCGGCCGCTGGAACACGGCCAGCGCCACCGCGGGATCGTGGTCGAGATAGGAATTCGACGAGTAATCGAGCGCGGCGAGTTCGATCTTGGCGACGTCCCTGAGCCGCACCACGGCATCCGGCGTCTGTTTGACGACGATCGAGCCGAATTCGTCGGGGTTATCGAGACGGCCGCGCGTCTGCACCGCGATCTGGAATGCGCCCGGGCGCATCACCGGCGGCTGATCGAGAACGCCCGAAGCGACCTGGATGTTCTGGCCCTGCAAGGCGCTGGTCACGTCGCTTGCGGTCAACCCGAGCGATTGCAGGCGATCGGGATCGAGCCAGATGCGCATCGAATAATCGCGGCTGCCGAACACCGTGATCGAGCCGACGCCGTCGACGCGGGTGAGCGGATCGGTGACTTCGAGCGTGGCGTAGTTGGAGACGAACAGGGCGTCGCGCGATT
>JBAUCK010000437.1:0-2028 GCA_049677525.1 Xanthobacteraceae bacterium
GTGATCGTGCCGGCCTATGATCGAGCACAGAATCCTTTCGGGGGCGTGACAACACCGAGATCCATCTCTTCGATTAGCACTGACCGATCTGATTCAGCCGAGGCAAATTCGTTCGCCGCTTGCTGTGCAACGCTGTGGCAGCTGGCGCGTGCCGCCGTGGCGCGATCGGTAGGGGCACCCCTCAGAGTGAATAAACGTTGATCAAGATCGACATTGAGAATCGTCATCAAAGGGAGTTCGCGTCCGAGTCCTGCTTCTCAGTTTCGTCTTTAACCTTGGATGATCCGCACATGGCCTCCTCGGCGTACCGCCGATACAGGTCAGCATCACTCATTGCAGCGCGTGAGTCCGCTGGGCTTTTAGCTGTTGAAGTCGGCCAATGGGGAGAACAACCGCCAGCGCGCCTAATCATAGGCTGCGGGTTTCGTTTCCGAGATAAATATCCAGATCAGGCCGGTTGCAGCACTCGCGACGAGGGCGATCGCGACGAATCCGCCACCAGGGCCGACGCTCTGAAATAAAAATCCAGTTGCCAATGTGCTCAGCGATGCAGCAATCCCGATCATCGCGCCGACGGCGCCTTGCGCCAGGTTGAACCGACCGGTGCCGGCGGTCAGGTCGGTGATGACGAGGACGGTGAGGACACCGATGATCGCTCCGGTCACTCCGTTGAGAAGTTGTGCGACGATGAGGAAGGCATAATTGCTAGTGAAAGCGAGCAATGCGGCGCGTATGGGCTCGACCGCGAAGCCAATCAATAGTAACGGCTTGCGCCCGCGCTTTTCGGAGTGATAGCCGACCCATGGCGCGAACAGCGCTACTACGATTTGCGGGATAATGATCAGCCCTGACACCCAAAGCGAGGATTCCGTCGGGATTGTTGTCGCCAAATTCTCGCCGATCAGGGGCAGCATCGACGCGTCGGCAAGCTGGAACAACACCAAGGCCGCAGTGAATAGGACCAGCCCGTGGTTCTTCGCGAGATCGACGATGCGTGCGACTTTGTGGGCGTGTTCTCCCTTGGCGGCGTTTCGCGCGCGAGCGTAATCGATTTCATCGGGCCGAATGAATGCCAGCGCGATCAGCGCTGGAATGCACAACGCGGCTGCCGCGACGAAGATTGAGCCCATGGCAAAATAGGCGCCGACGAGACCCATCAGTGCGGCGGTCGCGGCATGGCCGCCGGCGGCGTAGCGATAGTTCCGGCCCGTGCGTACTGACATGCCGCGGCGGCCGACCAAGCCGAGGCTTATAGCGCCAATCGCCGGCGTGATGATGCCTCCGGTGAAGCCTTGCAGCAAAGATGCAAACATCACCATGAGGTAAGACGGCGCGAGCGCCAAAATCAGTGCGGCGGCTCCGACCATCAAGATGCCGAAGGCGATCAACCCTCGCTTCCACGGCACCGCATCCGCCAGTGCCCCACCGGGGATTTGGCTCACAACGCCGGCGAGACCGCCCAGCGTTAGTGCCACGCCGACACTGCGCTCAGTCCATCCGAGATGGGCGAGGTAGAAAGCCATGAACGTACCGAAGCCGGTCTGTACGTCGGCCAGAAAGAAATTCATCCAATCGAGGCCATACCGGCTTTGCGGTGTGGGCGGCGTTTGGAGCGACCTGCGGGCGTGGCGATAGCGCGCGACGGTATTGCCAAAACCCGATGACTTGCGGGGAGATGTCGTCGGCATTGAAATGACCGGGCGGCGTGGACGAGGGACGTTCGTCAATGCCAACCGTCAGGTGGTAAACATAGTTCCTCAAAAGAGGCCAACTACGAGAAGTCCTGATCTGCCCAAATCCGCCAACGCGCGCGACCCGTTGTTGTCGCCGGGGGCGGTCGTGGCGCAACGGTGTGTATGACTTCTTGCATTATCACTCGAAGACACATGAAGCGCTTGCCGACCGCGACGCGGCTGACCGCAAAGCGCGGGCGATTGTCGAAGACCTGCGGGCCGCCAGGATGAACACCGCGGCCGATTTGGTCGAGCGCAGCGTTCACGAGACGCTGACCTACTATGCCTTTCCCGA
>JBAUCK010000438.1:0-11088 GCA_049677525.1 Xanthobacteraceae bacterium
ACCCTTGTCTGCACCAAAGAATCGTTCGGCAATGAATTCAGGGACGCTTGCTGTGAGGCTCAGGTGCCGGGATCGGCGCACGGCCTCAGAAAGCTTGGCGCGACACGCGCAGCCAACGCTGGCGCGACTGAGGCCGAACTAGAGGCCATCTTCGGCTGGACCGGCGGCCACATGGCGTCGCTCTACACCCGCGCTGCTAACCGGCGGAAGCTGTCGGCACGAGCGATGCACAAAATGGCTGGCGATCAGCGAACGGCTGTCGAGAACGATGAGCGAACCGCTATTCCCGCACCTCCTCATCAGGTGCGGGCCACAGGCAAAAATACTTAATTGAGTCAGGTGCATAATTTTATGGTGGTGGGCGATGACGGACTCGAACCGCCGACATCCTCCGTGTAAAGGAGGCGCTCTACCAACTGAGCTAATCGCCCATTGCTCCCACACTGCTCTCACAAACGCCGCATGGCAGCCGAAAATTCTAACAAAATCAGACGCCGGCCACCATCGCGCCTCTAGGTGTAAAGCAGACGCTCTACCAACTGAGCTAATCGCCCTTTAAAACCAGTCTTGCGGCGAGATGTATCGCCAGGGCCTGCACACAAGCAAGGGTGCCCGCGGGTGCGCGAGAAAGGCCAGTTGCAAGTGTGCCCACCAATATCCCAGCAAAGCTTTAAGGCGCCCGCACAGGCCGTGGTTGCGTGCAATTTGCTGCACTGCATTTTGCCGGCAAAAAAGTCTGCACAACCGTATTCGGAAACCACTTTGCCTGTTTGCAGCCGCGACAATGTCGATAAAGTGTGGGATAAAACGACGTCACGGCACGGGCTTAGAGCCCCGAAGGGAGGACCATGTTGCGCATATCCTGCTTGATCGTTGCCGCTTCACTCGCCGCCGGTGCGGCTGCTTCCGCTCAGAACCTGCCGCCGCAGCCGCCGCCGGTGCCCGGCGGCATGGGGCAAGGCAACGAGCAGGAACGCGCGGCCTGCCATCCGGATGTGACCAAGTTTTGCCAGGTGCAATTGCAGGTGAACCCGAACGACGTGCTCGGCATTCTCGGCTGCCTGCAAGCCAACCGTGGAAAGATCAGCAAGACCTGCCAGACCGTCCTCGCAAGCCACGGTCAGTGACAGTCACGACCATGACAATCACGATAAATGACGGTCGCGGCCGATAAGAGCCGCGGCCGATTGAGGTCCAATCATTACCGTTGAGAGAGCGAACTCAGGCCGGCTATGCCGGCCGGCCTGAGCCAGCGACGAAAGGCTGTACGATCGCGCCCGCTAGGAAGCGTAGACTTCTCCTTCCTCTTCAGGCGGCTCGTCTTGAAGTGCGGCATCCGTCTCAATACGTGAGACGTGTTCGGCAAGCTTGACCCACGACTGCGCCAAGGCAAGCCACAACGCCTTGTCGCCGTTGTCGTCAGACAACCGCGCCATCGCAACGCACTCTTCCGCACTTCTGCGGTGATCAAAAGCGGTCCCCATGGGAATCTCCCCCGACGCAAACTTTGACACCGGGGCGGATTGCAGCCTGCAAAAGCGGCGCATAGAGGATCAATGACGGGCGGAACTCGGGCAAACAGCGCATCAAAGACGGCAATTGGAACAATTTTTACCGTGATTTGAGCGCGTTTGGACCACTTGGCGAGGGCCGGAGAACGGTTTCCGACCCAAGTAATGCGTCAACCACATGGCAATTGCTGATTTTATTCCGCTTTTTCTCACCCTATCCCACAAATTTACCACAGGTCTTTAGAGATCGTTGCTCTCTGTATGCGATATCCGCCTAGCTGCACTGCAGCAGAATTATTTTGCAACGCACCATCGATGCTTATATTCAGTTCCGATTCTGGTGCTGGCCTACGGACGGCGCTCAAAAAGAAAGGAACAAGAACATGTTGTTGTCCATCATCGGCTTCTTCAAGTCCTGGAAGCGCTACGGCGTTGCCGTGGACGAACTGTCCCATCTCAGCGACCGTGAGCTTGCCGATATCGGCATTACTCGCGGCGACATTCCGCGGATCGCTTGGGAACAGGCGAAGCACTAAAGCCGCCAAAGTCCATCCGGCCGCAATCTGCGGTCGGCCAATCAGCGCCCGGCATCGACGGGCGCTGTTTTTTTCGGCCTAGGATGCCGGTTCCATCCCCTTGGCCTTGATGATCGGCAAGGCGTGCGAGTCGGACAGGAAGCGGACGAAGTCCTTGGCCGCGGCGGCGTCTTTGGCTGCCGCGCCGACACCCGCGGCATAGGTGGTGTAATTCTGGATGTCGGCCGGCAGCGGGCCGACCAGGGTCACACCGGCAACGGGCAGGATCTCGCTGATCTGGTGCACGCCGATTTCGGCTTCGCCATCGGCGACGTGATCGGCGACCGCCCCACCCTGCACCAGGACCGCTTTGGCCTTGATCGCGTCGGCAATGCCCAGCCGCTTGAGCAGGCCGTCGACATAGATGCCGCTCGAGCCGCCGGCCTTGGGATCGATATAGGCGACCGACTTGGCCGCAAGCAGCGCGCGCTTGAATGCCTCGTCGGTAGAGATATCCGGCAGCGGCGCGCCTGATTTGACCACGACACCGACGCCAACCTTGGCGAGGTCGGCACGCGTGCCCGGCACGACCTTGCCGTCCTTGGCAAGCCCGTCGATTGCTTCCGGCGTCAGCACGGCGACGTCGAATTCCTCCTTGCCGTCCTTGATCAGCGCCACATGCTGCCCGACCGTCTGGTAGGTCACGGCAACCTTGTTGCCGGTCTCTTTCTCGTACTGTGCGATAAGCGCGGACAGCACCTGTTTGAAGGCGCCGCCGCTGACGACGTTGATGTCGGCGGCCATTGCCGCCTGCGAAGTGGCCATATGAGCCATGATCAGTGTCAGCGTTGTTGCGAGAACAAATGAGATGAACCGCATGCGAACTCCCGGACAGAATTATACTGCAAATGCCTTGCCCTTTTCCGGCACGACGACTTTGGTCGCGTGCCCCTTCATCTCGGCGAGAAATTTATCCGCACGGGGCTCGATGATCGGAAACGAGCCGTAATGGCACGGCACGACGGTCTCGACCTTGAGGAAGCGCTTCTCCGCCACCGCCGCCGGACTCATGGTGAAGCGATCGCCGATCGGCACGAAGGCGATTTTCGGCTGGTGGATCTCGGCGATCAGCGCCATGCCGCACCCTTGGCCTTGATGATGGCGCCGCACGGATTGCCGAGATAGATCGGCATGCCGTTGGTGATGTCGCCGGAGGAATGGTCGGCGCGCACCATGGTGACGGTAAAGGCGCCGAGATCGGTGGTGCCGCCGGTATTCATCGGGTTGAGCTTTTCCAGCCCCTTTGACATCAGCCACAGGCCGAGGTCGTAGTTCGTGGTGACTGTGGCGCCATTACTTTTGGCGAGCTTATCGCCGACGTGATCGCCGTGGCCGTGGATGAGGACAATATGCGTGACGCCCTTGATCGCAGCAGCCTTGTCGGAGACGAAGGCCGGGTTGCCGGTGAAGAAGGGATCGATCAGAACCGCAAGGCCAGCAAAATCGAGACGAAAAGCGGAGTGGCCATACCAGGTGATCTGCATGACGGACCTTGTGGGTGACGGGAATTCGCGCGACGGCCATGCGCGTGGCGGACACAAGATACGCGGGGGCGCGTCGATCGAAAAGGCCGCTTTAGGGAAGATTGCGAATGCCGGTTCTAGCGCTCACTGACGCCGCCGCACTCTTGCCGCAACGCGGCGCACTCATCGGCCTCGATCTCGGCACCAAGACTATCGGCGTCGCAGCGAGCGATCCGGATCGGCGGGTCGCAGCGCCCGTCGAAACCATCGCCCGCGCGCGCTTTCAACTCGATGCCAAGCGCATTCTCGAACTCGCCGCCGAGCGCAAAGCCGTGGCGCTGGTGCTCGGCCTGCCGATCAATATGGACGGCAGCGAAGGGCCGCGCGCGCAGTCGACACGCGCCTTTGCCCGCAATCTGGCGCAACTCACCGAAATGCCGATCGCGCTGTGGGACGAGCGACTGTCGACGGCGGCCGTCGAGCGCGCGCTGATCGAAGCCGACGCGAGCCGCGCCAAGCGCAAGGCGGTGATCGATCAGCATGCCGCGACCTTCATTCTGCAAGGCGCGCTCGACCGCCTCGCGCGCGGATAGAACGAGGCGCCGTAAGCTCGCACTCCGGCGCCCCAGAGTTTTTCAGAACAGATCCAACCAGCGTCAGCAGCAAAGGCCGTCAGCAGTGAAAGCCGCCGCAGCTCGCCGGATCGGGCGGACCATAGCCGCCCGGCGCCAGGAGTACGGGGTCGGTGCGCCGCCCAAGCTGGCCGGCGGTCAGGCCTGGAGCGTCGATCTGGCCCGGCACATAATTATAGTAGACCGGTGTTCGTGGCTGTGCCGCGCGAACGGCGTGACGCGTTGCGGCAAAGCCGGAAACTGTGGCTGCGAGCGAGACCGCAACGGCAAGTGCCGCCGCCGCGGTGCCTTTGAAAATTCGACCTGAGTGAGTTTTCGACATTTGTTGTTCCCTTCTTCTAGGAGAGCGAAGCGCAGTCTTTGCTGCGGCCGTGAGATAGTCTTTGAAATCATGCACGGCGACTGACCCGCCATGCATGGCACGTCTGCACGCGATTGATTCAAAATTTGGGAATTTTATTCCCGGGCCGCGCAATCGCGGCCGTGCGCAGAAAAACGCGTAAACGCGCTATGCTTAAACTTCCGACAAGACGCGCCGCAGCAAAAGATCAACTGTTTGTGAATCGAGTCCGGACGTGCCGTAAAAGACGCCGTGCATGTTTTTGACGCGCGTCTTGAGAAATGTGTCGGCGATCACAGACGGCGCGCTTTGTTTGAGCGCGGTGCCGGCGGCGGTGAGCGCGAGCTGTTGCACCAGGCGGCGCGCGTCGGCTTCGTTGCTCGATTGTGGATTTTCCGCGCCGTTATTAAGATCCGCCTCCCCCGTCAAGCCAGCGAACAAATCGGCTTCTTCCTTGCCTTTCAGCGCCCGCAACACATCGAGGCACATGACATTGCCGGAGCCTTCCCAGATGGCGTTGACCGGCCCTTCGCGATAAAGCCGCGGCAGGATGCTTTCCTCGACATAGCCGTTGCCGCCGAGCGACTCCATCGCCTCGAAGACGAAGCCCGGCGCGAGCTTGCTGACCCAGAATTTCGTCGCGGCCGTCATCAGCCGCGCATACGCGGCTTCGCGCGGATCGCTCGAGGCTTGGTCGAGCGCGTGCGACAGGCGAAAGACGAGCGCGACCGCGGCTTCGACATCGAGCGCCATGTCGGCCAGCACCGCGCGCATCATCGGCTGCTCGATGAGGGGTTTGCCGAACACATTGCGGTGCCGGCAATGGTGCACGGCTTGCACCAGCGCTATGCGCATCAGGCCGGCGGACGCCACCGCGCAATCGAGCCGCGTCAGTTGCACCATCTGCAGGATGGTGCGGATGCCGGCGCCTTCGTCGCCGACGCGCCAGGCGAAGGCGTCCACGAATTCCACTTCGCTGGACGCATTGGAGCGGTTGCCGAGCTTGTCCTTGAGCCGCTGAAACCGCAGCGCGTTGACCGAGCCGTCCGGCCGAAAACGCGGCATCAGAAAACAGGTCAGCCCGCCCGGCGCTTGCGCCAAGACCAGAAACGCGTCGCTCATTGGCGCCGACATGAACCATTTGTGGCCGACGATGGAATAAGCATCGCCATCGGGCGTGGCCACGCTGGTATTGGCGCGCACATCGGTGCCGCCCTGTTTCTCGGTCATTCCCATGCCGAGCGTCATGCCGGATTTTTCCCACCACGGCCGAAACGCCGGATCGTAACGGCGCGACGCGACTTTCGGCGCGATCTTCGCGATCAGCGCGGGCGCGGCGGCAAGCGGCGCCAGCGCGGCGCGCGTCATGGTGATCGGACACAGATGCCCGGTCTCGACTTGGGCCGCCATGTAGAAACACGCGCTGCGCAAGACTTCGGCGGGAGGTGCTGCGCGCTGGCCGCTCTCGGTCCAGGTCGAGGCGTGCAGACCGGCGGCGACGCTATCCTGCATGAAGCCGTGATAAGCCGGATGAAACTCGACGGTGTCGGAGCGAAAACCCTTGGGGTCGAAGGTTTTTAGCTTCGGCGTGTTCTCGTTGGCCTGCCGCGCCAGCGCAAGGCGTTCCGCCGTGCCCCAGGCTTTGCCGAACGCCGACAAAGCGGCCATATCCGCCGCCAAATCGCCCACGCTATCATTGGCCTTGACCGCCTCGACAAGGGGTGCGTCGCTTAAGAACAGCTCGACGTTCTCGTAAGGCGGTGACTGGTTGAACACCTCATGCGTATTGAAACGCGAGCGGATGGCCATAGCCGAGAGCCCCCTTGCGGGCTTGTTGTGGGTGTCACAATCCTAGCACGAACGAAAAGGCGACGATTCCGGTGCATCACTTCCATCCACCGCCAAAGCGGGCTTGCCCGACCGCGCCCATTCGGCCTATAGCACCGCTTTAATGAGCAAAACCCAGCCGCAGACGCGCCACGTCGTCTCGATCAACGACCTCACCAATAAGGAGATCGAAACGATCTTCGAGGTCGCTCAGGGGTTTTTGAAGGAACTTGCCGACGACCACGTCTCCTACCGCGTCGCGCGCTCGACCGACCTTGCCTCGAAATTCATTCTCGCGAGCCTGTTCTACGAGCCTTCGACTCGCACGCGGCTGTCGTTCGAAAGCGCCATGCTGCGGCTCGGCGGCGCCAATATCACCAGCGCCGATCCGGCGGTGAGTTCGGCCGCCAAGGGTGAAAGTCTCGCCGACACCATCCGCGTGATTTCCAATTACGCCGACATCATCGTCATCCGCCATCCGCGCGACGGCGCGGCGCGGCTCGCGGCGGAATATTCGCAAGTGCCCGTCATCAATGGCGGCGACGGCGCGCATGAACATCCGACCCAGACGCTGTGCGATCTGTTCACGCTGCGCGCCAAGAACAAGAATCTCGGCAGTATGAAAGTCGCCATTTCCGGCGATCTCAAAGGCAGCCGCACCATCCATTCCTTCGTCTATGCGCTGGCGCGCTTCGGCGCGACCATCGATCCGCTGGCCGCGCCGGGCATGGAATTGCCGGCGCATGTCGACCGGCGGCTGCGCGAAGAGTTTCACACCCGCATGGTGTCGAAGGACTCGTCCGGCCCCTCTGCGGACGGGCGGATCGATGCACTTTATGTCACCGCCAACCAGCCGCATCAGCTCTCGCTCTATGCCGAGCCCGACATCGATTACGCCGCGCTGCTCGCAAAGAAGACCGACGCGGTCTATGTCACGCGTTTCCAGAAGGAGCGCTGGACCGACACCGCAACCGGCAAGGAGCTGCCCTATCCGAAGATCGACGCCAAATTTCTGGGCGAGGCTAAATATTCCGACGCCAGCGTCATGCACCCGTTGCCGCGCGTCAACGAACTCGACGCGAGCTTCGACAGCGACCGCCGCGCCGTCTATTTCCAGCAGGCTGCCTACGGCGTGCCGGTGCGCATGGCGCTGATCTCGCTGGTGCTGCACTTGCACAAGAACAAATCGCTGCACAAATTCTCCGGCGGCTTCGCCAAGCCCGACCATCCGGTCTACGTGCAGCCGATCGGCACCGGCGTGCATTGCGATAACAAGAACTGCATCACCCGCGATCCCGCCGAGAGCCAATACACAGCCAACAAGTTCTACATGATCGACGGACATGAAGCCGGACATCGGCTGCGCTGCGTCTATTGCGAGGCCGATATCGACGAGGATGTCACCAATCGCTTCGTCGTTGGCGATACCGGGCGAAAGACATTCTCGCCGGGACTTTCGGCGCTGACGCGCGCGGCCGCCGAGAAACTCAGGCATCTCGTCATCTATCCGAGCGAGGCCGACGCCGTCGCGGCGGGTTTCGCGCCGCGCGAAGCCGGCGCCGGCAAGGCCCGCGCGGTATAGTTTTCGGCCGTTCCGCGGCGACGCGCTGTGGCGAACCCGGAATGACAGACAGTGATGGCGGTGTCGCAGATGATCGATTGGTCGCCAGTTCCGATTTATCTCGCGGCGCTCGTCTTCGGCTATCTGTGCGGCTCCATTCCGTTCGGCATCATCCTCACGCGGCTTGCCGGCACCCAAGACCTGCGCAGTGTCGGATCGGGCAATATCGGGGCAACCAACGTATTGCGCACCGGCAACAAGAAGCTTGCCGCGGCGACGCTTCTGGGCGACATGCTCAAGGGCACCTTTGCCGTCGTCGTTGCCGGCTTGGTTCTCGGCCGTGATGCTGCGTCCTGTGCTGCGGCGGGCGCCTTTATCGGCCATCTGTTCCCGGTCTGGCTCGGCTTCAAGGGCGGCAAAGGCGTCGCGACGTTTATCGGCCTCCTCCTCGGCTTCGGCGCCTGGATCTCGCTCCTTGGCTTCTGCGTCATCTGGCTCCTGGTCGCCTACGTTTCGCGTTACTCCTCGCTTGCCGCTCTCATCGCCAGCGCCGCGACGCCGGCAATCTTGTGGGCGCACGGAGATCGACAGCTCGCAGCTTTGTTTCTGACGCTTGCGGCGCTGCTCTGGATCATGCACCGCGCCAATATCGCGCGGCTCATCAACGGCACGGAAAGCAAAATCGAACGGAAGGCGGAAGCGTAATTACTCCGCCGCTTCCACAGTCGCCGGCTCGACATGAGCACCGGCGACGGGAGCGCCCATGACCGGAGCGCCCATGACCGGAGCCCCATGGGTGTGCGGGATCTTGTCGGCAAAGACTTCGACAAAATGATCGGTCTCGCCTGCGCCGGTATGCGGCCGCAGCGCCTCGTCGAAATAGGCTTGCGCCGCCGGGTCTTTGGCGACTTTGCGCATGATGGCGCGATAGCGCCAGATCAGGCGGCCCCATTGCGTGCAGACTTTCAGGAAATCGAACACCCGCCACGGATAGAAGATCAGCGGGTTGAGCACTGTCATGGCGGAGCGGCGCTGCTTGCGGAGCTTGCGCCGGAAGAAGCCGAATTGCAGCGGGTGCACGCCTTCGATCCGCGCTGCGCCGGAAAAGATGGTCAGGGAGTCGAGAACCTTGGTGCGGTTGATGCCGGATGCGATGGCACGCCGCATGATCGTCTCGACATGGGCATCGGTGTAATAGCGCTTCCAGGCATCGGCATAGACCTGCGTCCAGGTCTCTTTGGACATGATCGGATGCGCGGTGCAGGCGTGTTCGAGATCGTATTTGTTCATGTCGGGGTCCATCGGCACCCCCTTCATGTACAGGTTCTTGTGATCCTCGGAGCCCGGCAGCGGCGTCAGATAGAAGAATTCGAGGATATCGACCGGCAGCTCCTTCTTGATGATCTCGATATCGCGCGCGATCGATTCCGGCGTGTCGGTCGGAAAGCCGAGAATATAACCGGCATAGGTCATCACATGCTGCTTGCGCCAGGCGAGCAGCATGTCGCGATATTCCCAGATCTTGTTCTGACGCTTCTTGGCGCCCATCAAGGATTCCGGATTTATGTTCTCGAGCCCCAGGAAGATCGCGGTGCAGCCGGCGCGCGCCGACTTCTCGATGAAATTCGGAATGCGGTGGCAGAGCGTGTCGACTTGCAGCAAGAGCTTGATATTGAACTTGTCGCGCTCGCGCAATTCGATCAGCCGATCGAGGATCGGCTCCCAATTGCGGTTGCGCGCGAAATTATCGTCGGTGATGAAGAAGCGCGTAATGCCCTGCGCCGCATTTTCGCGCACGATCGCCTCGATATCGTCGGGCGTGCGGTAGCGCGATTTGCGGCCCTGCACATTGATGATGGTGCAGAACGAGCATTGGAACGGGCAGCCGCGGCCGGCATCGAAGCTCGAATAATGCCCGGCGACGCGGGTGACCACCGAGCGCGGCAGGATCGGAAAAACAGCCGCCGCCATTTCCGGAAGATCGTTGAGATATTTGTAGATCGGCTTGGCCCGGCCGGAATAAACGTCGCGCAGCACCTCTTCCATGCGGCCTTCGGCTTCGCCGGCGTAAAGATGAATGCCGAGATCGAGCGCTTCCTGCAAACCGTCCGGCAGCGTCGGCAGCATGGCGATGCAGCCGGACACGTGAAAGCCGCCTATCATCACCGTGAGACCTTTGGCGCGGAACCGGCGGGCGAGATCGAGCGCGCGCGGAAACTGGTTCGACTGCACGCCGACCAGGCCGACCATGCCGGCGTCGCCATCACGGATGCGTTTGGTTACGCCCTCGACATCGACGATGGTGTTGCACTCGTCGCAAGCCTCGACCTCGATCGCGACATCAGGACCGAGCGCGTGCTCCCGCGCGCATTGCTCGATCAGGCCATGGACGCTGGCGAGGCTGTTGGAGGGTAATGTCGAGCGCAGCCACTGGATGACATAGCCATCCGGGTCGTAATGCGATGGCTTGATCAGAACGACGCGAAAGCGCTTGGCTGGGCTTGCGTCCATACAATCCCTCCCCCAAGGGGAACACCCACCGGAACCCCACGCACCCCGGCGGCCTTGCGGCGGACCAAAGGCCAACAGTGACGACACAAGTCACGACACAGTCACGGCGCAAGTCGGGGCACTTTGCGTTTTTGGCGGCAGGTTTGCAACGGTTTTTGGCCGGAACTCACCTGCCGCACCGACATGTGGACGGATAAGCGTCGCCCTTCCCGGCGCGGATCGGCGTTCGAGCTTGCGATGACCGCCACGTTGAGAGGCGAAAAGCTGCTGCGTGAAGGAAAAGGAGGGGTGGTGCCTGCTTTTACCTGTGCGCTTCGGCCACTTCGCCAGGCCTTCCTTGAAGCATGATCTTATCCGAAAACCGGTTCCCACTTTTCGGGATCATGCTTTGAAAAGCGAAAGGATATGGAACGCCGACAGACGCTCTCTCCAACCTGCCGTGCTGCTGGCACGGCCGCGCCTCCAGCAGGGCGGCGCACGCCTATCGGCGTTCCACCAGGGCTCTTCCCTTGGGACTATCCATCGCCAGGGTGCAACTTCAGGCCATGCTTCCTGGGACGCGGCGGAGCGCCGATCCTGTAGTCGTCCCCATTCCTAGGGCAGCACCGACGCAGTTTGTGCGGGTGTCACCCGCCCTCGACCTGTCCTAGTCCAGCGAGCACCTCGCG
>JBAUCK010000439.1:0-1990 GCA_049677525.1 Xanthobacteraceae bacterium
CGCGGGCGCCATAGCCCGACGTGTTGAACACAGCCTTGTCGCGTTCGGTGAGAAACTGGTTCCATGGGCTCGGACATGATGGCATTTCCTTTCGCGGCGACTTCGAAAACTGAGGCGGGCGGAACTATAGCTTGGCACGGACGCTTTCGACGAAGCTCATGTCGATGATTTCGTCATAGCCGACATCCGTCTTCAAGAGGCCGGCACCCATGACCACGGCTTTGGCGGTGTCCCATGAGGCGTGGCTCACCATGCCGTCCTTGCCCCACAGATTATCGCCGAACGAGCGACCGAGCGTCGCCTTGAGATCGTCGAGCGACATGGTCGGAAACTGCTTCTTGGCGATCTCGGCGGTCTCGTCTTTGTTCGTATCGACGAATTTCAAGGCCTTCATCATGCCGCGGACGAAGTCGCGCACCAATCGGCGGATTTTTCGCGCCGGACGAAGCGTCAGCTCAGCGCGGGCGCCCTCGCTAGCGCCTGCAATTCCGGATGCGGCTCGTATCGTGTCCTGGATCGTCATGCCGCCTCGTCGACATGCGAGTCATGTTCCGCCGTCAGCAATTGCAAACAGCGCTCCTTGATCGCGATGAATTCAGGCGTAGGCGTCACGCTGCGCGGCCGTGGCCGCGCAATCGGCACCGGAATCGATTCAACGATGCGGCCGGGCCGCGTCGCCATCACATTGACCTCGTCCGAGAGATAGATCGACTCCTCGATGTCGTGGGTGACGAAGACCACGGTCTTGCCGAAGTCGCTCCAAAGCTGCAACAGCCATTCCTGCATTTGCAATTTGGTCTGGGCGTCGAGCGCACCGAACGGCTCGTCGAGCAAAATCACATCGGTATCGAACATCAGCGTGCGCAACAGCGCGGCGCGCTGGCGCATGCCGCCGGACAGCGCGCTTGGATAAAGATGTTCGAAGCCGGCCAATCCGTAACGGCGCAGAAGCGGCAGCGCCCGGTCGCGCGCGGCCTGCAACGGCACGCTCTGGCTCTCCATGCCGAGAATGACGTTGTCGAGGACCGTGCGCCATGGCAGCAGCAAGTCCTTTTGCAGCATGTAGCCGAAGCGGCCGATCGTGCCGGTTGCATCGACGCTGTCGATCACGACGCGTCCGCCACTCGGCTCGAGCAATCCGGCAATGACGTTGAACAGCGTGCTCTTGCCGCATCCCGATGGGCCGATCAGGCTGACGAAGCGGCCTTGCGGTATCGCTAATGTCACAGGCGCGAGCGCCTCGAAGACGCCGCGTGGCGTCTTGAAGGTCATGCTTACATCTTCCAGGCGAAGCTTTACGGGTTGCAACATCGCGCCACCGGCTATTGTTCACGCAACGCCGCAAGAACTATGCCAGCAAAAAACGCAGCCGTCGTGGGGGTCTGTGCCGGGCCGCTGGCCGCTCTCGCCGTCGCCGCCGCAATGTTGCCGGGACGGCTAATTTCAACTGCGGATTGACCCGCTTTCGCGCAATTCGACTGATTGCGGCAGCAGCGCAGCAGCAAAGGCGCTGGCAATGGCGTCCTTGCTTTTGCCGGCGCGAACGGCGTCGCCGATGACGCTGATTTTCTGGCCCGGCCGCACGAACTTGCGAAAGCGGTCGCCGGTCGCAATGCGGGCGTCGTAGTAGAACCAATTGCGCAGCTTGGGTGCCGAGAACAGCCGCGCCATGCAGGGAGCGCGCGCCAGCCCTCGGTCGAGCATCCAGGTGGCGAGGTGGCCGAAACCGCGATGGCGATAGTTCGCCCCCGTCGCGACAACGATGCGGTCGAACGGTTCAAGCAAAGCCGGATGCGCGGCGATGTCGGTCGCGTAGTGGAATTTCACGCCGCGTCTTTCGCAGGCCGCGACCAAGTTCGCGATATAGCACACGAAGCTTTGGTCATTCGCCTCGACTTCTTGGAACAGCGGCGCCTTGCCGGCGTAGCGAAACGCGCCGCCGGCTACACGGTCTTTCTCATAGACCGTCACTTGATTGTCTGGGGCGACG
>JBAUCK010000440.1:0-1874 GCA_049677525.1 Xanthobacteraceae bacterium
GTTGGTGCGGATCTTCTGCCAGTGGATGTCGGGAAAGGCATAGTAGGTCAGCGTCTCGTGAACGCTGCGCTCGACCAAATCGGCCGCGGTGTTCATCCTGGCGGCCCGCAGGTCTTCGACAATCGCCGCGCTTCGCTCGTCATTTACGGCGCCCTCGGGGGCAAGGCGCCGCTTGATCTCTTGCCGACTCCCAAGGTGCGCAAAAACTCTCCCGCGGTACGACAGTTCACCATCCACACGTGGGACGACCTGGCCGACGAACGCCGCGCTGGAATGCGCGCTCTCATCGACATGCTTGGGGCCGGCAAGCTTCATCCGCGCATCCATGAACGTCTGCCGCTCGCCGAAGCGGCGCGGGCGCATGAGATGGGCCCGGTGCTGGGCAAGCTGCTGCTGCGGCCGTGATGATTGATTACGCCAAGTTGAAAAAGGGTTTTTCGGGGGGTCGAACAGATTTTTTCCGAGGCACCGGTGCTCTAGTCCGAAAATGATATAGGGGGATAGATAACCAATCCAATTTTCAACCGACAACCTTCGCAAGGTCACCGTGACGCGTTTGATTACGGAAAACCGGCTTCGACGGGCGCACAGGGAAAAAATTGGACCGGTTCATTTTTGCCTTTTTCAACAGCATCGACCCAAAGCGGACGTTCAGCGTCTTCAGGGGACCTACTTACGCGGCGCCGTTTTGACCGGCTAGAATGGCCCTTCGACGGTAGGGGCAAGATGCAGCGTCGTCAGTTAATTACGCTTCTCGGCGGTGCGGCTGTCGCTTGGCCGCTGGTCGCTCGCGCCCAGCAATCAGCCGCACCCTTGATCGGGTTCGTCCGCAGCACGTCGCCTGCGGATTCGACGGATTATGTCACCGCGTTCCACCAGGGCCTGAAGGAAACTGGGTACGTCGAGGGCCGGAACGTCACGATCGAATATCGCTATGGGGAAAATGACCGCGACCATTTGCGGGCTCTAGTGGCCGATCTGGTACGCCGACCGGTCGATGTGATCGCCGCGAATATCAACGCGGCACTGTCGGCCAAAGCCACAACCACGACGGTGCCGATCGTCTTCGTAACCGGAGCCGACCCCGTCCAGGAGGGCCTTGTCGCCAGCATTAACCGGCCGGGCGGCAACCTTACCGGGATCGTTTTTCTCGCTGGAGCGCTCGGGACGAAGCGGCTGGAACTGCTGCGCCAGCTCGTGCCCAGGGCGAAGACGATTGCAATGCTCGCGAGCCCCAACAGTCCCGAAACCGAGACGGAGCGAAAGGACGTGCAGACTGCCGCCCAGGCAATCGGTCAGCAAATGCTCTTCATCAACATAAGCAGCGACCAGGACGTCGCGACAGCTTTCGCAACATTAGCCCAACGCGGCATTGGCGCGGTGCTGGTCGGCGCCGGATCGTTTTTGACGTCGCGCCGGGAAGTACTGGTTGCGCTGGCGGCCGAACATGCGATTCCCGCCTTTTACAGCTTGCGCGAGTTCGTCGCCGTGGGTGGGTTGATGAGCTACGGCGCCAGCATCACCGATGCCTATCGTCAAGCCGGCATCTATGCAGGGCGGATTCTCAAAGGCGAAAAGCCGGGCGATTTGCCGGTGATGCGGTCGAGCAAATTCGAGTTTGTTATCAACCTCAAGACAGCGAAAGCGCTCGGTCTTACCCTGCCACCTTCAATGCTCGCGCTCGCGGACGAGGTGATCGAGTGATGGTGCTGTTTGCTGCGATGATCACAACCACTTTCATGACGCCCCGCAATGATCCTTGGCCCACTTTAGGTTTTCGATCCGCTCGCGGTTACCCGGAAGGTCCTGCCATTTCGAAAGGTCTGAACGCCCAATGGTCGAATACGTGAGCCGCGTGCCTTCCTTACGGAACT
>JBAUCK010000441.1:0-2372 GCA_049677525.1 Xanthobacteraceae bacterium
CGCGCGGCAAGCCGCAGAGCTTGCGGGTCGACAACGGCCCGGAATTTGCCGGCCGGATGCTCGACCAATGGGCCTATCTGAACAACGTCGAGATCGACTTCTCACGGCCAGGAAAACCCACGGATAATAGACCAGCCCGTGCTAAACTAACATTCCAAACGGACCACTCCGTGGGGCCGGTCAGTCGAGATTGGCTCACCAGTATTTGCTCAAGGAGATCGACGGCGGCTCGCACATGATCGAGCAACTTATTAATGTGCGGATCCACGCTCATGCTAATCTTCCGCGTCCTCGTCGATTATTGCATCGATTTGCTGAGCCGTTTCGGCAAGCTTGTCCCGGACTCCAATGAGTTTTTGGAGTCCAGCGGCCTGGCGACGTCCACCATGACCAGCAGTACGTCGAGCACATAGGCGAGCGCCAAACATAGGAAAATGGCAAAGCGAGAGGGCGTGGGCAAGGAGAAGTTAATCAGCGTTGCCGCGGGAGGCCAAGCCTGTCGCGCGAACTGGCGCTCGTGAGAAGCGGGCGGATTGAGCGGCCCTATTGCTCCAACGGTCGCACAAATAAAATGGCAGAATGTGGAATTACATAGAGTACTGGTGGTGGCTTCCTCGCGTTAGTTACCTCAATGACCAAATAGTCATCTCCAGCTTCTTTAAGCGTGCCAATTCGCGCATAACGGCTGCCGCCAAGCAAAACCACTTGAACTTCCTTCCCCAAATAAACCGGGGATCGCAACTATTCAGCCAGGCTGCCAGCGAAAGCCGGGACAGTAATCAGGAGCGCTGCGCATCCGTCGAGGTCTTACGAGATTGTACCTTGCGTACTAATCAAAATCCCATCGGCGGCTCGCTACGCCTCAGTAAGTCGTCGGGCCTCGCGGGGTGATGAAGGACGTGATCGATACGCTGCGAGCGTGTTGACTGAATGCCCGATCTTATCTCCCAGACTCGGCCAGCCACAAAGCCAAAGCCGCCAAAGACTGTGGCTACGAATAAGAACAACATTAGCGTCGCCATTAGCCAGCTCCCGGCAAGGAAAGAGGTTAGCTTGGGCGCTTACCTATTACCAAATCCTTACGCGTGTGCGGATTGGGAATTTTTCACAAAATTTGCGCAGCACCCCTGGGCAATCGACGGCAAGCAAATTTTGGGGGTCAAAAGCGAGAAAAAAGAAAAACTCTCCGCTCCGCCCTGAAGCCGAGTGACGATCAGCGCAGCGCGACGATTAAACAAACCACAAACAAACAACAGCAGCGTAGCTTGATTTCATTATCGGTGATTGAGCGCGCCGTGATATGATCAGCGCGCAAAAGAACGAGCCTGTGACGCGAGTGCCGTCGCATCACAGGCTCTGACCCTAACCACGAGGAGCCGATATGGATGAGGCTAATCGCAGCCTACAGCGAGCGCCGACTAAAGCCCAGCTTCACACGATGCGCATCGGCGTCATCGCCCTGGCCCAACGCGAAGCGCTCAAAGCTATCAAGCGGCAGATGCAGGCGAAGGGCTCGGATATCCCGCACAGGGCCATCGTCGCAGCGGCTGCCGACTATCTAGCGCAGCATCGTTCCGCGTTAATCGCAGATGCAAAGGCGGTCGTTGAGCGCTGGCACACTGAGGGGATGATTGGGCCGCGAGGAGCTATCCGAAATCCCCTCTGCAGAAAGAAACCGAAGTGGTCCGGGAAGTTCCGATAGGCACAGGCGACCGATAGGATCTGTGCCGCTTCGTAGAGCATCATTCGCATCATCTCGTCGCCGCACCGCGATATGCCACCGGGGCGGTCGCTCTCGCCGGATTGATGCCGGGATGGCGTCAGTCCAAACACCGCCCCGACCGCCTTCTTAAAGCGAGCCGGCACGTCGACCGTGGCGCGATAGGTCAGCGCCACCACGGGGCCGACACCCGGGGTCGTCATCAGGCGCCGGCACACTTCATCGTCCCGCACGATGGCCAGCAAGCGGCGATGCAGGATGACAAACTGCTCGCGAAGCGCCCGCCGGACAACAAGCAACGGTTCGATCAGAACCGCCAGGTCGGGTAAGTTCTCGACCAGCTCCTTGATGCGCGCCTCGAACTTCACCGTCCCGACCATGCCCACCTTGAGACCGAAGTTACGCAAAGTACCGCGCAGGTCGTTGTCGATGGCGATCGCCTTCGACTGCAACAGTTTGCGATGGGTCAGCAGCATCCGCAGCTTCTGACTGCGTAACGTCTTCACATGGACCGGACGGTAAAGCCCCGCCCGCATCATCTGCGCCATGCCGCGCGCATCGTTGCGATCGGTCTTGTTGATCTGCGCCTTCAACACCGCCCGCATGTGCCGCGTTTCGACACAGATCACCGGCAAGCCCGCTTCGGCAAGCG
>JBAUCK010000442.1:0-15259 GCA_049677525.1 Xanthobacteraceae bacterium
GGGCGTTACGGGACCGTCATAAGAGCGCCCGTTGGCGGTCGTCCAAGCTTGCCCGGATTGGGTATTGGCCGGACATCACGCCGCTAACTATCAGCAGAATCGACTGAAAGAAGCCGATCCGGACGGAAAAATCCGAGTATCGGAATTCGAACACAAGGATAGAAAGATGTTCGCGGTCTTCAAAACCGGTGGCAAGCAATACCGGGTTGCCACCGAGGATGTGCTCAAGGTCGACAAGATCGAGGGCGAGCCCGGTGAAATCGTCGAGTTCGGCGAGGTTCTCGTCGTCGGCGGCGATAGCGTGAAGCTTGGTGCGCCCATTGTTGCAGGCGCAACAGTTGCGGCCCAGGTGCTGGAACAGGGGCGCGGCGGCAAGATCATCGCGTTCAAGAAACGCCGGCGTAAGAATTCGCGCCGTAAGATCGGCCATCGCCAGGAATTCACGCTCCTGCGGATCACCGAAATTCTGACCGACGGTCAGAAGGCGAGCAAAGAAGCCAAGCCGCGGCCGAAGCGCGTATCGAAGCCGAAGCCCGCAGCGGAAGCGGGCGCGGCGGAAGCCGCTGAGGGCGATAGCCCGAAGGTTGCCGCAAAGGGCAAAACTGCGGCGGCCAAAGGCAAAAAGAAGTGATTTTGGAAAGTGATGCTTCTGTCACGAATCCTGTATAACCACCAGCTAGAGAGTTTCGGAGGCCAGCGATGGCACACAAAAAAGCAGGCGGATCTTCACGCAACGGCCGCGACTCGGCAGGCCAGCGTCTGGGGCTGAAGATTTTCGGCGGCGAAGCCGTGGTCGCCGGAAACATTATCGCGCGTCAGCGAGGCACCAAATGGCATCCGGGTCGCAATGTTGGCCTCGGCAAAGACCACACGTTGTTCGCGTTGATCGACGGCAAGGTTGAGTACCGTACCAAAGCCAAGAGCCGCATTTTCGTATCGGTACTTCCGATGACCGAGGCTGCGGCACAGTAATACGGTGGATCATATGAGGTCTGCCGGTATCCAGTCGAACCGGCGGACCCAAATGGGCTCCGATTAAGGGGGAGACCCGGGATGCCGGCTCCCCCTTTCGGTTTTTCTGCAGGAGCCCAGGCGATGACTTTATCGACTCAAAGCCTCCCGCAACGCGTCCTTGAGCGTTGCATTCCAATCCTCAAGACCGAGCAACTCGTGCTGCGCGCGCCGCGTCTTGCCGACGTGAAAGCCATCGCACGTCTCGTCAACGATCGCCGCATCGCCGAGAACACCGCGCGGATTCCGCATCCTTATGGTGTGGCGGACGCCGAGCAATTTCTTGCCTCGGTCAATCGGCAAGACGGCGAAGCGACGTTCGCCATCGTGTTGGAAGGTGAAATCATCGGCATGTGCGGTATCGCGCCGCGCGAAGCTGCCGCCGAGCTCGGCTATTGGCTCGGCGTGCCGCATTGGAATTACGGCTATGCCACCGAAGCCGTGCGCGCTGTGATCGATCACGCATTCAGCGATCTTGAGCACGATGCCTTGCAGGCTGGTGCGCGCGTCAGCAATCCGGCGTCGCGCCGCGTTCTGGAAAAGTGCGGCTTTCAATGGACCGGTGTCGGCCTCTACCGCATCCGCGCCATCAAATCCTCAGCGCCGCTCGACCGCTTCCGCCTCGACCGCGGCCTGTGGGCTTCGCTGAAGGCCTGGGGACGAGTCAAAGAGGTCGCCTAACGGCGACCTCTTTTCACCGGATGACGTCACTGCCCCGCGCTCTGCGCGGCGGCAAAAAACGGTGCGAGCTTGTCGACGAGCGCCGGGCCGAAATGCGCTTGCGGATTCGATGGCGGATCGTGGTCCATCATTTCCCAGCCTTGGATCAGGACGCGGGCATGATCGAAGGCCTGAGCGAAATCGGCGCCGGGATGCAGGCTTTGCCGGAAGAACGCGTCGCCGAAATAGGTCCAGTCGCGCTCCGGCGCGCAGCCGAATGAGGTATGCGTCGCGTCGGCGGCCGTCAGCACGATGGTGTTGTCATTGGCGAGCGGCGGCAGAAAGATTCCGGAGAAGCAGGCCGACACGATCACCACGCGGTTCTTGATGCCTTCGCCGTCGAGCGCGGAAGCAACCTGTTGTGGCGTCAGTTCGATGGTCTTGCCCGGCACTTGCAGGGCGAAGCCGGTCTGCTCGCCGTGCGAGGTCATGAAGAGGACGAGAACATCCTGATCCTTGTTCATCGCGCCGGCGATGGCGTGGATGGCGGCGGTGAAACTCTGCGGATCGGCGAGCGGCGCGGTGCCGAGCGTCGCGCGATTGTTAACCAGCTTGACGGTGCGATCCTTGATCGGCAGTACGCTGGCGATGGCGTCCAATCCGCCGTCGAGTTCCTTGATGAACACGTCCTGCTCGGCCCAGCCGGCGATGCCGAGCGCATAGACATTGGTTGCGTCTTTGCGCGGTGCGAGACGGGCAATCTCGGCTCTCAACAGTCCCGATTGCGCCTTTTCGAGCTGCGCCACCTGCGGCGGCACTGGCTCGCCGTATTTTTCGCGATAATAGGCGTAAGCAACTTCCCACCAATTGGCGTCGCGCGCATCGAAATCGGGGGGAACAAAAACCGGCGCATGCGGCACGATCGCGTTGGCGGCGAAGAGCGCGACCCAGATCGCGGCCGCCGTGCCGAGCGCCCGCAGCCGTGATCGCTCTTCAAAGCTGCCGATGACGCAGGCCATGGCGCCGACCCACCAGCCGACAGCTATGATGAAAATCGCGGCGCCGGTGATCGGGCTCGACCAGATCGGGCCCTCGGCCATATCCGGCGCGAGCAGCGGAAAGCCGAGCCTGATCGCCGACGTCACCAGATCCGCCACGACCGAAAGAATGAACATGGCCGAAAGCGCGGTGACGCGCGCGCCCGGACGCACGAACAACGCCGCGACGGCGAGCTCAAGCGCGATCCAGGCGACGATGGCGTTGAGACCGTAGGGATTGAAGGCGTGCGACGGAAGCGCCGCGGCGAACTGCAGCAAAATGCGGACGGCGGCGATCAGGATAGAAATGCCCAACAGGACCCGCAGGCCGACAAGCTGCGGTCCGGCCGTCGTCCGCCAGACCGCGGCTCGTGCCGCCAGCTTCAAAACACTCCGCACCCGGCCGGTTCTCCGTGCAAAATCAGGGCAAAATCACCTGCCGCAATTTTGAATTTCCACACTATATCAGGCAGACGATGCCGGCCACCTTCTGCGATTGGCGATTGTGCCAAAGCCGGCAGCGCTTTACGTAGTGAGCCATGAAGTTCCTCGACGAGGCCAAGGTCTATATCCGCTCCGGCGACGGCGGCAACGGCTGCATATCGTTCCGGCGCGAAAAATTCATCGAGTTCGGCGGTCCGAACGGTGGCGACGGCGGCAAGGGCGGCGACGTGATCGCGATCGCGGTCGACGGCCTCAATACGCTGATCGACTACCGCTATCAGCAGCATTTCAACGCCAAGAACGGCGTCGGCGGCATGGGGAAGGATCGCCACGGTGCCAACGGCGCCGACGCCGTGCTGAAGATTCCAGCCGGCACCCAGATCTACGCGGAGGACGGCGAGACGCCGCTCGCCGATCTCGCCGAAGCCGGCCAGCGCATCGTTCTGGCGCGCGGCGGCAATGGCGGTTTCGGCAATGCCTATTTCAAGTCGTCGACCAACCGCGCACCGCGCCACGCCAATCCCGGCCAGCTCGGCGTCGAAATGACGATCCGGCTGCGGCTCAAGCTGATTGCCGACGCGGGAATTGTCGGCCTGCCGAACGCCGGCAAATCGACCTTTCTCGCCGCCGTCAGCGCCGCCAAGCCGAAAATCGCCGATTATCCGTTCACGACGCTGCATCCCCAGCTCGGCGTGGTCGATGTCGACGGCCGCGAATTCGTGCTCGCCGACATTCCAGGATTGATCGAAGGCGCGCATGAAGGCGTCGGTCTCGGCGACCGATTCCTAGGCCATGTCGAACGCTGCCGGGTGCTGCTGCATCTCGTCGATGGCACGGAGCCCGATGCCGGCGCGGCCTATAAGACGGTGCGTGCGGAGCTGATGGCTTACGGGCACGAACTGACCGAAAAGCCCGAGATCATCGCGCTGAACAAGGCCGATGCCCTGAGCCCCGACGACGTCAAACAACAAGTAGCGCGGCTCAAGCGCGCGACGAAAAAGACGCCGCTGGTGATTTCCGCGGTGAGCGGGGCGGGCGTCAACGAAGCGCTGCGCGCGCTGTTCAAGGTCATCGAGCAGGCGCGCAGGGGTGGAGCCGAGCCGAAAGTCGCCGACGCGGCCTGGCAGCCGTAATCGCGCGAGCCGGCATCGCATCGGGAGACGTTCATGGTTACGTTTGTGCTCGTTCACGGCGCCTGGCATGGCGGCTGGTGCTGGCAGCGTGTTGCCGACCGGTTGCGCAACGGCGGCCATAGAGTATTTACGCCGACTTTGACCGGGCTCGGCGAGCGCTCGCATCTCCTGCAAACCGGCACCGATATCGGCACGCACATCACCGACGTGGTCAATGTGATGAAATGGGAACGGCTGAGCGATGTCGTGCTGTGCGGCCATTCCTACGGCGGCTTCGTCATTTCCGGCGTTGCCGAGCAAATGGCGTCCGCGATCCGCTCCATCGTGTTTCTCGACGCGTTCCTGCCGAACGACGGCGACACGACGCAGAACCTCACCAGCGCCGCCGTGCAAGACGCTATTCGCGCAGCGCTGGCGAGTGGCGCGCTCGGTATGCCGCCGCAGCCCGCGGAATTCTTCGGCGTCAATGCCGCAGATCGGGACTGGGTGGATGGCCTCTGCACGTCGCAGCCGATCGGAACGTTCACCTATAAGATCGCGCTCACCGGCGCGCGCGAGAAAATTGCGCGCAAGACCTATATTCGCGCCGGGAATTACGCCAATCCTGGCTTTGACCGCGCGGTCGCAACGGTGAAAGCCGATCCGTCCTGGCGCTTTCATGAAGTGGCAAGCGGCCACGACGTGATGGTCGATGCGCCGGAGCACCTCACCGAACTGCTGCTGGAAGCCGCGGCCTGAAGCGCTCGAATTGCAACGAGCCGTCACGCGCGATGCGCGGCAGCAGATCGACTTCCCAATCGAGATATTCCTGCATCATCGCTTTCGTGTTGCCCGAGCGCTCATAGGGCTTGCGCCATTGATCGACCGCTTCGTCGGCCATTCTGGCCTCGGCCGAGAACGGCTGCCCCGCTGCGCGCCACGCCGCGTTACCGCCGGCGAGAGTGCGGACCGGCCTGTCGGTCAGAGCATTTGCCTCGGTCACGGCTAGGCTTGCCAGCACACCGTCCTCGGACGTGAGAACGAATGTGCCGTTGTGCGGGATCTTCTTGAATGCACGATCGAGCCGCGTCCGGATCACAAACCATGCGCCGGGAATATGCGCGTGCAGATAATCGCGGCTCGTTGAAAGATCGACGACGGTTGCTGCCTCGCGTGCGAGCAGATCGTGCAAGCCGGCGCAATCGATAGTGGCGTCGCTCGGCACTTCGGCTTCAAGCACCGGCGGCGTCGGCCAGCCGGTTTCCGTTCCCGTCTCGACCAGCATGAATACGTCGGCATAGCCCATCTGCCGCAGCCACGATCCGGTCATCGCCGCGCGCACTTCGGCGTCGTCGACAAGCACGATGCGCGCGCCGAACGTGCCGACATATTGGTCGGTCGCTTGCACAAGCTGGCCGCCGGGCGCGGATATGGCGCCCGGCACATGGCCGGTTTCGTATTCGGTCGGGTCGCGCACATCGAAGACGTAAAGCGTGCGGCGGTCGTCTTTGCGCCAGGTCTCGAGCGTCGCGCGATCGATTCGCTTGACCCCGCAGCTCTCCGCGACACGCTGCGCCGCCTTCTGCGCCCAATCAAGCGTATCGCGCGAAACGGCCGGCGCGCGGCGGTTTTTCCCGCTGTCGGGGGTAAACCCGGCGAGGCTCCAGCCCATGGTGCCATTGCGCAGCGCCATGATTTTATTCGGCAGGCCGGCATTGATCAGCGACTGGGCGCCGATAATGCTGCGGGTACGGCCGGCGCAATTGACGACGACCGTCGTTTCCGGCGACGGCGCGATTTCGCGGGCCCGCAGCACGAGTTCCGCGCCCGGCACATTGGTCGACGTCGGGATCGATACCCGCGAATATTCGTCGAACGGCCGGCTGTCGAGCACGACGAGGTCGGCGCGCTCGCGGATCAGCTTTTCAAGCTCCGGTGCGGTGATATTGGGCGTGCTGTCGCTATGCTCGACATATTCGCCGAACGCCTTGCTCGGCACGAACACGCCCGAGAACAATTCAAAGCCCGTGGCGCCCCAAGCGGCGACGCCGCCCGAGAGAATGCTCACGTCGGTATAGCTGTTGCGCGCCAGGATCGCCGCCGCGCGCGCGGCGCGGCCGTCGGCATCGTCGCACAAGACAATGCGCGTCGCGCGGCGCGGCACCAAGACGCGGAATTTCAATTCAAAACGGCTCAATGGCACCGAGCGCGCCAGGAGCAAATGGCTTTGCGAGAAGATCAGCTCCTCGCGCAGGTCGACGAGCGCGAGTTCGCCGCCACCACCGATCATATCGCGGAGATCATGCGGGCTGACAAAATGACTCACGTTCAAACCGCTTTCGGTCAGGTCGCCTGTTGCGGCATCATTTGCTTCACTTCGCCGGTCTTCAGGTCGAACCGCACGCGATCGATGCGGTCGAGATTCGTTCCCGTCACCCGCACGAAGCGCGCGAAGTCAGGATAATCGATCGAATGGATCTTGCCGTCTTGATAGATGCCGGCTTCGCCGGGCATCAGCCGATATTTCTTCACCGGCTTGAGCTTGGCGTGTGCGGGGTCGCTGCCGTCATCCTCGCGCTCCCATTCGGTCATCTCGGTGTAATGGGTGGCCTGGCCGTAGATGGCCCACGACTTGCCGTGATCGTGTGGTTGCGAGACGCGAGCTTTGTCATTGATATGAGCGAGGATCTGAAAGCCGAGCTTGGGATCCTCATAGAGAACATACAGGCCGCGCGCGGCGTCCTCGCAATGCTTGCGGACGAAATCCGGGTTCTGCAAAAGCTCCTCAAGATGCGTGCGCACTTCCTCACGGCCTTGCGGTCCGGGATCGCGGGCGAGGACGGAACGACAATCCGAGATGAACTGGTCGAGCTCATAAGCCATTGCGGTCACTCCCTGAAAATCGCTGCCTGGAGCGTTGTTGGCGCATTTTCGCGCATCGTCACGGCCGGCGCCAGCCCTCTCGGCGAGCCGATTTGAAGCAGTAATTTGAAGCAGTAACAGGCCCTTTGGCTCAGCCGCCGTCGCCGCTACATTGAGCGGCATGTCTAGTCTCGATCGCATGTTCGGGTTACCGCCGACCAACGAGCGGCCGCGCAACGTACGGCTGGATACGCTGGTCCGGCTACGCTGGCTCGCGGTGCTCGGCCAGCTCGCGGCCGTTCTGGTGGTGAATTTCGGCCTCGAATTCGAAGTGCCGATCTGGCCCTGCGTGGCCGTCATCATGCTTGCCGCGCTTTTGAACGTTGCGCTGCGGGTGAGCTTTCATCAAACCCAGTGGCTCGAGCCGGACCGCGCGGCATGGCTGCTTGGCTTCGACGTCGCCGAACTGACGGCGCTGCTTTATCTCACCGGCGGCTTGGAGAATCCGTTTTCCTTCCTGCTGCTCGGTCCGGTGTTGATCTCGGCGACGGCGCTGCCGCCGCGCATGACATTGTTGATCGGCACGTTCGCGATGGTCTGCGCTACGGCGCTGGTATTCCTGCATTACAATCTGCCGTGGGACGCCGACGATCCGCTGGAACTGCCGGAAATCTATATGGTCGGTGTCTGGCTCTCGATCCTGCTCGCGATCGGCTATATCGGCGTTTACACTTGGCAGATCGCGGAAGAGGCGCGGCAATTGTCGGATGCGCTTGCGGCGACCGAACTGGTTTTGGCGCGCGAGCAGCATCTGTCTCAGCTCGACGGTCTTGCCGCCGCCGCAGCGCATGAACTCGGCACACCGCTCGCCACGATCACCGTCGTGATCCGTGAAATCGAGCGCGCGCTCGAAGCCAATTCGCCGCATGCCGATGACGTGAAGTTGCTGCGCGAACAGGCGCAGCGCTGCCGCGAAATCCTAGCCAAGATCACCGAGCTGCCGACCGGCGAGCCGTTCGACCGCATGCAGGTTTCGGCGCTGATCGAGGAAGCGGTCGCGCCACACCGTAATTTCGGCGTCAGCATCGGCGTCACCTATCCACCGGACCGCGCCGACGAACCGGTCGGGGCGCGCAATCCGGCGATCCGCTATGGCCTCGGAAATTTGATCGAGAATGCCGTCGATTTCGCCCACAGCCGGGTCGAGATCTTCGCGCAATGGTCTGAGGACGCAGTCAGTATTGTCATCAGCGACGATGGGCCCGGTTTCGCGCCGGAGGTCGTCGATCGTATCGGCGCGCCTTATGTCACCCACAGGCGGCCCGGCTCGCGCGGCCCGGACGGTGATGACGATACCGTGTTCGGGCTGGGTTTGGGTTTTTTCATCGCTAAAACGCTTCTGGAACGCTCCGGCGCCAAGCTTTCGCTGACAAATCAGTCGCCGCCGCTGCATGGCGCCACCGTTAGCGTTACCTGGAGGCGGGCCGATTTTGAGCGCCCGATCGCGATACCGCCCCTTGAGCCGGCCGAGCAAATTTCTTAAGTTTTGTAGGTTGGGCGACGACCTAGGCGGAGATTTGCGTCGATGGAGCAGATGGTCATGAATACTGGTGCAGCCGGTGCGTCGCCGAGCCCAGTTCCAACCGAACGTACGCTTCTTATCGTCGAAGACGACAAGTCGTTTTTGCAGCGCCTGGCCCGCGCCATGGAAGGCCGGGGCTTTTTGGTGACGACGGCGGAATCGGTTGCCGACGGGTTGTTGCAAGTCGAGAAAGCCACCCCCGCCTTTGCCGTGGTCGACATGCGGCTCAGCGACGGCAACGGGCTTGACGTGATTTCCGCGATGAAAAAGCGGCGGCCGGAAGCGCGCGCCATCATTCTCACCGGCTACGGCAATATCGCCACGGCCGTGAACGCGGTGAAGCTCGGCGCGGTCGATTATCTGGCCAAGCCGGTCGATGCCGATGATGTGGTTGCGGCGTTGCTCGCGATCGACAACAAAAAGATCGAGCCGCCGGAGAATCCGATGTCGGCGGACCGCGTGCGCTGGGAGCACATCCAGCGTATCTACGAATTGTGCGGGCGCAATGTCTCGGAAACCGCGCGCCGCCTCAACATGCACCGCCGTACTTTGCAGCGCATTCTCGCCAAACGGGCGCCGAAATAGCGCAACGGCTTCGCGGATGCGTCGCCGTTAACAGACGGCTAACTGCGACCCAAAGCTAGCTGCGGCGCGGCCTGACGCCGGGAATGATTAAAATTTTATCGTTCCGTTTAAATCAAATTTGCACCGCGCCCGACTATGAAAGAGCAAGCATATTGGCGCATTGCGAAGGTCGCATGCTCGGCTCGGAACGATCATTGCAAGCAAGTGGCGAGACCCCGACGCAAGTGAGCGGCTGCCCCGCAGGCGGCAGAGGCTTCCGCTTTTCTGCACCGAAAGATTATTTGCCGTGTCGCGGCCAAAGCCGGCTACGCGCCGGCGAGAGCCGGCAGCTCGACGAGGCGACAAAGCTCGCGCTCCAGAACGCCTTCGATTGCATCAGCCTCGATTTGTCGCTCGGCCAGCACGGCGGCATTGAAATACTTCAATACCTTCGCGACATCGGCTGCAATGTGCCGATCGTTATCATCGGCGGCAGCCATCCGGCGACGGTGCACGAAGCCTTACGGGCGGCCAAATCGCTCAACCGCGATATCTGCGAAACGGTCATGAAGCCCGTCGATCTCGATATGCTGCGCTATAGTTTCGAGCGCATCCGCACGCAGCCGCATACGGCTGTCGCGGCCGCGTGAGCATGATCCGGAAAAGTGGAAGCCGGTTTTCCGAAAAGATCACGCTCAATCAAAATTATCCCGATCAGAGCGTCTCGCCGGAATAGGGTCCTTGCGGATCGTTGAGCGCCTGTAGCCGCAACGCCGCGGCATGGGCGAAACGCACCATGATCGCCTTGCGCGTGACCGCGGGCAACCGGTGTTCGGGCGCTTTGCTCATGATGGACGCCCCGAATGCATCGGCCACGATCAGTCCCGCATCGGGCGGAAAAATCTCACACGGCACATCCACGACAGTTGCGAAGAACAGCCGGTCGCAATGCTGCCGATAATCGGTCCATTTCTGATCGGCGCGGAAATCAGCCACCGAGGATTTGATTTCGACGATGATGATTTCGCTGTCGCTGCCGAGCGCCACCAGGTCGGCGCGCCGACCCGACGGCAATGGTAATTCGGCGACCACGCAATAACCGAGCGCATGCAGATAGCGCGCGGTACCGCGCGCAATGGCTAAAGCTGTCGGCGATTGCCGGCCATCGACCGGCACAGCAGCCGCCAATGAAATGAGGCTCATCGCAAGGATCCCTGGCAAAGGCAGATTCGAGAGCGGACGACACGCGAGCTTACCCACGCCACAGACCCCAACGCAGCGCCCCGATACGGCAGCAACCGGCCGTCATTCTGCCGCGGCTGCACGCTCGGGGAAAGCCCCCGCCAGACCTTCCCGCGAGGGTTTGATCACGCCGCGCTCGGTGATCAGGCCGGTGACAAGTCGCGCCGGCGTAACGTCAAAGCCGTAATTCGCAACCGGCGAGCCGTCCGGCACGATGCGCACGGTTTCAATGCGGCCATCTTTGGTGCGCCCGGTCATGGTCGCGACTTCATCGGCGCTGCGTTCCTCGATCGGAATCTCGGCGACGCCGTCGGCTACTGTGAAATCGATAGTAGGCGAGGGCAGCGCGACATAGAACGGCACATTATTGTCGTGCGCGGCGAGCGCTTTCAGATAAGTGCCGATCTTGTTGCAGGCGTCGCCGTTCGCGGTGACGCGATCGGTGCCGACGATCACGATGTCGACGAGGCCGTGCTGCATCAGATGGCCGCCGGTATTGTCGGCGATCACGGTATGCGGCACGCCATGATGGCCGAGCTCCCAGGCGGTGAGCGAAGCGCCCTGATTGCGCGGCCGTGTCTCATCGGCGAAGACATGAATGGGAATACCTTTGTCGAAAGCCGTATAAATCGGCGCAGTCGCGGTGCCGAAATCGACCGCGGCAAGCCAGCCGGCATTGCAATGAGTCAGCACGTTGACGCGCTCCCCGGTCTTTTTCCGCCGCGCGATGGTTTCGATCAGCGGCAGGCCGCTTTGCCCGATGGCCTTGTTGATCGCGACGTCTTCTTCGGCGATTTCGGCGGCGCGCTTATAGGCGGCCGCAGCGCGTTCGCCGCGCGGGCGGTTGTGCACCAGCGCCGCCATTTCATCGAGCGCCCATTTTAGATTGATCGCGGTCGGCCGCGTCGCCAGCAAAGTCGCATAGGAGTGTTCCAACGCCTCATCGGAGGCGTCTGCGTGCAACGCGAGGCACATGCCATAGGCCGCGGTCGCGCCGATCAGCGGTGCGCCGCGGATCACCATGGCGCGGATCGCGTGCGCGACGTCTTCGAGCGTCGTCAGCCGCACGGTCACCAGGCGATGCGGCAGCGCGGTCTGATCGATCACCCCGACCGACCAGCCATCCGGCTCGAGCCAGATGGTGCGCATGGATTTCCCGTCAACTTTCATACGGCTCCTTATTTGGTGGGCATGATCTTATCCGAAAACCGGTACCCACTTTTCCGGATCATGCCCTAGCAGATTTGGGCAGGCTGTCGATCCCTAACTCGCTTGCTCATGCGGCAACATTGCCGCAATGTTGCACGAACAAAAATCTGCTGGAGACGCCGACGGCTATCGATTACGAGGCCGAATACAACAATTGCGCCCGTGTGCCGAGCATGCGGAGATTTTTGCGCGTTGGATCCGGCAAGCCGAAGACTATCGCGCCGAAACGCTGAAAGCCGGGCGCGCCGAGCTCGGCCTGTCCTACGGCGATAGCCGGCGGCCATCTCGCGGCGCCATGGTGGCGACCGATTGGGCGTCGCTTTATCCGAAAGCGCCGGCTGATTTGGTCCCCGCAGGCTATGCGATATCCGGCGTGTTTGATTTCGCGCCGCTCGTCGGCATCAGCGTCAATCAAGATCTGAAACTCGACGTTGTCACGCGCGCAATGTCTCGCCGCTCTATTAGCTGATCGGGCCGGGACGAGTCTTCGACGCGGTCTGCGGCGGGCTTGAATCTGGCGAATTCAAACGACAGAGCCATACGCTTGCCGAAACATGGGGAAAGGCTGGCGCCACCACCCGTTCCGGGGAGATCGTAGGCACCAACCATTTCACCGTGATCGATGCGCTCGCCGACCCGCGGAGCGCGATGACAGCGCGCGTTACTGAGCTCGCACGCAATATTAAGGCGTAGCTGCCGGGCCGACTTTGTTCGGCACGAGCAACACGCAAGCCGAAGCGACAAAGATCAGGGCGAAGCCGATCATATCGGGCGTGGTCGGTACTTCGCCGAGGATCAAATACGACTGCACGATCCCGACCACCGGAACCGCAAGCACGCCCAACGATGCGGTTACCGCGGGCAAGCGCTTCATCGCCGGGAACCACAACGCATAAGCAACGCCGTTGCCGACCACACCGGTCCAGACTGTCGCGAAGGCGCCGCCGGTCTGTAGGCCGTGAAGCACAAGGCGACCATCGACGATGTACATGCATGCCGTCAGCGAGACGAAAGCGATGGTCATCTGCCAGCTCGCCAGCGCCAGCGGATCGAGCTCGATGTGCGCCCATTTCACGTAGACCGTGCCCGCGGCCCAGCTCACGCCGACGCCCAAGGCCAAGATGATGCCGAGCGGCACGCCGCTTCCGGTCAGCGGATAGATCAAGATCGAAAGCCCGGCGACGCACAGGGTCAGCGCGGTCCATTGGATGCGGCTCGGGCGTTCGCCGAGAAACGGCCACGCCAGAAGCACCGACCAGATCGGCATCGTGTAGGCAACGATCGTCACCCGCGATGTCGACGCGGCAAGCTGGGCGAAAGCGCTGAACAGGCTGAAGCCGGTGATGTTCAGCGACGCCGCCACGACGACGTGGACGAAGGCTTTCGTCGAGGGCAACCGCAAACTGCGCCGCATCACGACACAGAGCAGATAAAGCGTCAGCGCACCGAGTGCGGCCGCCACCGCGCGCATGCTCAGCGGCGGGATTTCCTCGAGCGCCACTTTCATCAGCGGCCACGTCGTGCCCCAGATGAAGCACAACGTGACCAGCATCAGCCGTGCCCCGGCATCGCCGCCAGGCGCGCCGTCAGAGGCGCCGCGCACGGGGTTGGGATTTTCGGCTGAGATGTTCACCGCAAGCGCTCCCGACGCAGCACTTACGGCGCCTTCGGTCCGGCGCCGAGGAACCAGTCTACGATCTGTTCGCCGGTCCAGAACAGCACGTCATGCTTCTTGCGGATGGTTTCGAAAATGCGGCGGAAGTATTTGGCGCGATGCGGTGCGCCCATGATGTAGGGGTGCACCGCCATCGCCAGGATGCGCGCGGAATCGGCTGCATCGTCATAGATCTGGTCGAACTGATCGAGCGTGCGCTCGCAATATTCCGACGCCTTGTGGTGCTGGATCAGCATCATGGCGACGTCGTTGCATTCCTGCGTATAGGGCACGTTGAGAATCGGCTTGCCGCGCGTTTTCAGCCAGACCGGCTGGTCGTCAAGTACCCAGTCGGCGACATAATCGTAGCCTTCCTCGGCCAGCACGTCGGGCGTTTCCCAGGTTTCGGTGAGGCCCGGGCCGAGCCAGCCGCGCGGCGGCTTACCGGTCGCCTTGGTAATGACCTCACGCACTTTGCGGATATCGGCACGCTCGTTCGGCACCTTCTGCAAATTGCGCTGGGTAAAGCCGTGACCGATGAATTCCCAATTGCGTTCGACCGCAGCCTGCACGATCTGCGGATAGGCAGCGAGCGCCGAGCCGTTGATGGCGATCGTGCCCGGAATGGCGAATTCGTCGAAAATCTTGATGAAGCGCCAGAAACCGACGCGATTGCCGTATTCATGCCAAGCCCAGTTCGGCACGTCCGGCATCGGCGAGCCGCCGGCCGGCGGGGTGAGCACCGTGCGCGGCATGGTCTGCAGCGGATCCCATTCCTCGACATTGACGATCACCCAGATCGCCATGCGCGCGCCGTTGGGCAGTTTCAGCGGCGGGCGCTGGGTGATCGGCGAATAGGTCAGCCGGTCGGTCGGTAGCATCGGCTTCTTGGTTTCGCGCGCCGTTGGCTTCTTCGTCACGGATTTTGCCATTGCGGAATTTTCCCTCATTTCAACACAAGCATCACATCAGGCGGGGGCGACTGTGTCGCCTGCGGGAGGATATTTCGTCACGATGGTGCCCAGCACCGTCAATGCCACAGCGCACAAGCAGAGCGGCACGAACGCGGTCCACGGTTGTCCGGTCGCGTCCCACAGCGCGCCGCAGATTGTCGGAATGATAATCGCGCACGCATAGGCGATCGTCAGCATGCCGGCCGCGGTGCGCGCGACGTCGGCGGGTTTGGCGAGGATCGGCACCAAAGTCATGATCGGGGTAAACGTCATCGCCGTCGCGAAACCGATGAAAATCGCCGCAACGATGATCGCAAAGCCCGTCGGCGCCACGATGATGGCCAGCATCGCCACCAGCAGTAACGGACCGAAGATCAGGAACGGCCAGGCGCGCCGCTGCAGGCGGCCCGACATTGCAAACAGAAGCACAAGCGCCACCAGCTGCGATCCGTTGAGCCAGGCCAGAGTCGGGCCTAGGAGATCGGCGCGGCCTTTGCCGGCCACATAGTCGCCCAGAAAGGCATTGATCGCGAAATAGGGACTGTTGTTGCTGCCGAACGCGAGGCCGAGCAGCCAGACCAGCGGATCTCTGAAATCGGGCCACCACAAAGTTGTTGTGGTCTTCGGAGCGCTGCCGCCGGAGCGCCTTGGGCGCAGCAGCAAAAACATCGGCACGATTAATAGGGCCGGCACCGCCCAGACGATGAGGTTGAGCCGCCACGAGCCGCCAACGAGCGGCAGGATCGTGGAAATCGTGAGCAGCGGCGGGAAGGTCGCGCCCATCATCATGCCGCTGGTATAGGCGATGGTGGCGAGCGCGATGCGGCTCGGCGTCCATTCGCGCACCAGGACCGGCAGGCTCGGCTGCATGATAGCGACGCCGAAGCCGGTCGCCAGCGCTGCGGCATAGCGCGTCCATACGCCGATAG
>JBAUCK010000443.1:0-13078 GCA_049677525.1 Xanthobacteraceae bacterium
AGATTGCTTGACCGATTCAGTCCAGGGACCAACGTCTGGGCATCGGTCGCTCCATTTGCGCCAAGAGGTCTCTGTTTGCTCGAGCGCGCCATAAGGGTCAACTGCCGGAGGAGATTTTTGAAAGGAGGCCCCGTACGAAAGGACGAACGGAACGGATTGGCCAGCCTGCACGGTGAAGTCAGCGACGGTTCTAAAATCCTCGCCGTAAAGTGGAACGGAAGTCCGCAATACCAGACGTTCCGGGCCAGCGATCGCATCTATCGTGCCGTCCTCAACTCGACTCACCCATGGCACCGTCGCGCCATAGTCGAAGCGAGCCACAAATTCAAAGCAAAAGTCCACGTAACCTGACAGACCCGTGACAATCCGTATCAGATTGGCGCCGTCTGACGGGGGCATGAAGTCGACGATCACCGCGCTGCCCGTATCGGTCTCGAATTCGGTTTCAAGAATGAGAGTACCGGGACGGTAGCGTCGCGTTGCCTTAGCGGCGGCGTGTTTCGGAGCGATGAGCCATCGACCGTTATCGGTTTTCCCGAGGAGCGCGGCAAAGCACGCAGGCGAATCGAAGCGAGGCCAACAGAGCCAGTCAATCGACCCGTCGCGACCCACCAAGGCTGCCGTCCTGCAGTCGCCAATCACGGCGTAGTCTTCAATTCGCAACGCCATTGGTTCGCCTATTCAGCCCGACATCAGCCATAGGAACAGCCGCCTCGGATCCGATGCACCGACATCTTTCAACGCGTCATCGCCCATCGCGAGCAGCTCCAGGCGCCTCCGGCGCCGTCAAGTCTGGCCGCGAAAGTGAACTGAGCGCAAGAACGGCTGAAGGTGCATCCTCCCGGACCTGATCGTATGAAGATAAACGGTAATCAAATGTGCGGGACTCTCCTGTTGATGGAACTCTTTGGAGTGCCTGGCGTTGGCGTAGCCAATCAAATCTACGAGAACTCACCTCGTTGACGGGAACTCTTTGGAGACCTGCCGGCTGTCTAGGGTGTCGGTTCACGCATCGTAAGCATTACCGCGCGAGTTCTAAATGGTACGGGTTCGCCCGATTGTCTTCCTGTTAGACGTCGATAACACGCTGCTCGATAACGACGGCGTACAGCAGGATTTGAAGGATCACCTGGAAAGCGCCTACGGACACGCGGCCCGCGATCGGTATTGGAGGATCCTGGAGGATCTGTTCTCGGAACTGGGCTACCGCGACTATCTAGGAGCCTTGCAGCGCTTTCGCATAGAGCATCCACTCGAAGTGGAGCTTCTGTCGATGTCTACCTACCTAATCGACTACCCATTCGCCGCCCGGCTGTTCCCATTCGCCCTCAAGGTGTTGAGACTGCTAAAGGGCTTGGGGCCGACGGTTATCCTGTCCGATGGAGACGTTGTTTTTCAGCCGCACAAAGTCGAGCGGGCTGGCCTCTCGGACGCGGTCGATGGGCGTGTACTCATCTATATCCATAAGGAAAAGGCGCTTGACGACGTCGAGCGGCGTTTTCCAGCTGAACACTATGTGCTTGTCGACGACAAACCACGCATCTTGGCCGCAGTTAAGCGCTTTTGGGGCGACCGCGTCACGACCGTTTTTGCGCGGCAGGGCAGCTATGCTCGCGATGCGCAAACTATCGCCGCCTTGCCGCCAGCTGATGTCACGATCGAACGCATCGGCGATCTTCTCAGCTTTGACCCGCGGCGATTGCGACCAACGCCAGCAGTGCTTGCATCAAAGTTGGAGCCGACGCGATGAATCCGACAAGGACGCTCCACAATCTCGGCCAGAGCCTTTGGCTCGACAATATCACCCGCGACCTCCTGAACAGCGGCACATTGCAAAGCTACATCGATGAGTTGTCGGTGACCGGTCTTACCTCGAATCCGACGATCTTCGATCATGCCATCAAGAACAGCGCCGATTACAACAGCGACATCACCCGGCTCTCGTCGCCCGCAAAGCCGGCGGAAGACTTGTTCTTCGAACTGGCTCTGGCGGATCTGACCCGGGCCGCCGATCTGCTGCGGCCGGTATTCACCCGCACGGACGGCGTCGATGGCTGGGTATCGCTCGAGGTGTCCCCTCTTCTTGCACATGACACACAGCGCACTATTGCAGCGGCGCGCGACCTGAGCCGGCGCAGCGGCAAGCCCAACCTCTTCATAAAGATTCCAGGAACCAAAGAGGGGCTGCCGGCGATCGAGGCAGCGATCTTTGCCGGCGTCCCAGTCAATGTCACCCTCCTATTCTCGCGGGAGCAATATGTCGCCGCGGCGGAAGCCTATCTGCGCGGCGTCGAGCGGCGCATCGAAACCGGCCTGAACCCTGCCGTGGCCTCGGTCGCATCGCTCTTTGTCAGCCGATGGGATGTCGCGGTCGCCGGAGAGGTCCCAGCCGAGTTGGCCAATCGGCTCGGTATCGCGGTCGCCCAGCGAACTTACCGGGCTTATCTGGAGCTGCTGACTTCACCACGTTTTCAACGCGCAGCCAATGCCGGCGCCCGCGCACAACGTCTCCTTTGGGCCAGCACTGGCTCCAAAGATCCCAAAGCGTCCGACATACATTATGTGAGGGCGCTCGCAGCACCTTTCACGGTTAACACCATGCCCGAGGGCGCGCTCAAGGCCTTCGCGCAGCACGGCGAAGTTGGCGCCATGCTCGCGCCGGACGGAGGCGATTGCGAGAAAGTGTTGGCTGCCTTCGCCAAAGCAGGCATCGACATCGACGCGCTGGCGAGGAGGCTTCAGGACGAAGGCGCCGCGTCCTTCGACAAGTCGTGGAACGACCTAATGTCCCGCATCGAATCAAAAGGCGCGGTCATCCGCAAAGCGAGCTAATCCACATGGTAATGGCGTCCGATCAACGCAAGCACACACCCCACTCGGCCAACATTCCATCCGGAAACGTGCCGCCGCTGCACAGACAACACGCCTGGGCGTTGCTCGAGAAGCACTACCAGAAACTAAAAAACATCCATCTGCGCCAACTTTTTAGCGAAGATGGTGGACGCGGCGAGAGATTGACCATCGACGTGGCGGGAATCTATCTCGACTATTCCAAAAACCGGATCACCGATGAAACGCTGCAACTGTTGTTGCAGCTCGCCGAGGAGTTGGAGCTGCGCGGCCGTATCGACGCCATGTTCCGCGGCGATAAAATCAACGTTTCGGAAAACCGCGCCGTCCTGCATGTCGCGCTACGCGCACCGCGCGGGACCGTCTTTCTTCACGATGGCCGCAACGTAGTTGCCGACGTTCACGCCGTTCTGGACAGGATGGCTGATTTTTCCAACCGCGTACGCCTGGGCGACTGGAAAGGCCAGACCGGCAAACGCATCCGCAATGTTATCAATATCGGCATTGGTGGGTCCGATCTTGGGCCGGTCATGGCGTACGAAGCGCTCAGGCACTACAGCGACCGAGCGATGACATTCCGTTTCGTATCCAACGTCGATAGTACGGATTTTGTCGAAGCCGCACGCGATCTAGATCCAGCCGAGACGTTGTTCATCGTCTCCTCCAAGACCTTCACCACTCTGGAAACGATGACCAACGCGCGCACCGCGCGCGACTGGCTGTTGGCCGGCATGAGGGGCGAACCAGACGCCATCGCCAAGCATTTCGTCGCCGTATCGACCAACGCAAAGGAAATCGCGAAATTCGGCATCGACACCACCAACATGTTCGGTTTCTGGGATTGGGTTGGCGGTCGCTATTCCATGGATTCGGCGATCGGCCTCTCGACCATGCTGGCGATCGGCCCTGACAATTTTCGGGCAATGCTCGGCGGCTTTCATGAGATGGACGAGCATTTTCGCACTGCGCCATTCGCGCGCAATCTGCCGGCGCTGATGGGTCTCATTGGCGTCTGGTACAACGATTTCTTCGGCGCTCAGACGGTCGCTGTACTGCCCTACGAACAATATCTGAAGCGGTTTCCCGCCTATCTTCAGCAGCTCACCATGGAGAGTAATGGCAAGCACGTCACTCTCGAAGGCGCGCGAGTCGATTACGGCACCGGGCCAATCTTTTGGGGCGAACCGGGAACCAATGGCCAGCATTCTTTCTACCAGCTGATCCATCAAGGTACGCGGCTGATACCTTGCGATTTCATTGCTTTCACCCGGTCGCTTAATCCTTTGGGCGCGCATCACGACATGCTGATCGCTAACGTCTTCGCGCAGACCGAGGCACTGGCGTTCGGCAAGACGACTGATCAGGTCAAAGCGGAAGGCACGCCCGACTGGCTCGTGCCGCATCGGTCGTTCGAGGGAAACCGTCCATCAAATACACTATTGCTCGATGCACTCACGCCAGCGGCATTAGGCAGGCTGGTCGCGCTTTACGAGCACATTGTCTTCACCCAAGGCACGATCTGGCGGATCGATTCCTTCGATCAGTGGGGCGTGGAGCTCGGCAAAGCTTTGGCGCAGCGGATCATTCCCGAGCTGGAAAGCGCGGCGGAGCCAAAGCTTGAGCATGACAGCTCGACGAATGCACTGATCCGCCGCTATCGCAAGCTCAAGGGAGCCGCCTGATGCCGCGAGGATACGATCGTCCCCTCTACATTCTGCCGTTTGATCATCGCGGCTCGTTCCAAACCAAAATGTTTGGCTGGCAGTCGCCCTTGAGTGATAGGCAGACGGCGGAGATCGCCGGCGCCAAACGAGTCATCTACGAGGGCTTCTTAGCCGCGCTCGCGGACGGAGTACCGAGGGAGAAAGCTGGCATTCTTGTCGATGAACAATTCGGCGCCGCCATCCTGCGCGACGCTACCTCCAAGAGCATTATCACGGCGTGTCCGGCGGAGAAAAGCGAACAGGCCGAATTCGACTTTGAATATGGCGAGGATTTTGCGAGTCACATTGAAGCGTTCGATCCGACCTTCTGCAAAGTGCTGGTACGTTACAACCCAGATGGCGATCGCTCATTGAATAAACGACAAGCATCACGCTTGAAGCGCCTGTCCGATTTCCTCGCCGGCCATGGCCGAAGTCGCTTCATGTTCGAGCTGCTGGTTCCACCAGAGAAAAGGCAGCTCGACAGGCTCAAAGGCGACGGGAAAGCGTACGACGTAAAATTGCGGCCGCGCCTGATGGTCGAAGCCATGCAGGAGCTCCAGGACAGCGGCGCCGAACCGGATTTGTGGAAAGTCGAAGGGCTCGAGCGGCGCGGGGATTGCGAGCGCGTCGCGGCGACGGCTCGCGCCGGCGGGCGAAGTAATGTCCGCTGCATCGTGCTCGGTCGCGGCGCGGACGATCGGAAAGTACGCCAATGGCTCGAAATCGCGGCGGCTGTACCGGGTTTCGTTGGATTTGCGGTCGGCCGCACGGTTTTCTGGGATCCGCTGGTCGCTTGGCGGAGCAAACAAGCGACGCGCGATCAGACCGTTGCCGAGATCGCCCGGCGTTACCTTCAATTTGCAGATTTGTTCGAGCGGAAAGACTCAAGCCTCTCTTCCGTCACCTCGTCAAGCGTCCACCCGGACCATCGGACCTCTATGGGCATGGAGCACTAGGGTCATGCAGCTCGGAATGATCGGCCTTGGCCGCATGGGCGGGAATATGGCGCGCCGCCTTTTGAAGAATGGCCATCAATGCGTCGTATACGACGGATCCGCAAACGCGGTCGCGGCACTGGTAAAGAACAAGGCCATCGGCGCCACGTCTCTCGTGGACTTTGTCAAGAAACTCGGCAAGCCCCGAGTGGTCTGGCTAATGGTGCCGACCGGTACAGTTGACAACGTCATCGCCGATCTGCTGCCCCATCTCGAGCGTGACGACATTCTGGTTGACGGCGGCAATTCCTATTACGTCGACGATATCCGCCGGGCCAAGAACCTGACATCCAGGGGCATTCATTATCTTGACGTCGGCACCAGCGGCGGCGTCTGGGGATTGGAACGCGGCTATTGCATGATGATCGGTGGCGAGGTCGATGCGGTGAAGCATCTCGATCCGATCTTCGCTGCGCTTGCGCCGGGCCGCGGCGATATTCCGCGCACGCCGGGTCGCGAAAAGGTCAACGGCACCTCCGAGCAGGGTTATCTGCATTGTGGACCACATGGTGCCGGGCATTTCGCCAAAATGGTCCATAACGGCATCGAATACGGGGTGATGGCGGCTTATGCCGAAGGCCTTGGGGTCCTCAAAGCCGCCAATGTCGGTAAGAAAACCGGCGCGATCGATGCAGAAACCACTCCGCTTCGCGACCCCGAGCATTACCAATACGATTTCAACCTGCCCGAGATCGCGGAAGTCTGGCGGCGCGGGAGCGTGATCGCGTCGTGGCTCCTTGATCTCATGGCCACGTCGCTAATCCAGGACCCCGCGCTGAGCAAATTTTCGGGCCGCGTGTCCGACTCGGGCGAAGGCCGCTGGACGATCAAGGCGGCCATCGACGAGGGCGTGCCGGCCCATGTGCTCTCGTCGGCGCTCTACGAACGGTTCAGCTCACGCGGAGAGGCGGATTTCGCCGACAAACTGCTTTCCGCCATGCGTTACCAATTCGGCGGCCACATCGAAAAGCCACCCGCGAAGCGGGCCGGATAATAACGGAGCTGAACGCCGATGCAGCAGACAAAGCTAAAAGGCTTGACCAGCCAAGAGCTCGACGATCTCGCGATCAATACGATTCGTACGCTTTCGATCGACGCAGTCCAGCAGGCGAATTCAGGCCATCCCGGTACGCCAATGGCGCTGGCGCCGCTGGTCTACGTGATCTGGAACGAGGTCATGCGCTTCGATCCGCAGGACCCGATCTGGCCAAATCGCGATCGCTTCGTCCTGTCAAACGGCCATGCCTCTATGCTGCTGTGGTCTGTATTGTATCTGACGCAAACGCGCGCCGTGAACGCGCAATACGAGCGTCTTGGCGAGCCGGCGGTCACGCTCGACGACATTCGCCATTTCCGCCAGCTCGGCAGCAAAGCACCGGGGCACCCGGAATATCACTTGGTATCGGGGGTGGAGGCGACGACTGGCCCGCTCGGCCAAGGCATCGCCGACAGCGTCGGCATGGCCATCGCACGGAAATGGCTTGGCAGCCGATACAACAAGCCCGGCTTTGATCTGTTCGACTACAACATCTACGCTGTTTGCGGCGACGGTGACCTGATGGAGGGCATCGGCTCGGAGGCGGCCTCGCTCGCCGGCCATCTTGGCCTCGACGATCTGTGCTGGATCTACGACAACAATCACATCACCATCGACGGCAATACCCGCATCACCTTTACCGAAGACGTCGCCGCGCGCTTCGTCGCCTACCATTGGAATGTGCTGCGGGTCGGCGATGCCAACGATCTCGAGAGCATCGCCGAGGCGCTCGCGGTCTTTCGCAAAACGAAAGAGCGGCCGACGCTGATCGTTCTCGACAGCCACATCGGTTATGGCTCTCCGCACAAGGTAGACACCTCCGCAGCTCACGGCGAGCCCTTGGGCGAAGACGAGGTGCGGCTCGTCAAGCGCGCGTATCACTGGCCGGAAAATGCCAAATTCCTCGTGCCTGACGGAGTCATGGAGCGCTTCGCCGACGGCATCGGCCAACGAGGCGGCAAGGCGCGGCGTGATTGGGAAGCGATGTTTGCCAAATTCCGTGCGCGCTTCTCCGAGCTAGCGACAGAGATAGATCTAATGCAAATGCGGGAGCTCCCTGCCGGATGGGACCGCAACTTGCCGAACTTTCCGCCGGACGCGAAAGGAATCGCCGGGCGCGATGCCTCGGGCCAGGTGCTCAATGTGCTCGCCCAGAATATTCCCTGGTTCCTGGGCGGCTCGGCCGATGTCGCATCGTCAACCAGGACAGCACTCAAATTCCCTGGCGCCGGCGAATTTGAACCCGGCACGCCTGATGGCCGCAATATACATTTTGGCATCCGCGAACACGCGATGGCGGCAATCGTCAATGGCCTGTCGCTTTCAAAGCTGCGCGCTTTCGGATCGGCCTTCCTCATCTTCAGCGATTACGCCCGGCCGGCCATTCGGCTCTCCGCGCTCATGGAGCTGCCGACCCTTCTCGTTTTCACGCATGATGCCATGGGTGACGGCGAAGACGGTCCAACGCATCAACCGGTCGAGCAGTTGATCTCGCTGCGCGCCATTCCCGGCCTGGTCGTGCTTCGGCCGGCGGACGCGAATGAGATAGTCGAAGCGTATCGCTACATCCTGCAATTGCGTCACCAGCCGGCGGTGATTGTGCTTTCGCGCCAGCCGCTGCCGACATTCGATCGCAGCAAATATGCATCGGCTGCGGGCGCCGCGCGTGGTGCTTATATCATGGCGGACACTCCAGACGGCACTCCAGAGATCATCCTAATTGCTTCGGGGAGCGAGGTTGCGTTGGTCATCCAAGCCCACGAAACGCTGACAGCTCAGGGGATTCGATGTCGCGTTGTCTCGATGCCGTCCTGGGACATTTTTGAGCATCAGCCGCAATCGTATCGGGAGGAGGTGTTGCCGGTGGCAGTGACGGCCCGCCTCGCCGTCGAGCAAGGATCGGTGCTGGGATGGGCTAACTACGTTGGCCCTCTCGGCCGCGTCATCGGCATGAAAACCTTCGGCGCCTCGGCGCCGCTCAGGGAATTACAGCGAAAGTTCGGTTTCGAACCCGAACACGTCGTCTCTGTTGCTATGGAGCTACTCGGCCGCAAATGACGCACTGAAGAGTCGCCGGAATGGCTGAACCGTAGCAGCGAACAAGGAAAGGACGTCGATGCTAGATAGGGCGGACAGCAGCACCCGATCAAAAGCTACGCAACAGACCGCGAGTGCCATCGCAGCGCCGCCCTGCGCGATGGTGATTTTCGGCGCGGCCGGCGACCTGACGAAACGACTGGTCGTTCCCGCGCTCTACAACTTGGCAAACGACCACCAGCTATCCAAAGAATTTCGTCTTGTTGGCGTCGACCTGGCCAACATGAGCGGCGAGCAATGGCGCGCTCACCTCACGGATGCAATGAAAGGATACGTCGCTAAGGATGGCGAGTTTCACCTCGACGAATTCGTACTGAGTCCATGGCAATGGCTCACCGAGCGGATGAGTTACCTGCCGGGCGATCTCAACAATCCAGATACTTATCGCCGGCTAGATGAGCATCTGACGGAATTGGATAAGACGGCTGGCACGGCTGGCAACCGTCTGTTCTATCTTGCGGTCGCCGACCGCTTCTTCGGCCCGGCAGTCGCCGCACTTGGAGCCGCCGGCCTCACAACAGAAAACCGCCGTCAATGGCGTCGGGTCGTTATTGAAAAGCCATTCGGTCACGACTTCGTTTCGGCCAAAGCCCTTAACGCCGAGATCTTAAAAACGCTGCAAGAGCATCAGATCTATCGGATCGACCATTTCCTCGGCAAGGAAACAGTGCAGAACATCATGGCGCTGCGCTTTGCTAACGGTTTGTTCGAGCCGCTCTGGAACCGGCAGCAGATCGACCATGTACAGATCACCGTAGCGGAGACGGTCGGAGTCGAGCACCGCGGCAAGTTTTACGAGAAGACCGGCGCGCTGCGCGACATGGTGCCCAATCACGTATTTCAGCTACTGGCGATGACGGCGATGGAGCCGCCGACCTCTTTTGATGCCGACGCGGTCCGCGCCAAGAAGACTGAAGTTATTGAGGCTATAAAGCCGCTCGACCCAGCCCGGGTGCTTAAGGATACCGTGCGCGGACAGTATGCCGCCGGCCGGATTCTCGGCAAACAGGTTCGAGCGTATCGACAGGAACCCGATGTCGCGCCAAATTCGACGACCGAGACATATGTCGCGTGCAAACTAAACATTGACAACTGGCGCTGGGCGGGCGTCCCGTTCTACTTGCGCACCGGCAAACATATGAAACGCCGATCGACTGAGATCGCGATCCTCTTCCATCAAGCACCGTATGCGTTGTTCCGCGATACGAACGTGGAGCGAATGCATCCCAACTGGATGATCCTTCGCATTCAGCCGGACGAAGGGATCGCGCTCGAATTCGCAGCGAAACATCCCGGTCCCACCGTGACGCTGGACACCGTCAGCATGGACTTCGCCTACAAGACCTACTTCAAGATCGCCAACAATACCGGATACGAGACGCTGATCTACGACTGCATGATCGGCGATGCGACGTTATTTCAGCGTGCCGACACCGTCGAAGACGGCTGGCAAGCCGTGCAGCCCATTGTCGATACCTGGGCAAACGATTTCCCGCGGGATTTTCCGAACTATGTCGCTGGCAGCGATGGTCCCGCCACGGCCGACGAGCTGCTGGCGCGCGATGGCCGCGCGTGGCGGCCGCTTGACTAAGCGGAGCCGAAAGAGCGATGGCAGAGAATCGCAAGATAGCGTTGGTGCTGGCGGATGTGGACGGCACACTCGTCACGGAAGAGAAACTCTTGACCAAGCGGGCGCGCGACGCAGTGAGCGCGCTGCAAGATGCGGGTATCCGTTTCGCCATCACGAGCGGTCGGCCGCCGCTTGGCATGTCTATGCTGTTTGATGTGCTCGACATCGAGACGCCGATCGCTGGTTTCAACGGCGGGCTCTTTGTCAAACGCGATCTCACCATCCTGGAACAAAAGACGGTACCGGCCGATGTCGCGCGCCAAGCGATCGATCTGATGCGCGGGCACGGTCTCGATACCTGGGTCTATAGCGGTAATGACTGGCTGATCACCAAAGCCGATGCGCCGCATGTCGCTCGCGAAGCCTGGACCGTCAAATTCCAACCGAAAGTCGTGTCCGACGTTTGTACGCACCTCCAGCAAGTCGCCAAGATCGTCGGCGTGAGCGACGATCTCGACAAGGTGCAACGCTGCGAAGCCGCAGCGCAGGCTGCATTCGGCCAACGGGCGACCGCCAACCGGTCGCAGCCCTATTACCTCGATGTCACCAACAAGAACGCGAACAAGGGCGCGGTGGTGGAATATCTCGCGCAGCACCTCGGCGTGCCGGCGGCGGAGATTGCGACCATTGGCGATCAACCGAACGACGTGCTGATGTTCAAGCGTTCGGGCTTCAGCATCGCCATGGGTAACGCTTCAGACGAGGTCAAGGCGCAAGCCGCGGCCGTCACGGCTTCCTACAACGACGAAGGTTTTGCCAAGGCGATGGACTCGTTCATTCTCGGTTCGGCGAGGCAATAAGCTCATGGGCAAGGCGATCGGGCGCATCGAAATATTTCCGAATCCACCGGCGCTGGCGCATCACGTGGCGGAGTGGATAACGCAGGCGGCGCTGGCGGCGGCCGGCCCGTTCCGCATCTCGCTCTCTGGCGGTTCGACGCCGAAGGCGCTGTATGGACTGCTCGCGTCGGATGAATTTAGCGCTCGTTTCCCGTGGCCGCGCGTTTCTTGGTACTGGGGCGATGAGCGCTTCGTCCCCTACGATCATCCCGATAGCAATTATCGGATGACCCGCGAAGCCATGCTCGCCAAAGCGCCGGTGCCGTCGGAGAACATTCATCCTATCCCGACCGACGGCACTCCCGAGGACGCGGCGCAGCGCTATGAGCGGACATTACAGGAGTCCTACGGCGCCGACACGCTTGACCCCCAACGCCCGCTTTTCGATGTCACACTGCTCGGGCTTGGTACCGACGGACATACCGCATCACTGCTTCCCGGAGATCCTGTTCTGGAAGAGCGCAAGCGCTGGGCGGCCGCTGTCTCACATGGCCGGCCCGAGGTCCGTATCACCATGACCTATCCAGTGATCGAGAGTAGCCGGCGCGTCGCATTCCTCGTGGCTGGCGAAGAAAAGGCAGAAATTTTTAACGCGATACGCACTGGCAACAGTCATGTGCCAGCGGCACGCGTTCGACCGGTTGGTGAGTTGTTTTGGTTTGTCGATCAAGCAGCGGCCGGCGGAGAGAAAGTGCGCCATCACACAGCCGCGCGGACGCGATGAGGTCTGGAACAGACTCCATACTCGACGCCGCGGTTGTCAATCCGCGCGAGAGGACGCGGTCGATCATCATCGCGTTCTCAATTCTGTCAGCCGACTTCTTCCGATTGGGTGAAGAAGTCCGTGCCGTTGATACTGCCGGCGCGGACTGGATCCACGTCGACGTGATGGACGGCCATTTCGTTCCCAACATTACTATAGGACCAGCTGTGCTACGGGCGATCCGCCGCTCGACGGCAAAGCCCCTCAACGTTCATTTGATGATTGTCGAGCCAGAGCGTTACCTCGCCGCCTTCATTAACGCCGGCGCCGATCATCTGCTCGTGCAGGCCGAGCCGGGTTCCACCATATGAACGCTCTCAAAGCGTGCCGCCGGGCCGCAGTCCAAATCGTCGAGAATAGTATGGTTGTTAGGCTTGGCAGCGGCCCGATGGCAAGTTTCGCGGTCGAAGGATTCGCCGGGCGTCATCGTCAAGGCGTCAACGATATCGGCCGTCGCAGCCTGTGCAGGAAAAGAAGGCCGTCTCGTGAATCCTGGATGAGGAGCGACGATTTTGACTTTAGCGACCGCGCCGTCCGCTGCCGCAGATTTTTCGCCTGCCGCGGTGAGCCTCCGAGGCCTTGACTGGGTCAACTTCTTCCTTGCCGGGACATTGGGAGGTTTCGGTCCCTACGTAGCCGTCTATCTGGCTGATCAGAAATGGACGCAAGAGGAGGTGGGCTTCGTTCTGAGCGCAAGCGCGTTCGCCGGTTTGCTCAGTCAGGTGCCTGGCGGCGATGGATGCTACCCGCTCGAAGCGGGCGATCCTGGCACTGGGTGTCCTCGTCGTCGCTCTCAGCGCTATTGTTATTGAATTCCGACCAACCTTTCCGCTGGTTCTGATCGGGCTGACGTTACAGGGAGTCACTGGTGGGATATTGGGCCCGGCGATCGCAGCGATCAGTCTTGGGCTGGTCGGCCATATGGCCCTGCCTGAACGGCTTGGCCGCAATCAGCGCTTTGCTGCAACGGGAAGTCTTGCCGCAGCGGCACTCATGGGCCTGACCGGTTATATCTTCTCATACCAGGCGATATTTCAGAGGTGGTCCCGTTTTCCGGAACAGAATGGCGGCTTGGCTAAGGTGGATTCTGGGTTGGGTTACGCCGCCAATTTCTCCTGGGTTGCCTGGGTAGTATAGACCTCATCGGGCGTCCTGCCGGCGA
>JBAUCK010000444.1:0-23559 GCA_049677525.1 Xanthobacteraceae bacterium
TCTCCGATGTGCGCATCAAGTTTTCCGATCGCCCGGACAAGCGGATCGGCGATGACGCAGTGTGGGACAAGGCGGAAGCCGCGCTGATGGCGGCGCTCGAGGCCTCCGGGCGGCCCTGGACCCTCAACCGGGGCGAGGGCGCGTTCTACGGTCCGAAGCTCGAATACGTATTGCGCGATGCCATCGGCCGCGACTGGCAATGCGGCACCGTGCAGGTCGATCTCAACATGCCGGGGCGGCTCGGCGCCTTCTATATCGACGAGCGTTCCAACAAGGTGACGCCGGTGATGCTGCACCGCGCGATGTTCGGCTCGCTCGAACGTTTCACCGGCATCATGATCGAGCATTATGCCGGGCACCTGCCGCTGTGGCTGTCGCCGGTGCAGGCTGTCGTCGCCACTATCACGTCGAATGCCGATGATTACGCGCGCGAGGCGATTGCGGCGGCGCGTGCGCTCGGGCTGCGGGTCGATGCCGACCTGCGCAACGAAAAGATCAATTACAAAGTCCGCGAGCACTCGTTGGCGAAGGTCCCGGTCCTGCTCGTCCTCGGCAAGAAGGAAGCCGCCGAACGCACCGTTTCGATCCGGCGCCTGGGCAGCGAGAAGCAGCAGACCATGCCGCTCGACGCGGCGCTCGCGGCGCTGGCGCAGGAGGCGGTGCCGCCGGACGTGAAGCGGGTGAAGAAGGCGGCGTAAGCCGACCGGCTTCAGATTTAATTTTGCGCATGTCCTTGTCGGAAAACCGGTACCCACTTTTCCGGGACATGCGCTAGCGGGTCGAAACCTCGACTTCGCCGTCGACGCCGGTGATGACCTTGAAGTCGCGCTGGAAGGTGCGGCCTTCGTTGCGGGCGATGATGTGATAATCGCCTTCGGCGAGCACGAGCCGCGGGAAAGCGCCGATCGATTCCTTGATCACGTCGCCGCCCGGCGTCAGCACCGTCCATTGCGTATTGGCGAGCGCGTCACCGCCGGAATTGTTGACGAGCTTGAGCGTGATCACCGCGGCGCGATGCGTCACCACGATATCGGTGAGCTTCGCCGTATCGACATGCACGTCGGAGCGCACCACCGAATTGCCGTCGCCGTAATTGGATACGATGTTGTAGGTGCCTTCCGGCAGCAACACGACGTCGCCGGTCATGACATTCTGCGCGATCGGACGGCGCTCACTGGTGTCGAACTGGCTGCCCTTGAAAATGTCGAACGATATCTGGCCGGGCGGAATCCGCACGTCGCCGACGCGGCCCTCGAGCCGGACGCCGCCGGCCGGAATATCCAACTCTTCGCGCACCGTATCGGCGCGCAATTGCACCGGCTTCGCCGCGCTGGCGAGGCCGAGGCTCGCATGCACCACGTAGCTGCCGGGCGGCAGCACGAAGGTCGGGGTCGCACCGCGATCTTCTTTGATCAGCGGGAACACGCCAGTCGCGTCGGGCTTCGCCGCATAAACACGCCAGATCAGTCCGCCGCTGATGGGGGCGGCGTCACGGCCGTAACGTGCGGTGACCGCGAGCGCCACCCGCCCTGCCGGTACGGCCGGAATGGGCTGCGCGAGGGGCTGAAGACCTTGCGGCGCCATCGGCGCGGGCGGCGGTCCAAGCGGCACCGGGCTGACGATCGTAGCGCCGGGCGATCCGGTGCCCGGCACGAGTGGCACCGACGCCGTCGCCTGCGGCGCCATGAGGCTGCGGGCTTGCGCAAAAGCCGCGGTCTGCGGAGCAAAAACCAAGCCAGCCGCGACGACGACCGCAACATCGATGCGCAAACCTTTTACGTCCCACCCAGACATCACGGCTTTTCTCGATCTCAATCACGGCAATTTCAAGCCGTGGCCGGCGCGTCAAGCCGATCAAGCAGCGCAGCGATTCCCCCTATCGGCTGACTCCCCGCCCCTTTTCGCCCTATCCTTGCGGCCACCAATGATTGCGCTTGCGCCCGATGTGAGGATCAAAGTGACCACGCCAGACATTGCTCAGCAAATCGTGGACGCCAATCGCGCCGGTGCCAAACCTGGCAGCCCTGCCATCGGTCTCGTTCTTGGCAGCGGCGCGGCACGCGGTTTCGCGCATATCGGCGTCATGCGCGCGCTCGAGGCGCATGGAATCAAAGCCGACATCATCGTCGGCACTTCGATGGGCGCGCTGGTCGGCGGCTGCTATGCCACCGGGCAGCTCGATACGCTTGAAGCCTGGGCGCGCTCGCTGACGGTGCGGCGGGTCTTCGGCTATCTCGACGTCAAGTTCGGCGGCTCGGGTCTGATCAGCGGCAATCGGCTGACGCGCCAGCTCGAAGAGTCGATCGGCACCAAGAATATCGAAGACCTGCCGATCCGGTTCGCGGCTATCGCCACCGAGGTCGGCACCGGGCACGAGGTCTGGCTGACGCACGGCTCGCTGGTGCTGGCATTGCGCGCGTCTTACGCATTGCCGGGAATTTTTCCGCCCATGCATCTGGGCGGCCGCTGGCTGGTCGACGGCGCACTCGTCAATCCGGTGCCGGTGTCGGCGGCGCGCGCCTTCGGTGCGCGTGTCGTCATCGCCGTCAACATGGATGCCGACCGCTTCGGCCGCGGCACCACTATCGCGAGTCACGGCTCGGATCCGGGCGACGCGCAATCTTTGACGTCGTCGGCGGAGCCGCGCAACGGCTTCAGCCGGTGGCGCGGCATATTCGGCGCCGAACACGCGCTCAAGCGCGAGATGCTCAAGGGCAAGATCTCGGCTCGCGACGACAAACCGGGCTTTTCAACGGTGATGATCGAATCCTTCAACATCATGCAGGATCGTCTCACCCGCATGCGGCTCGCCGGCGACCCGCCGGACGTGCATATCACGCCGCGCATCGGCCACGTCGGCTGGCTCGACTTTCATCACGCCGCGGAATCCATCGAGGTCGGACGCGTGGCGACCGAGAAAGCGATCGAGTCGATCAACCAATCCATTGCCGATCTGAGTTAGCAAAGAGCCTGATGCGCAAAAGCATGCTCCGTCAAAACGCTCAGCGCGACGGCGATTGCTGTGCGCATATCCCCTGGCAGGTGAGCTGGGCAGTGGTACAGGCGAGCTGACAGGACGTGCCGATTCCGGCTCCTGTCCCTGCCGTGGACACGGCCGTTTGCGCGGCTATCGACGCGCCGCTTGCTCCCGGAACGACACAGGTGGTCTGGCAGCTCGCCGCCGTCGAGTTACACGACATCATGCAATTGGTGACCGTCGAGGTCACATTCGACGTTTGCGGTGTGATCGGCGTGAACGATTGCTGCGCGTGAGCAGATCCCAATACCGTCGATGAGAGCGCCGTCGCCACAGCCAATACGATCGCCGCGCGCCGCATGATCGCCTCCATCAGCTAATCCCCGGCCGACTCAGCTCCGCCGACCGCCTGCGCCAAACATCATAACGCAGTTGCGATGCCTGCGGGATCTCCGCATTGAAGAATCAACAGCCGGCGCGAGCCCGCAGCGCTAGTCTACGCCGTCAGGATGTAATCGTGCATCGCCGCGGAATCGCATTCCATCTGGTGCAAGCGATGCTTGACCACATCGCCGATTGAAATAACCCCGATCGGCCGGCCCTGATCGACGACAGGAAAATGACGGAATTTGCCTTCGGTCATACGCTCCATGATGCTCGCGACCGTCTCGTTTTCGGTACAAAGCGAGACTTTCCGCGTCATGGTCTGGCTGACCGGTTCTCCCAGCGCCGCCGAGCCGCGCTCAGCCAGCGCCCGCACGATGTCACGTTCCGATAAGATACCGACAATGCGGCGGTCGGCGCCAAGGATCAGCACCGCACCGATGCGCCTTTCGGCAAGAAGCGCGACAGCAGAAGCAAGGCTCGTATTCGGTTCCATGCTGACGACCTCACGGCCTTTGCCGGCGAGAATAGCGCTCACAGTCATCGTAGCCTCCCTGTGCACCGCATCGCGCCGAACCGGCTGTTCCGCTTCGGCGGATCGCGGGTTTTCATTTCACCGTTCAGCCGCATGTGATGGTGGTCAGCGGCACTGAAGGCAGTAAAGCTAATGCTTTCAGCCGACGTCCGGTTCCACCGCTGGGCACCAACAAAGACGTTGCAGCGCAGCATCAAACGCGGCGGCGCAACATCAAAATGCTTTACGTTAAATTGGAATCAGCCGCTGCTGGCTTCGGTATCGAGTTCGGCGCGCGGCGCCCTCGGATCAAACGCGTCGAACAGCAACAACCCGGCGAAAAAGCCGCCGACATGGGCCTGCCAGGCGATCTCCTGCCCCGCCGGCTCGCCGAAGGAAACGGTGCCCAAGCCGAACAACATGTTCAGCCCAAGCCAGACCGCAAGGAAGAGCAGAAATCGCGGATCGCGCAATGTCGCCCCGAGCGGCACTGCCGGGACGCGGTAAGATTCATCGGCGCCACTGCGAAACGCGGCAAGCGGCCCGCCCTGCTGAAACACAAAGCGCATCGCCGCCGCCATTGCGCCGGAGATCGCGGCGGACGCGCCGATCATCGGCTCGAGCGCGCCCCAGTGACTGACCAGATGCGCAAACGCGCCGGCCGCGGACATCACCAGCATGAATAGAGTGTAACGCCACGCGCCGAAGCGCCGCGCCAGCGCCGTGCCGAACGGCAATAGCCAAGCGAGATTGAGCCCGAGATGCATCAGGTCGGCATGCAGGAACGCGTAGGTGAAAAAGGTCCAGAGCTCCGCGCCGAACCCGCCCGGCAAAGCGCCAACCGCGACGTCCGAGCCGTAGCGCGCAGGAATGAAGGCGAAGGTCAGCAGAAATTGCAGATCTTGTTCGTCGGTGAGCGCGAGCACGCGCAACGCATGCACGAGCACCAGCACCGCCGCGGTCGCGATGACTACCGGCGGAACGTTGAAGATGGGCTCGCGAATTCGGGGTTCGACCTGCTGCGTCACAAAAGTCCACCGTCCCCACCTGCCGACATAAGCGGACATGGCGGCCGAAACAAGCCGTGCCACAAACAGCGCCGCATTGCGGAGGTAAAAAACAAGAGGGAGGACAGTGAAGTCCTCCCTCTTGTTCGCGCGGGTATCCGCGCCAACGCCATCGTTTTCGGGCGCACCTGAAATTCGCTGGCGTCGGTCACATCCCTACGCCTCCCGTTATCGGCTCAGAGCCACCGTCGATCGCGGCAGCCAAATCGGAAACCAAGTGCAGGTAACAAGCGGGTCGTCAGTGAGGTACGGAGTGGACACAGAGCGAAGGTGCAATGAGCGTCGAACGCGCGCATCGACCTTCCATGACCTAACCCTAGGCGGGCGTCCGCGGCCCGCCAACGTCAAGGTTTTGTTAAGCTTAATTTCGAGTTAGCGGCGCGACATTTCCGTTTCAGCGCCGGACCGCACATCCCCTGCTCAACCCCCTGCATCGCAGCCGCGAGCCGCAGCACCTTTCCCGATTGGAGACAGGTTCGTGCTCGGCTCTCGCGCAGGGAGCGAGCGACCATGAAACATGCAGGAAGCCGCGAGCTTTATGCGTATTGGGACGAGAAGCGCGGCAAGCGGGCGGCGCCCGAGCGCGCCGAGATCGAACCGGGCGCAATCCGCAATGTGCTGAGCGATGCCTTCATCCTCGCGCTCGATGGCGGCGCCGGGCATCCGTTCCGGCTCGCCGGCACGCGGGTCTGTGCGTTGTTCGGCCGCGAACTCAAGAGCGAGCCTTTCATCGGGCTCTGGGCCGCGGCCAGTCAGCGCACCATCGACCGCCGCGAATTTCCTTGCCAAGTCGTTAACATGTCGCCGGGCGGCATAGCGCTGATCGCCCCCGTTGCCGGCGCGTCATTGCCTATGTCGACCATCTGGGACGGCTCGAAGGCCACATTGCACGGATCTTCCAGAACGGCTTCGCCATGACGATTTCGGCGACGTCGCGCAAGCGCGACAAGCTCGCCGCCCAGCTCACCTGGCGCGCCAACCGCCACCTGCTCGCTTCGCCGGAAGACCGCCGCCACGGCCGTCGGGCGCCGGTGAACCCGTCGGGCCGCCTTATTCTGCCCAACGGCGTCAATCTGACCTGCCGTATCATCGACATCTTGGAATCCGGCGCCGGCGTTGCCACCGACCAGCGGCCGCCGCTCGGCTCACTGTAACCCTCGGCAAGATCCAGGGCCCGCGTGGTGCGCCACCTCGAAGAAGGCTTCGCCGTTGAGTTTACCCGGCTGCAGCATCCCGACTTCGTCGAAGGGAACGTCAGCGGCGGGTAAACGCCTTTCGGAAAATTGTCGGCTTGCCGGCGCTGTCTGACGGCGCTGTTTGCACGCATCTTCGCCCCGTCACCCCCACATCGGCCGCACCCTCTTGCCAAACGCGACACAGCGAAAGTCCACATATGGCGCGGCCAAGTGCATCTTAGATAAAATTTGAATCAAAATAGAATAGTTAGAATTTTATACTATATTCATGCGAAAATGCTTCAGTTCTATCGGAGTTTTGAGGCGATTTTACTTAAAATTGCGAGGCTCTACTTAGCGGCGCTGCAAAAGCTTTGTGCGAAAGGTGACCCTGACGAGACGGGAAGGGGTCACAATGCGTTCGGGCAAAAAAGTCCTCAAGCGCAGCGCTGCTGCGGGCGTCGTGATGCTCGCGCTGTTCGCTATGCCGGCCGGAAGCACGGCTGCGGAACGGCCGCAATATATGCCGCAATACATCCCGGTCGGCGAAGTCACTCGTGCGCCGATCGGCTGGGTCGAGTTCTGCGTCGAATACGATCCGGAATGCAAAACCACGTCGTCGATGGCGCGCGACATCGTGCTCTCGGTCGCCGCCTGGAAGGATCTGCAGCGCGTCAATCTGTGGGTCAATACCAACGTGAAACCGATGACCGACATGGATCATTGGGGCGTGGTCGAGCGTTGGAATTATCCGGACGACGGCTATGGCGACTGCGAGGACTACGTCCTGCAGAAGCGCCGGATGCTGATCAAAGCCGGCTGGCCGCGCGAGGCGCTGCTGATCACCGTCGTGCGCGATCGCAACGGCGACGGCCATGCCGTGCTCACGGTGAAGACCGACAAGGGCGAGTTCATTCTCGACAACCAGAGCGACCAGATTCTGCCCTGGACCGAAACCGGCTACCGCTTCGTGAAGCGCCAGTCGCAATCGGATCCGAATGCGTGGGTTTCGCTCGGCGATCCGCACGCGGCACCGGCCACGGCCTCCGCGCGCTAGCACGCCCAGCAGTTAGGAGCTACGCGACCCCGGTCACGTCCCCACCCCTCCCCGTCCCCAGACCGGGTTCGCGTGCGGCCAGCCTCCCCCAGGGCTGGCCGCACCTTTTTTGAACGGCAAAAACTTCGTTTGTAGATACGGCTGCCCTTCGCATAAACGCGGCGTAAAAAAATGCCGCGAGCGCGGCATTGCGCCACTTGGCGACGCTTCCGTCGAAGCTTGTTTGTCCCCGCCCCTCCGCTATCTTCTCCGCTGGTGACGCGTCGTCGCCGAGGGTGCGCAATGCGCTAACGAATGCGCCGTCCGCCCTCTCGTGACTGGGGAGTCCAAAGCAGCATGATTGCTCTGGTGCGGATCGCGCTGCGGCTTCCCTATACGTTTGTCGTGCTCGCGCTGTTCATTCTCATCATCGGGCCGCTCGCCGCTCTTCGCACGCCTGTCGATATTTTCCCCGACATCCGCATCCCGGTCATTGCGATCGTTTGGCAATATACCGGCTTGCAGCCGGCCGACATGGCGGGCCGCATCACCACACAGTCGGAACGCGCGCTGACGACGACGGTCAACGACATCGAGCACATCGAAGCGACGTCGTATAACGGTCTCGGTATCATCAAAGTGTTCTTTCAGCCGAACGCCGACATCCGGCTAGCCAATGCGCAGATCACGGCGGTGTCGCAGACGCAGCTCAAGCAGATGCCGCCGAGCGCGACGCCGCCGCTCATTCTCAACTACAACGCTTCGACCGTTCCCATCATCCAGCTCGCGTTGTCCGGCTCGGGACTTTCAGAACAGGCGCTCGCCGATATCGGCCTGAACACACTGCGCACGCCGCTTGTCACCGTTTCAGGCGCGGCCATTCCGCTGCCCTATGGCGGCAAGCTGCGCCAGGTCCAGATCGACCTCGACAGCCGTGCGATGCAGGCGCGCGGCCTCTCCGGTCAGGACGTCGCCAATGCGCTCGCGGCACAGAACCTGATTACACCCGTCGGCACGCAGAAAATCGGATCGTTTGAATATGCCATCCACCTAAACGACGCACCGGCGGTGATATCGGAGCTCGGCGACCTGCCGATCAAAAGCATCAACGGCGCCATCATCTATGTCCACGATGTCGCCCATGTTCGCGACGGCAACCCGCCGCAGACCAACATCGTGCATGTTGAGGGCAACCGATCGGTGCTGATGCAGGTCCTCAAGAGCGGCTCGGTCTCGACGCTCGCCATCATCGACGGCATCAAGCAGAAATTGGCCGAGGTTCAGGATATCTTGCCGCCGACGCTCAAGATCGCGCAGATCGGCGACCAGTCGGTCTTCATCAAGGGTGCCGTGAGCAGCGTGATCCGCGAAGGCGTGATCGCCGCTGCGCTTACGAGCCTGATGATCCTGATCTTTCTCGGCAGCTGGCGATCGACCATCATCATCGCGACCTCGATTCCGCTCTCGGTGCTCGGCTCGATCGCCATATTGTCGGCGTTCGGCGAAACGCTGAACATCATGACGCTCGGCGGCCTCGCGCTTGCCGTGGGCATTCTCGTCGACGATGCCACGGTCACGATCGAGAACATCAACTACCATCTCGAACAGGGCAAGGAAGTCGAGACAGCGATCATGGACGGCGCGGCGCAAATCGTGACACCGGCCTTCGTGTCTTTGTTGTGCATCTGCATCGTGTTCGTTCCGATGTTCTTCTTGCCCGGCGTATCGCGCTTCCTGTTCGTGCCGATGGCCGAAGCTGTGATGTCGGCGATGGCCTGCTCGTTCATCTTGTCGAGAACGCTCGTGCCGACCATGGCGAATTATCTGCTGCGCAAGCACGCGCCGCATACCGACATGCACGGCCTCGACGGCCCGCTGCCGCAGTCGCGGAATCCCTTGGTGCGATTGCAGCGCGCCTTCGAGCGCAGGTTCGAGGCCGTCCGGCTCGGTTATCGCGATCTTTTGGCGATGGCGCTGCGCCGCCGCGCCGTCTTTGTCGGCGCATTCCTCGCGGTTGTGTTCAGCTCGTTTGCCCTGACGCCGTTTCTCGGCCGCGACTTTTTCCCGACGGTGGATGCCGGCCAAATCCTCATGCATGCGCGTATCCGCGTCGGCACCCGGATCGAGGAAAGCGCGCAGCAATTCGCCGATATTCAAAAGGCCATCCGGCAGATCATCCCTCCGGAAGAATTGGCTACGCTCGTCGACAATATCGGCGCGCCGACGAGCGGCATCAACATGACCTACAACAATAGCGGGACGATCGGGACGTCCGATGGCGACATTCAGATCAAGCTCAACGAGGACCATCGGCCCACGGCCGAATATGTGCGCGCGTTGCGCGAAGAACTGCCAGCGCGCTTTCCGGGCGTCACCTTTTCGTTCCTCCCTGCCAACATCATCAGCCAAATTCTCAATTTCGGCGCTCCCGCCCCGATCGATCTGCAAATTCGCGGACCCGATCTGAGCACCGATCTCGCTTTCGCGCAGACACTGCTGCGCAACCTGAGACATGTTCCCGGACTGGTCGACGCCCGCATTCAGCAATCGCTCAACACCCCGGCCTTCGACGTCGATGTCGACCGCACCCGCGCCGAATATGTCGGCGTGACCGAGCGCGACGTCACCAACAGCCTGGTCGTCAATCTTGCCGGCAGCAGCCAAGTGGCGCCGACTTATTGGCTCAATCCCGACAACGGGGTGAACTACCCCATCGTCATGCAGACGCCGCAATACCAGATCGATACGCTGAACGCGCTTGAGGATATTCCGATCACCGCGGCAGGAGCCGCCTCGCAGACGCTCGGGGCCATAGCGAATATCTCGCGCGTGATGGCGCCCGCGGTTTATTCGCAGTACAACATTTTGCCGATGATCCAGATCTACGGCACGACGCAAGGCCGCGATCTCGGCGCCGTCGCATCCGACATCCAGCAGATTGTGCACGACACCGCGAAGAACCAGCCGAAGGGTGTTCAAGTCGTGCTTCTGGGACAGGTCACGACCATGAACAGCGCATTCGCCGGACTGTTGTTCGGTCTTCTCGGCGCCGTCGTGCTGATTTATCTGCTGATCGTCGTCAATTTTCAGTCCTGGGGCGACCCGTTCGTGATTATCACGGCGTTGCCGGCGGCGCTGGCCGGCATCGTGTGGATACTGTTTGCGACCCAGACTACGCTATCCGTTCCGGCGCTGACCGGCGCCATCATGTGCATGGGTGTCGCCACCGCAAACAGCGTGCTCGTCATCAGCTTCGCGCGCGAGCAGCTTGAGAAAACGGGCGACGCGGTAGCGGCCGCGCTCGAAGCCGGATTTGTCCGCTTTCGGCCGGTTCTGATGACAGCGCTCGCGATGATCATCGGCATGGCACCGATGGCCCTCGGGCTTGGCGAAGGCGGCGAGCAGAATGCGCCGCTCGGCCGCGCGGTTGTCGGGGGGCTGATCTGCGCGACCATCGCAACGCTGATGTTCGTCCCGGTGGTGTTCAGCATCATTCATGAGCGCCGCGGCAAACGGCCCGTCTCGGCAATTGGAGAACAACATGTCGTCTGAGACCGTGCCGCCGTTGCCGCCCTCGCGCCGCGGTCTGTGGATCGCAGGCTTTTCCGCAGCGGTGGTTGCCGCCCTTGTCGTTGTCATGGGCGTGACGACGCGCCGGATGGCCGACGCCAAGCTGAGCGAATGGACTGAGGCGCAGGCGATCCCCGTCGTCGCGGTGGCGCCGCCCGACGTCCAGGGAAAGAAAAGCGCGTTTGCGCTACCGGGCCGGCTTGAGGCCAATACGCAAGCGCAAATCTATGCGCGCGTCAGCGGCTATCTGAAAGAGTGGAAAGCCGATATCGGCGCATCGGTCAAAGCCGGTGACCTGCTCGCCGAAATCGATGCGCCCGATCTCGATCAGCAGATCATGCAGGCCGACGCGGAGCTTGGCGCGGCGCGGGCCAATGCCAATCTTGCGCAAACGACGCTGCAGCGCGGGCAGCAGCTGATCAATTCCGGCGCCGTGTCGAAGCAGGATCTCGATCAGCGCGCGGCCGATGCCTCGAACAAGCAGGGATTGGTCAAATCGGCACAGGCCAATCTCGACCGCCTGCGCGTCCTCGAAAAGTACAAGCGCATCACCGCTCCGTTCGACGGTCTTGTGACCGCGCGCAACACGGATCTCGGCGCCCTGATCAATGCCGGCGCCGGCGGCGCACCCCTGTTCGTCGTTTCTGAGACCAGCAAGCTTCGCGTCTATGTCAACGTGCCGCAGACCTATGTGCCCAACATCAAGATCGGCACCAACGCCCATATCTCGGTGCCCGAATATGTCGATCGGCAGTTCTCGGCAACGGTTCAAGCGTCGGCGCAAGCCGTCGACGCGGCGTCGGGCACCACGCGCATGCTGCTCGTTGTGGACAATGCGGACCGACAACTCATGGCCGGTGCTTACGCGAATGTGAGTTTTGACCTGCCGCATCCTGAGGTCGCGGTGAATGTCCCGGCAAGCGCTCTCATTTTCGACCGCAGCGGCATGCACGTGGCGACTGTGAACAGTCAAAACCGCGTCGTCCTTAAAGACGTCCTGATCGCACGCGACCTTGGCAAAGAGGTCGAGATCGGCTCAGGGCTTAGCGCCGACGATCGCGTCGTCCAAAGTCCGCCCGACGGCATCGCGTCAGGCGATCGGGTGCGAATTGCCGGCGCGGCAACGCCCCTCGGTGAACCGATCGCGGACGCCGCCAAATAGAGAGACCAAAAATAGCGCGAGTCTCAGGGGAGCGGCTTCAACATCTGCACATATTGCTTGAAGCGGCGGACGTAAATGTCGGCGCCCCTGGCGATCATCTTGATGTCGCTGTCGGTCAGTGGCCGCAACACGCGGGCCGGCGCGCCGACGATCAGCGATCCCGGTGGAAAGGTCTTTCCTTCCGTGATCAGCGCGCCGGCGCCGACCAGGCAGTTTTCCGGGATGCGCGCGCCGTTGAGCACGATCGCACCCATGCCGATCAAGCTGTTGGCGCCGATGCTGCAGCCATGCAGGATGACATTGTGGCCGATCACGCAATTAGGCCCGATGGTGAGCGAGAATCCCGGATCGGTATGCAGCGTCGCATTGTCCTGGATCTGCGAGCGCTCGCCGACTTCGATCCATTCATTGTCGCCGCGCAATACCGCGCCGAACCAGACGCTGGACTCGGGCTTGAGCCGCACTTTGCCGATGACGGTCGCGTTCGGCGCGATCCAATAGAGAGCTTCCGCCGGTAAATCCGGCCGGTGGCCGTCGAGCTCATAAATCATGCTGTTCCCATCACAATGCAGCCCGCATGGCTCACCTGATATGTGATGGTTTCTCCGGAAGCTCAAAAAATTGCAAGCACCCGAATTGCAGGCACCGGAACTGCGAGCGCTGGAATTGCAAGCGGCTTAGCGCATGATCCCGCAAAGCGGGCTTGAGCGAAGACCTAGAGCACCGATTGAAGGGCGAGAACCACGACGGTTCCCGACATCAGGCTCCACAGGCCGGCAATGACGGTCGCGACCATGACAACCTCGCCGCGCCGGCGTTCCAGCCGCCGGCCGCGCAGTGTGTTGCGCATGATGATGAAGGGCGCCGAAAAGATCAGGAGCGGCACGGCAGCAAAGCGCGCCGGCACCGGGCCGATTTCAAGGAGTCTAAAGCTCGGAAAGTGCTTGCTGAACAGGCGGAAGGCGCTCGAGCACGTGCCGGCGACGGAAAACCCGAAAGCGAGCGAAAACAGAGACTGAATGGTTTCCGGCGAAATAGCCGGCAGCGTCATATGCAACATTCGGGCGCTTCCCGTAGCGTGACGCCAACGTCTTGTGAGAGTTGGCGCGCCAAGCCATTGCAGACCGGGCGCGCCGCCGCTACAAAATGATTAATTAACGGTTAATTCGGCGGCCGCTCCAGGGGCCGTCCGGCCCACCATCCACTGCGGATTTGGGAGTTCAGCCGATGGTCATTGCCTTGCGGGCGCTCGCCATTGCGGTGGTCTTATGCCTCGCCTCGCCCGCTATCGCGGCCACGCTCAATATCGTTGCCATCGGCGCCAGCAATACCACTGGCTTTGGCGTCGGCGAGGCCAACTCCTATCCGGCGCTGTTGCAGACGCTTTTGCGCAAGAAAGGCATCAACGCCAACGTCACCAATGCCGGCGTCAACGGCGACGTCACCTCCGGCATGCTCAGGCGCATCGACGGTGCCGTACCCAAGGGCACCGACCTTGTGATCCTGCAGCCCGGCGGCAATGATTTGCGCTTCCTCGGCACCAAAGAGGCACGCACCGCCAATGTCAACGCCATGGTGGCGCGGCTGAAAGCCCGCCACATCCGCGTCATCGTCTACGATCCGAACCCGGTGCCGCCGGATTTCTATCAGTGGGACCACATCCATTTTAACGCCGCCGCACATGCGAAAATCGCGGCAACGCTGGCCGCGCAAATCTCGGCACAAGTCGCGGCATCGCCAAAGCCAGCATCGGCGGCCGCGCCCGACGCTACTACGCCTGCCGCGATACCCGCTGCTGCGCCCGCCGCTTCCGGCAAACCCTGAAGACACGTCCCGATACGGGCAAGACTCAAATCGCCGTGCGATACTGCGCGCTGATTCGCATTCGGTATCCCGGCACGCATGACGATCGACGCTGTTCGCAACTCACGCGGTGAGCCGCGCGCCGAAGCGCGTCTCACCGCGCAGCGCTTGACGCACGATCGACAACCCGCGCGTCGCGTTCTCACTTTACCGTTTTTACTTTTGGTGGTGCTCGTCGCCGCGGTGGCGACGGCGGTATCCTATCTCTTGTGGCCGACTTGGCCGAGCACGCCGACGGCGCTCGATGCGCCGGCGATTCCAATTACGGTTGCGGGCGCACTGTTCAACGTGCCGCCGGCTGCGGTGCGCGAAAAGGTGCAGCGGCACCCCGGACAGCAAGACCGGATCGACCTCGTCTTCGAATGGCCCTCGCTCACGCCGCCGCAATCCGACACTCCTGAACGGCAGCCGCTCGATCCTGACAATGCAGCGGCACAGGCCGCGGCAACCGCCGACCAACGGCTGTTCGTGACCATCACCGCCTTGGGCGCGGTGCTGCCGCCGCTCGAGCGGCTGCGCACCATTTATCCGCGCTATGTCGAGAGCCAAGCCACAGCCGGCGCCGACGGGCTCGCCATCCTGCCGTTCCGCGCCGGCACGCCTTACGAGAGCGAAGACCTCGTCTATTTCGGCACCAATCCCGAGCAGTTTTTCGCCCGCTGCACGCGGCCGGGCCGCTCCGTACCCGGCACCTGCATGCAGGAGCGCGCCACCGGCGCTGACGTTGTGACGTTACGTTTTCCGCGCGATTGGCTCAGCGATTGGCGCAGCGTCGGCGCAGGCTTTGACCGCCTGCTTGCGCAATTGCATCCGGGAAATTAGGCGCGTTACAGGTTGAAAAGGCTCATTCCAGATCGGTGCTGAGAATAGCCATCTGGAAATTGTAGGAGCGCTCGTCGTCCTCGTCGTCGACGAACAGGACGCCGACGAATTCCTCGCCGATATAGACTTCGGCGGAATCCTCCTTCTTCGGCCGCGGCACAACGCGGATCCGGGCATTGCCGAAGAGCTTCTTCAAATAAGCGTCAAGCTTTCTGACTTCCTGAACGTCCACCGCGTGTCTCCTAATGCGCTTTCCGGGGCGATCCGGAAAAGATCAAACAATATCTTGACTGCCGCATAGCACTTCGCGCGGCGGATTTGAAGTTCATCAGAAAACGCCAGTTGGCGCGCGGGGCTTTGTCCACCCGTCAGATATCGTTGGGGAACATCTGGTCCATGGTGCGGGCCGGTTCCGGGCAACCGGCAACCCCGATGACCTTTGCGGGCACGCCGGCGACCGTCACGTTGTTCGGCACCTGCTTGACCACGACGGAGCCCGCGGCAATGCGTGCGCAGTGGCCGACTTCGATATTGCCGAGGATTTTGGCGCCGGCGCCGATCATCACGCCGTAACGGATCTTCGGATGCCGGTCTTCGTGTTCCTTACCGGTGCCGCCGAGCGTGACGTCGTGCAGCATGGAGACATCGTCCTCGATGACCGCCGTTTCGCCGACGACAAGGCCGGTGGCGTGATCGAGGAAAATACCGCGGCCAATCTTCGCCGCCGGATGGATGTCGCATTGCAGGACGCTCGACGAGCGACTTTGCAGATAGAGCGCGAAGTCGCGGCGGCCCTTGTTCCACAGCCAATGCGCCAGCCGATAGGTCTGAATGGCGTGAAAGCCTTTGTAATAGAGCACCGGCTCCATCAGGCGGTGGGTCGCGGGATCGCGGTCGGCCGTCGCCATGATGTCGGCGCGGAAGGCTTCCCCGATCTCGGGCGTGTCTTTCAGCGCATCGGCATAGGCTTGCCGGATCAGGTCGCTCGATACCGCGGCATGATCGAGCCGCTCGGCAAGGCGATGCACCACCGCTGCTTCGAGCGTGTCGTGATGCAGGATCGTCGAATAAATGAAGGTGGCGAGCTCCGGCTCACGCCGAACGGTCTCTTCGGCTTCGCGGCGCAGCCGCACCCAGACCGGATCGACGGTATCGAGCGCAGGCTTAGCCTGATGTTGCGCCATCGGTATGTCTCCCCGCTCCGCCTACCATAATAGCGTGACGTTCTATCATATTGGGCAGCAGGTGCTCTGAATCCAAGGGGCCGGCCAAAAAAGCTCCCAACTCGGCCAATGACCGTAAAAACCAGACCAATGGACCCAGCCAATGGCCCAGTATTCTCAATGCGTTATGGCCGTTTGGACAGGAATTCGAGCACCCCGTTTTTATAGGTCCGGTCGCCTACCGCCAGCATGTGATCGCGGCCGGGGATGACCAGGGCCTGGGCGCCGGGAACGAGCGCCGCGAGCCCTCCCGGCGAGCCCGCAATCGGGTCGGTGCTGCCGACCGCGACCAGAAGCGGCACGGCAATCCGGCCGACATCGGCGCGGCTCAGCATTTGCCGCGAGCCGCGCAGGCAGGCGGCAAGCGCACGCAGGTCCGATTTGGTCTGTTCGGCAAAGGCGCGAAACAGATACGCGGTGGGATCGGTGATCGGAGTGTCGGGCGGCGCCTCGAGCGCCTCCGCAATCGTGTCCGGCAGACCGACGCCCTCGACGAGCCGCATGCCCAAGCCGCCAAGCACCGCGGACCGCATCCGCTCCGGATGCGCCAGCGCCAGAAAGGCCGTGTTGCGCGCGCCCATCGAGTAGCCCATGACGTCGGCGCGCGGTAGCCCGAGATGCTCGATCAGCGCGCGCGCGTCTTCGGCCATGACCGAACTGTGATAGGCGGCCGGATCGTAGAGCTTTGACGACTGGCCGTGGCCGCGATTGTCGAGCGCGATGACGCGGCGGCCGGCGCGGGTGAGCGTCGACACCCAGCCGGGTCCGACCCAGTTCACTTCCTTGTTCGAGGCGAAGCCGTGGATGAGCACGATCGGCTCGCCGTCGCCTTCATCGAGAAACGCAATCTCCACACCATCACGGGTAAAACTCGGCATGCCGCGACCTTCAGAGCAATTTTTTTTGAGTGAGCATGGCCGCGACAAAGCATGTGCGCGGGCTTACCGCAACGGCGCTGCCAGCAGCGCCGGTCGGGTTAGCAACGCAGCGCGCGCGAGGCGCAATTTCCGCCTCTGCAGATGACGGAGCGTCAGGCCCTCGACCGTGGCCTTCCAGGACGAGCAGAAGCCGACCAGCGCCAGCACCGCCCAGAACACCCACAGGCTCAAATCCAGCGCGCTTGCGGCAAGAACGATGGCGCTGCGGCCGAGAAGCTTGACGATCGCGCGGGTCTTGCCGCCTTTGGCGGCGGAGAGCCGCGCCAGCCGCGACACATCTTTAGGCTCCTCGGCGATTGCAAGCCCGTCGAGCGCGGCCTGGGCACCGGCTTTGCGCTCGGTCCGCCCGGTATTTTCGGCAAGCTCGATCAGGCCGCCGGCACTTTCGACCTTCACCGCGTCGCGCACCGCGCGTACGGCGAGCACCGGATTGAGGCGGCCGGTCCGTTTCGCAGCCTTGACGACCGATAGGCCGACGCGCTCCGGCGTGCCGGCGCCGAACGTCGCGTAGGTGCCGGCGGTAATGCCGATCCCAACGCCGGCAAGACTCAAAATCCACGGATCGTATTTCTGGCCGATGAGATAGCGCGTCCCTTCGCGCGCGGCATCGCGGATATCGCCGAACACGGACAGATCACCGACCACGGTGCCGGCGAGGCTCGCCAGATCCGTCGGCTCACCGGTCCACAGGCCATGCATGAAGCGACCGGCGGTATTCGACACCGAGTCGTGCTTCACCGTCGCGTCATTGACTTCATCGGCCAGCGCCGGATCGATTTGCACCGAACGGTCGGCCGCGAGCGCAACGAAGCTTTGGACGAGATCAAGATCGTCGGCAGCGAGCGCGCCGCGAATCTCTCGCTCGGCAACGTCGCGATTGAAGGCCCGGTCGAGCCCCTGATCGGAGATTTTGACCGGATCATCCGCCATAGCGTCGAACTGCGCGTGCGCGGCGAGACCGCCGTGGATCAGCATAAAAGCCGCCGCCGCGAACAGCGCAGCCCCCGCCAGCGCGAATAGCGGATGGCGCAGCGTTTGAAGGATCAGTTTCCGGCCCATAGTTCCGTCCGTCATCCGGCACGCGCCGATAGGTGGTTCACGCGCCGCAGAGAATCCAGCGTTGAATGCCGAAAATTTGTGGCTTTTTTGACAACGGAACCCAACGCCTTGCTGGAAATCGCAAACTCGGCCCGCTATGGTGCCGACCGGTCGGGATTACCTCCGGCGCGAAGGCCAGCAGTCGGAAATCGAGCAGATGACGGATTCGGTAGTCCCGCATTTCCATAATGATCTCGGCGTTGCCGTGATCGAGATCGGCGCCAAGGAATTCATGTGCGTTGGAGCCCTGCCGCCATTCGATCATCCGCATGTCTATTGCGATATGGGCGATGATGCCGAATATATCTGCCCTTATTGCTCGACGTTGTACCGCCGCGACGCCAAACTTGCGCCGAACCAGGCGCGGCCGGCGGAATGCGCTTTGAATAGCGAACTCGTCTAACCCTAAAAGCGAGTACCGTGATGCCCTCGCGCACCGTCATCGTCGCCGGTGCCGGCATTGGCGGGCTGACCGTCGCGTTAGCGCTCAAGCGCAACGGCTTTCGTGTGATCGTTCTGGAACAGGCCGAGCGGCTGCAAGAGACCGGCGCCGGCATTCAGCTCTCCCCCAATGCGGCGCGCCTCTTGAACGAGCTCGGCTTCGGCAAGCGCTTGCAACCACATGTCGTCGTGCCGCTGGCCGTGCGCGTGCTCAACGCCAAGAACGGTCGCGAGATCGTGCGCATCCCGCTCGGCGACACCGTGGCTCAGCGCTATGGCGCGCCGTATTGGATCATCCATCGCGGCGATTTGCAGGCGGTGCTGAGCACCGCGGTCGCGCAAGAGCTCGATATTTCGCTGAAGCTCGGCATGCGCATGGAGGATTTCGTCACCCATCCCAACGGCGTGACCGTGTCGGCGCGCAGCGGCACCGCTGCCTGGAACGAATTCGGCCACGCGCTGATCGCCGCCGACGGCCTGTGGTCGATGTCGCGCGAGCGCTTGGGCTTCAGCGAACCGCCGCGCTTTTCCGGACGCGTCGCGTGGCGAGCGCTGGTGCAGGCCGCCGAGGTGCCTCCGGAATTCCGCGAGCCCTTGATCCATCTCTGGCTCGGAGCGGACGCGCATCTCGTGCACTATCCGGTCAAGGGCGGCAAAGTCATCAACATCGTCGTCATCACCGCCGACGATTGGAATGCTGAAGGCTGGAGCGAGCCGGCAAGCCGCATCGACCCCTTGCCGCGGTTCACCGCCGCGCGCTGGGCGCCGCAAGCGCGCGCCCTCGTTCGCCTGCCCGAAGCCTGGCTGAAATGGGCTCTGTTCGAGCGCCGCCCATTGATGAACTGGACCCGAGATGCGGCCGCGCTCCTTGGGGACGCCGCCCACCCGATGCTGCCGTTCCTGGCGCAGGGCGGCGCCATGGCGATCGAAGACGCCGTGGTTGCGGCTCAATGTCTCGCGCGCCGGCCTGATGACGCGGCGGCAGCTTTGCGGACTTATGCCGCGATCCGGCGCGGGCGCACACGCCGAGTGCAGCGGCAAGCCGCGCGCAACGGCCAGCACTATCACCTCAAAGGTGTGTCCGCTATGGTGCGCAACGCAGCGATGGGCGTCATGGGCGGAGAGCACCTGCTCCGGCATTATGACTGGCTCTACGACTGGCGGCCGCCAGCCGCGCTGTCACTGACGTGACGACTGGCAATGTCTGGCAAGTGCTGACTGACAAATGATGACTGGTATGTGATGACTTCTTGCACGTGCCCGCGTGCATCCGATCGGACCAACACGATGTCTTCTACCATGCTCTTTCCGACAACGATCGCCGGCAGCCTGCCAAAGCCGTCATGGCTCGCGGTGCCGAACAAATTGTGGGCGCCGTGGCGTCTCGAAGGCGAAGAACTCGCGAGCGGCCAAGACGATGCGACTCTGCTCGCGCTCAAGCTTCAAGAAGATGCCGGCATCGACATCGTCGGCGACGGCGAGCAATCGCGCCAGCATTTCGTGCACGGTTTTCTCGAAGCCGTCGACGGCATCGATTTCAACAAACGCATCGAGATGGGTATCCGCAACGACCGGTACAAAGCGATGTGCCCGACGGTCACCGGCCCATTGCGGCTGCGCTCGCGCGTGCATGCGCGCGAAGCGAGGCTCGCGCGCGCGCATACCACGCACAAGCTCAAATTCACCCTGCCCGGTCCCATGACGATCGTCGACACCATCGCCGATGAGCATTACGGCGACCGCGTCAAGCTCGCGATGGCATTCGCCGATTTGCTCAACGAGGAAGCGCGCGGGCTCGCCGCCGACGGCGTCGATGTGATTCAGTTCGATGAGCCCGCCTTCAACGTCTATATGGACGCCGCCGCGACGTGGGGCATCGAGGCGCTGCATCGCGCGCTGGACGGCGTCAAATCTACCAGCGCCGTGCATATCTGCTACGGCTACGGCATCCCCGCCAATATTGAATGGAAGGCCGCGCTCGGCGGCGAGTGGCGGCAATACGAGAAGTTCTTCCCGGCTTTGGCGAAGAGCCGAATCGATCAAGTCTCGGTCGAATGCATCAACTCGCACGTGCCGATGTGCGTTCTGACATTACTCGACGGTAAGGATGTGCTGATCGGCGTCATCGATGTCGCGACCGAGATGGTCGAAACGCCTGAAGAAGTGGCGGCCGTGATTAACGAAGCGGCAAAGCACGTGCCTGCGCAAAAAATCGTCGCGAGCACGAATTGCGGAATGGCCCCGATGCGCCGCGAAATCGCCGCATTGAAGCTCGAAGCACTCGCCCGGGGCGCGGCGCTGGCACGCAAGAACAAGAGCTGATCTTCCCGCCAAGCGCTGGAAAATCTCAACCATACGGAATTCAAGGGATGCGCTCGAATCCCGTGGGTAGCATTTTCTTAAAGTTTAGCGGATTGGATGGGGAAAATTGAAAAAGGGAAGCGCAATGCAAGTGCCTTACGTGACCACCGTTTCATTTGCCGACCGCGACGGCGTAACGGTGAACCTGCAATACGGCGTCGCCGCTCCGAGCGAGCGTGAGGCGCGCAGCGAATTGCAGCGTCGCTTGATCAATCAAGAGATCTACAATTATTCCATTTCGGAAATCCGGCCCGCGACCTCGAACGAGGCGCAGGAACTCAATCTCCCCGCCGGTAGCATAATTCTTTTGAACTGAACGCGCTTAGCCTGCATTGAGCGCAAGCCAGTTCGACAGGCAGAGCTTAGATCTGATCGTCATGCCCGCGCTTGTCGCGGGCATTTGCTTTTTTGGCGCCAGCATCAAGGCACTCCACGCCAGTTGCATCAAATCGTGCGCTCACCGGTCGCTGCGCGACAAAACCTCGATCAATTCGCTGACCTTGCGCCGCTGTTCGGCCTTGTTGCCGGACGCGATGGCGTGCTCGACGCAATGGGCGGTGTGATCGGCGAGGATTTCCTCCTCGGCGCGGCGTAGCGCCGAGCGCACCGCCGAAATCTGCGTCACGATATCGATGCAATAGCGATCGTCATCGACCATGCGCACAAGGCCGCGCACTTGACCCTCGATCCGCTTCAGCCGTTTGGTCACCGACGTCTTGGCATTTGCTTGCATGCCGTCTATATACCCCTACCGGGTATAGGTTTCAAGAGACACGCAAGAGGATCGGTCTTGGATAATTCCGCTCACCGGCAGGGCCACGGCGCACACAGCCATGGCGCGCCCAGCCATGACGCGCACGACCATGCGACGCACGGGCATGGCTCGGATGCGACCGTGACCGATCCGGTCTGCGGCATGAAAGTCGATCCGAACAAGAGCCCGCACCATCACACCTATAACGACCACGACTATCATTTTTGCGGCGCCGGCTGCCGCACCAAATTCGCCGCCGATCCGGAAAAGTATCTGAGCAAATTCACGGCAGCAGCCGCGCCCGCGCCTGCGGGCACGATCTATACCTGCCCGATGCATCCGGAGATCCGGCAGGCGGGACCGGGCTCCTGCCCGATCTGCGGCATGGCGCTCGAGCCCGAAGACGGCAGCGCCGGCGATGGTGCCGAACTCGCCGACATGACGCGGCGGTTTTGGATTTCGCTGGTGCTCACCGTGCCGGTCTTCCTCATCGAGATGGGCGGGCATTTCGGTCTGTTCCATCTCGCAAGCGCCATTGCCACGCCGGCGCAATTCATTCTGGCAACGCCCGTGGTGCTGTGTGGCGGCTGGCCGTTCTTCGTCCGCGGCGCGCAATCGCTGCGCACCGGCCATCTCAACATGTTCACGCTGATCGCCATGGGCACGGGCGTCGCCTATACCTATAGCGTCGTCGCCGCGCTCGCGCCCGGATTATTCCCGCCGGCGTTTCACGACATGCACGGCGGTGTCGCGCTTTATTTCGAGGCCGCCGCCGTCATTACCGTGCTCGTCTTGCTCGGTCAGGTTCTGGAACTGCGCGCGCGGGCCTCGACCTCGCAGGCCATCGCCGCTTTGATGGGACTGGCGCCGACACGCGCGCGCCGCGTCAAGAACGACGGCAGCGACGAGGACGTGCCGCTCAACGACGTCCATGTCGGAGACAGCTTGCGCGTTCGTCCAGGCGAGAAAGTGCCGGTCGACGGCATCGTCGTCGAAGGCAAATCCGTGGTCGATGAATCCATGATCACGGGCGAAGCCATGCCGGTGACCAAGGAGCCCGGCGGCAAAGTCGTCGCCGGTACGCTCAACGGCAGCGGCGCCTTCGTCATGCGCGCCGAGAAAATCGGCCGCGACACCGTGCTGGCGCGGATCGTCGACATGGTCGCGACGGCGCAACGCTCGCGCGCGCCGATCGCCCGCCTCGCCGATCAGGTGGCGGGCTGGTTCGTGCCGCTGGTGATTGCTGTTGCGCTTCTGGCATTCGCGGCCTGGGCGGTGTTGGGGCCGCAGCCGCGCCTGGCCTATGCGCTGGTCGCCGCGGTCACGGTGCTGATTATCGCTTGTCCCTGCGCGCTGGGCTTGGCGACCCCGATGTCGATCATGGTCGGCGTCGGCCGCGCCGCGCATTTCGGCATCTTGATAAAGAGTGCCGAAGTGCTCGAGCGCATGGAGAAAGTCGACACGCTTGTCGTCGATAAGACCGGCACGCTGACTGAAGGCAAGCCGCAGGTCACAGGCATCGTCGCCGCGCCGGGTTTCGACGAGAACATGCTGATGCGGCTGGCCGCAAGCGTCGAACGGGCGAGCGAACATCCCCTGGCCGCAGCGATCGTCGCGGCAGCCGCGGCGCGCAATATCGCACTGGCACCCGTCAGCGGATTTGAGGCGCCGTCGGGCAAAGGCGCGCTGGGCATGGTCGAAGGCTCGAGCGTCGCGCTCGGCACCGCGAAATTTCTCGCCGAGCGCAGCATCGATGTGGCTTCACTCAACGGCGAGGCCGAACGTCTGCGGGCCGACGGCGCGACTGTCGTCTTCGCCGGCGTGGACGGCAAGCCGGCCGGCCTCATTGCCATCGCCGATCCGATCAAGCCGACGACGCCGGCGGCGCTCGCGGCGCTGAAGGCCGACAAGATTTCAATCGTGATGCTGACGGGAGACAGCAAAACCACCGCGCAAGCCGTCGCCAAAAAGCTCGGCATCGACAAATTCGAAGCCGAGGTCCTGCCGCAGCGCAAGAACGCCGTGATCGGCGAATTGCGCGGCGCCGGCCGCGTCGTCGCCATGGCCGGCGACGGCGTCAACGACGCGCCGGCGCTTGCCGCGGCCGATGTGGGCATCGCCATTGGCAACAGCACCGACGTCGCTATGGCCAGCGCCGGCATGACGCTGGTCAA